>CAKUFS010000001.1 GCA_934648845.1 uncultured Eggerthellaceae bacterium
TGGGTCATCGCTTGCGTTTGACCTGGTGGAAGGGCATGGATGCGCTGACTGAGTTCGATTACGTGATTGATACGAAGCGCGATCGCGGTTTTGCCGGCAACTTGATGGTGAAAACGGTGCGCGCGCTGTCTCGCGTGATTCGCCCCTATGGCGACGATTTCCATCGCGTGCTGTTGAAGTGGGATAATGCGTTGCGCAGCCTTGAATACGACGAGTATCCGTGTTCGCTGAACCTTATGGCGGCGGTCGGCTTCCGCGAGCTGTTCCCTCGTTCTGATTTTGGCACGGGTCAGCCCATCGAGTTTGAGGGTCGCTATTTCATGGCGCCCGATAACGTTCCTGGCGTGCTTACGCAGATTTTCGGCCCGGATTACATGACGCCTCCGCCCGACGACCTGCGCAACTGGCATAACACCGAAGTCATTGAGCACCCCTAATCCCACATTAATCCCGCAGCTCGTTGTTGACAAATTACCCCACCTTTTGTCAACAAATGGCAGTTCGGGGCATCCGTCGGCAAAGGTTCACCTCATGGCTTCGCATTCTGTTCGCTCAGGCAAGCACACCTTTGCATCCTGCGCTCCATCGGGTGTTATGCCTGAGAATGTTGACAAAAGGTGGGGTAATTTGTCAACATTTTTGCCGCAAGGGTGAAGAAACTGTGAGTTTTGCGCCGCTGGGCGTATTGCGCCTGTCACAAGCGGCTTCGGTGAACTATTCTGAAACTCTTTACGACCCGTCTGAAGGAGTAAAAATGTACGTTCTTGATCCGAATTTGGCATCGCTGAATCGTATTTTCGACCAAAATAAGCGCGAGGGCTACTTGCGCCTTGACCTGAATGAGAACCCCGGTGGTCTTCCGCAGGAGTTCATCGACAAGGTTCTTGAAGGCATTGGCCCCGAATTCATTTCGCAATACCCCGAAACGCTGGAATTCACGCAGATTCTGGCTGACTACCTGGGCACCGATATCGAGCACATTTGCCTGGTCAACGGCTCATCCGAAGGCATCCGTCAGATTATGGAGGCGTTCACGCTTCCCGGCGGTCGTATTGTGGGCGTTACCCCCACGTACGCCATGTTCGAGGTGTACGCAAAGATGTACGGTCGCACGTTTGTGCCGGTCACGTATACCGAAGATCTGAAGATGCCCATCGAGCGCATTCTGGAACAGCTGACGCCCGACACGCAGCTGCTTATCTTGGTGCAGCCGAACAACCCCTTGGGCAATGCGTATACCGAAGAAGAGTTCGAGCGCATTCTGGCCGCCGCCGACGAAAATGAAATCACCGTTTTAGTGGACGAAGCGTATCACTATTTCTACCCGGGCACGTTCATCAAAACCGCTCTATCACGTGAGCACGTGTTTGTGACCAGGACGTTCTCTAAGCTGTTTAGCTTGGCGGGCTGCCGTTTGGGCTACGTTACCGGTTGGCCGGAAGGCGTTGCCATGGTGCAGAAGCTGTGCACGCCCCACAACGTGAACGCTTTTGCCATGCGTTTCGCGAAAGCTATTCTGCAAGAGCCGGGCATGGTGGACGAGCTGGTGAAAAAACAGCTCGATGGCAAGCATCACCTGATGGATTTGCTGGAGCAGCACGGCTACGAATATAACGGCAGCGAAGGAAACTTCCTGTTCATCAAGCCAAAGACGGACGCGCAAGAAGTTGTTGCGCGCATGAAAGCCGAAAAAGGCATTCTGATCAAGTCGTATCCGAACGTGGGCAAGCTGGGCGACTGCCTGCGCGTTTCCACGGGCGAAGCGTGCTATATGGACCGCTTCATGAATGCGCTGCTTGAGCTGGAGGCATAAAGCCGCGCTGCAAGCGCAAGAGCGAGCCACCGCGCTCGCCAAGGCAAGAGTAGTTTTGCCACAAAACAAGGTTGATTGATAAAGGCGTTGACGCAGGTCGGCGTCTTTTCTTTCCGGTTGCGCGCTTCTGCTGCGCTGTTGCGCCGTTCCGCGCACTTTCGAATTGGGCCTCCCACGCCCCTGGCGTTCCCCTTTTGGTCCCTTCGCCAGCTTCTGTTGTGGAATACCTGCGCTTTATATCGTGCCAAGATTTTACCTTATCACCAGCTCATTTATAATTATCTGCTTGTACTGGTTGTATTGACGCAGACGAGAACAGGATACGCGCGTGGCACAAGCGGGGAGAACATACGTTAGGGGCGCAAGCAAACTGTATTGCGTTGCCTACAGTTTGTTTACCGTTTTGATTCCGTTTTCGCTGGTGCTTTTCATCACGGGAAGCGCATTAAGCGATTACGCGGTAGCCTTCTGGGGCGTCATGGTGCTGTTCTTCGCCAATGTCATTTACGGATTCTTGCAGTTGCGCGATCGCCTGCTGTTCTTGTTTTTGCATCTGGGCATTGCGCTGTTTTTGCTCTCGCGCCCGTTCATCTCGGTTGTTTGCAATCGGCCCGATCAGTGGTTGCTCTCATCGCCCGAAACCACGATGTTCGCCCTTGACGCCCTCTATCTTTCCATGATGTGCCTTTTGGTTGCGACTGCGGTGTGCGGCTCCATCCATGCGCTGAACGTTGCGAACAGAGCGCGCGCGAAGCAAGCGTTGCCGAAGAAACTCCTGGTCGCAAGCGGGGAAATGCCGAATGATGGCATGCGGTCAGCGGCACGTACCGCACGCGGCGCCATGCGCACGCTGGGTACCGCCGTGGGAAGGTTGCAGTATTCCCAAAAAGTCCGCTACATTCGCGCGGCGTCGTTTATTTGTTACATCGTGTGCGTGTTGGGCGCGCTGTACGCGGGGTCGCTGAAGCTCGCGTACATGGACGGACGCATGTACACCGATTTCTACCTGGCCGATACGTCTTCGTATACGCCGTGGGCGATTGGCACGCTTGAGACTATGCTGCCCTTTATGATGTGCGCGTATCTGGCCACCATGCCGCGCCGTCGCGGTGCGGTTTTCTGCCTTCTTGCCTATGTGGCAACCTCGGTTCCCATGCTTATGATTGGTTCGCGTTCTGACTTCGTGATTGCGTTTCTGTTTGCCGCGCTCTATTTCGTGTTCCGCGCGGTAACGGACAAAGAAGAAGTGTGGATTTCCCGCCGCCTTATCATTTTCTGCTGCATTGCGGCGCCGCTGGGCATTGTGGCCATGGGCGTTATGGACTACCTGCGCGCAGGCCAGGGCACCAATTTGAGCTTCACGGAGCTGCTTGTGGACGCGCTGTATAAGCAGGGCGTGAGCTTCACCATTTTGGGGCGTGCGTACGATGTGAACGACCAGGTCCAGGCGCTGGGCTTCCGTTTCTTCTCCATGGGCGGCCTGATTGACACCATTACGCAGGGCTTTATTGGGCAAACGTTTTTCGGTTTCACGCAACTGCCTACCACGAACAGCTACGAGCTGGCTACGCAAGGTTGGTCGTATGCGCACACCATGTCGTTTTTTGCGCACAGCAATTATCTTGGTGGCGAAGGCTACGGATCGTCGTACATCCTTGAGCTGTTCGCCGACTTCGGTTACGCCGGCATTGCGGTGGGAAGTTTCATTTTGGGCTGCGGCCTGTTTGCCCTGTCGCACAGCTTGGGACGCAGCTGGTTTTGGGGAATGTGTGCGCTCACGGCGGCTTCCCGCGTTTTTCATATGCCGCGCGGCTACTACGATGAATGGATTTCCTATCTGTGGTCTACGCGCTTCCTGTTGGCTGTCTTCGCGCTTATTGTGCTTTCTGCGGGTTTGTACTCCCTGAATAAGTGCGTGCTTGCGGCGCAGGAGCGAAAGGCATTGACGGGCGGCAAGGCAAGCGGTACGTCGGGCGGTCCGTTGCGTACCTTGAGCAAGGCGTGCCGTGCTCCGAAAGCATCGGTAGCTGGCGCGGGTGCGAAGGCTCAGACTATGCCGGCAAGCGACTGCACTAAAGCGGCGGACTGTGGTGTTTCCGCTGGTCGCACGACTGCGGCATGCGATTCCGGCCCAGCGAAGGTATCCAGCATTCCGCTGGGAGACATCAGGAAAATGGACAATCCGAGCATCTATGTTTTAGGCTCCTGCAAAGCAGGATCCTGCGAGCTGGGTGCTTCTTCGGTAAATGCATATAACGTTGCAATTCTTCAATAGGGTTACAGCAGGAAGGTAGAAAAAATGTTCAATGTGGGGGCAGTGGTAGAAAGCATTCGACGTCACGTGGTCGCGATTATCGTGATTTTTGTTCTGGTGTTGGGCGCTGGTGTGGCAAGCTCATACGTAAAGACCGATGACCAGGCAAAAGAGATCAGCGAAAAGGCGTATACCGCCGAAGCCGTGGTGTATTTCTCCATGGAAGACATGGACACTTCGCTGATTGACACGCAAAGCGACCGCATACTTTCCGATGCGCGCCGCACGGTGCTCAACGATAACGTTGCCGGCCAGATTCGTCGTACGTACGGATCCGAAGTGACCGTTGCATCGCCTTGGTGGCTCGACGAAGAGAAGAACGCGCGCTTCTACACGAATTACGTGTTTATTGATGTTTCGGCTCCTACGGAAGAGACTGCCCTGGCGGCAGCAAACGACGCTGCAGCTTTGGCGGCGCAGAAAATGGAAGAGACGCTGCCCATCAAGAGCGCGGTGGTTGCCGATTCTGCCTACTTGAAGGCGGGCGACAACACGAAAGTATCCGATCGCGGCGCCGATGAGCTGGAAAACATTGAGTCCGCCGTGGAAACCAGCAGCAGCTTAAGCGTGAAAAACCTGATTATCTTTGGATTTGTGGGCTTGTTTGGTGCGATTTTCGTTTTCGCGTGCGTGGACATTCTTTCGCGCCGCATTCGCTGCGAGCGCGACGTTGAACGCATGCTTGACCTTTCTGTTTTGGCTTATGTGAAAAGCGATGCCGATTACGCTCGCGCGGCTTCGGCTCTGAGCGTGCTGCTTGCTCGCAACGACGTTGACTCGGTGGCAATTGCGGGTGCCTGCCCGGCCGATGGGG
Source organism: uncultured Eggerthellaceae bacterium (assembly GCA_934648845.1). Lineage (GTDB taxonomy): Bacteria > Actinomycetota > Coriobacteriia > Coriobacteriales > Eggerthellaceae > CAKUOV01. The sequence goes on from CAKUFS010000001.1 coordinate 4,942, forward strand.
CGGCTGCAGCGGCTCAGTCGATTTCCGAGAGCATGACCCAGTCGGTGACCTGCGTGGATGACCTTTCTTCTCCCGCGGCTCTTGCTTCTGTTGCTTCTTGCGGGGCGGTGGCGCTGGTGTTCACGGAAGGTGCTGCTTCGGGTGCGCAAATCGATCAGGCGCTCAAGGCCGTACGCATTGCCGATGTGCCGGTGGCAGGCGCAATTCTGATTTCGAAGAAGAAAAAGTAAGTACGATCCAGTCTGGCGGTGCTGCGGAATGGAACGGGCGCCGCGACCTGGTGCAAGAGCGCAAGAATGTGGCGCAGTTTTGCGTTGGCAAAACGCAATAACGCATCGCGGCAACGCGCAATGGCGAAGGGAAAGCACATGAGAGACGGTAAGAAAATCGTTATAACGTATGGCACGTATGACATGTTCCATTACGGGCACGAGGCTCTTTTGAGCCGCGCGAAGGCCTTGGGAGATTACCTGATTGTTGGTGTGACCTCGGACGACTTCGATCGCGTGCGTGGAAAGCTGAACGTGCATCAGTCGCTCACCGAGCGCATGCATGCTGTTGAGCAAACGGGCATTGCCGATTTGGTTATTGCCGAGGAGTACCAGGGGCAAAAAATCGCCGACATTCGAAAGTACGGCGTGGACATTTTCGCGATTGGCTCTGACTGGGAAGGCAAGTTCGACCACTTGAAGCGTTACTGCGATGTGGTGTATCTGCCGCGTACCGAAGGTGTTTCGTCCACGGCGCTGCGTGCTCAGGCAACGCCGCAGCTTGATTTAGGCATTATCGGCAACGATTACATTGCCGCGCGCTTCACCCGCGAATGCTCCCATGTAACCGATATCAACGTGGTGGGTGCTTATGCTTTCCCCGATCAAGATTCCGAGAAGTTCTGCAAGGATGCTGGCAAGAAAGACCTGTTCATGGCGTCAACGGTGCAGGAGCTGTGCCAGCGCGTGCAGGGCGTGTACATTAGCGCGAGCCCCGATAAGCGTGCCGAGCTTATTCGCTGCGCGCTGAACGAAGGCTGCCATGTGCTGTGCGAAGGTCCCATGTTCTTCTCGCGCGCGGAAGGCGAAGAGCTCTACGCGCTGGCGGAAGAGAAGGGTCTGGTGCTCATGGAGGCGGATAAAACGCTGTATTTGCCGGCGTTTGAGCGCTTGCGTTGGCTGCTGGAAAGCGGTGCCGTAGGCGAAATCAAGGACATCCGCGCATCGTTTACGCAATCGCCGTCGTGGTTGGATAAAAGCGACAAGTACCAGGGCAGCTTCTACGATTTAGCTTCGTATATTATGCTCCCCGCTACCACGTTTTTGGGAAACGACCCCAGCGATGCGCGTTTGATCTGCTCTTTTGAGGACGATTTTTGCTCGTGGACGAAGTGCGAGTTGCTGTATCCTGCGGCAAGCGCCACGCTTATGGCGGGTCGCGGCATTAAAACCGAAGGCGATATGATCATCACGGGCACGTTGGGGTACGTGTATGTGCCGGCGCCGTGGTGGAAGACGGATTACTTTGAGATTCGCGGCGAAGATTTGCGCGACACGAAGAAGTATTACTTCGAATGCGCGGGCGAGGGGCATCGCTACGAGGCGTTTGAGTTCATGCGCCGTATTCATGGTGGCCCCGATGCGTATTTGCCCATGCAGCTGAAAGAGGACGTTCTTGCCGTAACTGACCTGGTGGAGCGCTTTGTTGCAAATGATGTGATTCGTTTGCAGAGCGGCGCGTACCACTTTGGCGGCGGCGAGACGGTAACCGATCGATAAAACGGAGTCGAATAGAGAAACCATGCTGGAAATGGAAGAAAACAAGCACGTGGATGCGGGTGCGACGGGTGATTGCGCGGGTGCGGACGGGACTGCCGTGTGCGCAAACGCGACCGACGCAATTGCCGGTTGCGCAGGTGCTGCCGATGCGACAAACGGCGCAAACGCACCTTTGATCTCGATTGTTGTGCCGGTCTACAAAGTTGAGAACTACCTGGATCGCTGCGTTGAATCGTTGCTTGCGCAAACGTACCAAAATCTGGAAATCATTCTGGTTGACGATGGCTCGCCCGATTCATGCCCTGTTCTTTGCGACGAATGGGGCAAGCGCGATGAGCGCATTGTGGTTATCCACAAGCCCAATGGCGGTTTGAGCGACGCTCGCAACGCGGGTGTTTTGGCTGCTCACGGCGATTATATCGGTTTCGTTGATAGCGATGACTATGTGGCACCCGATATGTACGAGTCGCTCTATGCGCATTTGGTCGAGGCTGATGCTGATGTGTCCATCTGCGGCATTGCTGATGTGTATTTCGACCACACGGAAAACCCGAGCGAAATCATCCGCACAACCATGACTAGCCAAGAAGTGCTTTCTGACATGCTTCTGAACAAGACGCTCACGGTATGCGTGCCGCCGCGCTTATATCCTGCGTGGCTGCTTCACAAGGTGCCGCAGCCGGTGGGCATGACGCACGAGGATTCCTGGACCGTTGTTGATTTCTTCACGAAGGTGGACAAAGTGGCGGTTGATACCACGCCGCGCTACTTCTATTGGCATGCAGAAGGGACCATTACGTCGAACCCTGCAACGCGTGCGCGCCAGGACCTTATTGATGCGTGGGAGCATAATCGCCATGTGATTGAGAAGCATTTCCCGCAAATCATCGATGACGTGATGTTCCGTTGCTATTGGGCGCATTTTGACGTGCTTGACGGCATGGTTTTGAGTAACAGCCCTGATAAGAAGCGCAAAAAGGACATCATTGCGTGGCTGAAACAGCACAAGAAGGGCATTTTGAAGCATCCGGAAGTGAACGCGAAGCGCAAGATTGCGTTGCGCGCGCTGTGCCTTTCCGAGAAGCTATACGAGAAATTGGTGTTTGCTCAGAACAGCACGGTGAAATACAACGAAGCAGGCGCGAAAGATGCCGCTTCGGCGAATGCGACTCCGGCGGATGTAGCTCCAGCGGATGCGTCCGAAAAAGCTGGTGCGCAGGAATGATACGGGCGCAGGTGAATACGAATCAGCAGGCGGAACAGCAGGGGAAAGCGGCGCGCCTTTCGGGGGCAGCGTTGCCGTTACACCAGGTGGGGAGCGTGAAGTCTCAGCAAGCAGCTGGCCGAAGTGCCGGTGGTTTGCAGCGAACGATCGGATTCTTCCTTTCGTCGGTGCAGGATATGGGCGGCGCTCAGCGCGTTGCTATCTCGCTGGCTAACCGTTTATGCAATGAATACCGTGTTGTCATTATCGAGCGCATTACTCACGAATCTGTTGCGTTTCCCCTGGATGAGCGCGTAAGCGTGGTCTCGCTTGGCAGCACGGCGCAGCGCTTCCGCGAGCAATTCAAGCAGGTGCGCAAACCGCTGACCTGCGCTTTGAAAGAGAATCATGTTGACGTGCTGATGGGCATTTGCGTGGAGGAAAGCGCTATGGCGCTGCTTCCGTGCAAAGCGGCAAAAACAAAGCTCGTGTTTTGCGACCACGGTGCGCTTATCAATCAGCTTGACGACAAGACAACAACGCTTCTGCGCAACGTGTGTGCGCATTTTTGTGATAAAGCGGTAGTTTTGACCAGCCAATCCGCGCAGGACTACCAGCGCCTTTTGCACATTCCTGCGCGCAAGCTTGAGGTTATCCCGAACTGGGTGTCAAATGAGCTGCTGCGCGAGGCGCCCTTGTGCGCGGTGGAAGAAAAACGCATTCTGTGGGCGGGGCGCCTTGATCATGAGAAAGGCGTTGACCACTTGTTCGAGATTGCGCGCCGCGTGATGCCCGCACATCCCGATTGGGTGTGGGATGTATGGGGTGCGGCCGTTCTTGATGAAGAAGGCGGCTTTGACCTGGAAAAACAGCTCATAGAGGCGGGGCTTTCCAAGCAGATTCGCTTGCGGGGCCGCTACGAGCGCACGCAGGATGTGTTCCCGAATTACGCTATTGCCACGCTTACTTCGTATCGCGAAGGTTTGCCGGTGTTCCTGCTGGAGGCAATGGCGTATGGCTTGCCGTTGCTCTCGTTTGACGTGGATACCGGTCCTCGCGACTTGATTACGCCCGGCGTGAACGGTTTTCTGGTTGATTCGTTTGATTGCGACCAGTATGCCGCGCGTTTGGGGCAGCTTATGGACGACGTGCAGCTGCGTCGCGATTTCTCGGCTTCTTCCAAACGCGCAGCTCAGCGCTTTGGAGAAGATGCGGTGTATCCTCGGTGGACGGCGCTCATCGACGCTTTGTGCCCTGCTGCGATGGGGGCAGGCAACGGCGCGAAGGGTGCGGATGCCGCAGCTGCAGCAGCTGCCGCGGGCGGCGCCGATTCCGCAACTGCAAGCGCAGCGTCGAAGGGCGGCGAGGCATAATGGGCGAATCGAGTCGCACCAGCAACACGTTGAAAAACGTGTTTGCGGCGTGGGGCGGTCAGGCGATTTATGCCATTGGATCGTTTGCCGTGCGCGCTGTGCTTATTTCGCAGCTGGCGCAAGTGTTCGTTGGCTTGGAAAGCTTGTTCTCCAGCATTTTGACGATTCTTTCATTGGCTGACCTGGGCTTTGGCAGCGCTATTGTGTTCGCGCTGTACGAACCGCTGGCGAAGGGCGACAAAGAATCGGTCAAATCGCTTATGCGCCTGTTCAAGCGCGTGTACATCACCATTGGTATTGTCATTATCATTTTAGGTGCAGCTCTTACGCCCAATATCCGCATGCTCTTAGGTCCGGATTGCCCCGATATCCCCATGATTCAGGCGTACTTCTTCTGCTTCGTGCTGAACACGGGCGTGTCGTATTTCTTCTCGTACCGTGGTTCGCTGCTTATGGCCGACCAGAAGAGCTACGTGGTGTATCTAATCACGTACGCTTTCCAGATTGTCATGTGTGTGGCGCAAATCTGTGTGCTGCTACTCACGCAGGAATACTTGTATTTCCTGATTTGCATGGTAAGCAGCACGTTGCTGCAAAACATCGTGATTGCGTACGTGTCGGGCAAGCGGTATCCGTACCTGAAGGAGAAGGACGTCAAGCCTATTGACAAGGCCGTTCTGCACGATGTGAAGCAAAACATCGTGGGTCTGTTCATGCATAAGATTGCGGGCGCGTGCTCTACGCCGGCCAGCAACTTGATTATCACGAATGTCGTTGGCATTGGCGTGACCTCGCTGTATGGTAACTATTTGATGATTGTAAACGCGCTTACGCAGGTGCTTACGAAGGTGTTCGATTCGCTTATCGCCAGCGTGGGCAACTTGGGCGTAACGGAATCGAAAGAGCGCCAAAACGAGGTATTCCGCACCACGTTTTTCGTCAACGGCATGCTCTACATGATCATATCCTGCGGGTTTGTGTGCGCGGTGGACCCCTTCATCGATTTCCTGGCGGGACCCGATTGGCGTTTGGAGCCCATCACGGTGTTTTTGGTGGTGTTCCTGTTCTACGTGAAGGGCATGCGCGATGCCGCCCTTTCGTTTACGAGCGCGTATGGCCTGTTTTGGAAGACGAAATGGAAGGCCGTGCTGGAAGCGGTGTTCTTGCCGCTGCTTTCGTTGGCGCTTGCGTTCCCATTCGGCCTGAACGGCGTGCTGATTGGCTGCGCTATTTCGTCGCTGGGCATCTCCACCATCTACGAGGGCTGGGCGGTGTACAAGTTTGGCTTGGAGCGCCCGCTGCGTGAGTATTTGTTCCTGTTCACGAAGTATCTGCTGATCAACACGGTGACCATGGCGGTGCTGCTGTTCCTGTGCGAGCTGGTGCCGCTGGGTGGGCTGCTCGGATTCTTCGTGAAGGGTGCGTTTGGTGTGGCGGTTTCCGCGGCGCTGTGGATGCTTTTGTACCGTAAGACGCGCGAATGGGATGAATGCCGCGGCATTTTCGACCGTATTCTGTCCAAATTGAAGCGCAAATGATGACAAATTACTCCACCTTTTGTCATCATTTTGCGACGCGGGTTTGTTGGGACGCGCGCGGTTCGGAAGCGAAAGTTGGGTGAAGCTACGGCAGCGCGAAGGCGCGAAGGCGCAAACGCTGAACGCGTTGCGCAGGTACATGAAATAGAGGCGATAGAAAGAATGGATATGGCTTCTGAAAAAGAATACCTTACCGATGAGCAGGTAAAACAATGTCAACTTCGTATGCTTGACGTAATGGATGAGTTCTGCGAAGCGCATGATTTGACATATTGGCTGGCGTACGGCTCGCTTATTGGGGCGGTGCGTCATCAGGGCTTTATCCCGTGGGATGACGATCTGGATTTGGCTATGCCGCTTGCAAGCTATAAGCGCTTTTTGGAGTTGGCGGCTTCCCCTGAAGGGCAAGAATTCTTCGCAGCACGCAACATGCGCATAGCTGATGATGCCGTGCCGCCCGCGATTCCGTATCACCAGACGTTCGCGAAACTCTACGACACGCGTACGTGCGCGAGCAAGGGCATTTTGGCATACGAGCGCGAAGATTTCGTGGAGTGCGTGTTTGTGGATATCTTCCCCGTGCTGGGCTTGGCGGGTGCGCCGGATGAGGACGCCAAACTGCACGAGCTGGATCGCCTGTACGCGAATCTGCGCTACGCCAGCGAGGACTTTTTTGCCGCCATTAAAACAGAAGGAAAGAAACGCCTGGTGAAACGCCTGTTTGGATACCTTCCCGCTCGTGCGAAGGGGTACAAGCACTGGTTGCGTGCGTTCAACGAGCTACGCAACACGTTCCCCGATGCACTTGAATGTGAAGTATGGACTGTTCCCGATAGCGATCCTACGCGATATCGCATGGGCAAGAATGTAGCTACCATGCGCTTGCCGTTTGAGGGACGCATGTCTCCCGCGCCCGAAGATTACGATACGTTCCTGCGCAGCTATTACGGCGATTATATGCTGCTTCCGCCCGAAGAAGAGCGTGTGCCTTCTCACGCGCAAGGTTTTTGGTGGGTTGATGGCGCGGAACATTCGGAGTAAGCGCGATTTCGGCCGCAGCGCAAAGTACGGTGTAGCTGCGGGTATCTGGTATGGGGTACTGGTACGGAAAAGGACAAGCAATGGCAGAAGAATTAACAGCACTGCGTAAATATCAGCTGGTAGAGCTAAGGATTTTCAAGGAATTCATGCGCGTATGCGAAGAGCATGACCTGAACTGGTGCATTGGTTGGGGCACGCTTTTGGGCGCCGTTCGCCATAAAGGTTTTATTCCCTGGGATGATGACATTGATGTATGCATGCCCGTTGACGATTATCTAAAGTTTCGCGAGGTATGCCACCAGGGCGCACTGGGCGATGAATATTACTTCCAGTGCCACGCCGATAACGTGCATGATTTGATTTACTGGCAGCGCATCGGGCTGAAGAACACTACGTCGTTGCCGCGCGATTATCGCGATGTGCCTGGTATGTGGGGCATTTGCATTGATATTTTCCCGTTGGCACCGGCTCCCGCACGCGAGAACGAGGCGGAATCCAAGAAGTTCCGCGCGGCAGAAAAGCGCATGGATCAGCTGGCAAGCCGTTATTATTACAAGAAGGAAGCCCAGCTCAAAGGTGGGTTGCGCAGACTGTACTGCAAGTTTATGTCCCGTGGTTCCGATGAAGCGCATATGAAGGAATGGGCGGCCTTTGAGCATAAGTTCCTCATGGGCCAGGGCTATGAGCATGATACGTGCTTCTCTGCAAGCCCTGGCCAAATCACGGCAGCGCCTTTTGCCGAGACCATCGAGATTCCGTTCGAAGACGTTATGGCAAAGGCTCCCAAAGATTACGATCGCGTTCTTACCGAGATGTACGGTGCTGACTATATGGAGCTTCCGCCTGAGGAAAAGCGCGTGTGCCACAGCGGTGGCGAATCGACCGATACGATGATCGTCTCGCTTACCGAGCCGTGGACGAAATTCATGACTTGCTAATATGGGAAAGCGTGAAAAAGTGACGGGGTCTTTTTAACCCTATTGAATAAGGGGCTGGTAGCGAAGGGTGTTTGCAACCCTTTTGCCACCAGCCCCTCGTTGTGCTTGCAGCCAAATTGCCGACCATGGGAAGGCATTCACCTCACGACTCCGCTTGGATAATGCTTCCTTGCGTTTTGAGGCTCGCTCAACTTATCCAAAGCGTCGCAGTTCGGTTCAACCTTCCCATGGTTGGCAATCCGCGATACTGCCCGAGCGGAAACCTATCGCACCGCGTCTTTCGTGTTCATGCAACGCATTGCGTTCAGAATGGCCAAAATGGCAACGCCTACATCTGCGAAAACAGCCATCCACATGTTTGCTATGCCTACCGCGGCAAGCACCAGCACAAGCAGTTTCACGCCTAAGGCGAACACGATGTTCTGGCGTGCGATGCGCATAGTCTTGCGGGCTATGAGAATGCCGGCGCTGATTTTCGAGGGTTTGTCGTCCATGAGTACCACATCGGCTGCTTCAATGGCGGCATCGGACCCCAGCGCTCCCATGGCAATGCCCACATCGGCGCGCGTAAGCACGGGCGCATCGTTGATGCCGTCTCCCACGAACGCAACTTTCGCTCCGTTGACCTGCGCTTCCAGGATTCGTTCGAATTCCTCGACTTTATCTTGGGGAAGAAGTTGCGCATGCACGGCGTCAAGGTGCAAGCGAGAGGCAATGTCGTTTGCAACCTCTTCGCGATCGCCCGTAAGCATAACGCAGCGTTTAACGCCGGCTGCGTGAAGACGTGTGATGGCGTCCGCAGCATCGGGTTTAAGGGCGTCGGAGATAACAATCGAACCCAGGAACCGGCCTTCTTGCGCCACGTAAATAACGGTGCCAACTTCGGTGCAGGACTGGAAAGAAATGCCTTCCGCTGTCATGAGCTTATCGTTTCCGGCAAGCGTTACCTTGCCGTCCACCAGCGCTTTTACGCCATGACCGCCCATCTCTTCTGCCTGGGCAATGCGGCTGCGATCGATTTCGCGCAGGGTGTCGTTGGTTCTGCCGGCATTGCTGTCGCTGTTGCTTACGGTTCCGTTGCAATAGGCCGTGCGCACCGATTGGGCAATGGGATGATCGGAATACGATTCCACGGCCGCGGCGGCTTCCAGCAGTTGGCTCTCCGAAACGCCCTGCGCAGGGTGCAGCACTGTGACCTGAAACGTTCCGGTTGTGAGCGTTCCCGTTTTGTCGAACACCACGGTATCTACCTGGGCAAGCGCTTCAAGGTAATTGCCGCCCTTCACCAAAATGCCGTGGCGCGATGCCCCGCCAATGCCACCGAAAAACGACAGCGGCACGCTAATGACCAGGGCGCAGGGGCACGATACAACAAGGAACGTCAGTGCGCGCTCGACCCAGGTGGCCCAGGTACCGCCTGCAAAGAGCGGAGGCAGCAACGCCAGCGCCAAGGCGCTCAACGTAACGATGGGCGTGTAAACGCGCGCGAAACGCGTGATGAAATTCTCGGTGCGCGCTTTCTTATCCGAGGCGTTTTCCACCAGCTCAAGGATGCGTTGCACGGTTGATTCGCCGTAAGACTTTGTAACCGTTATGCGCAAAACGCCGTTCAGGTTCACGCATCCGCTGATAACATCGTCGTTCTCGCACACGCGGCGGGGAAGCGATTCGCCCGTGAGCGCGGACGTATCCAAATCGCTCGAACCTTCGAGAACCGTTCCGTCCAAAGGAACGCGCTCGCCTGGTTTTACCACAATCACGTCTCCTACGGCAACGTCATCGGGGTCAACTTCTTCCAGCTGGCCATCGCGCTCGACATTCGCGAATTCCGGCGCAATATCCATCATGTCGGAAATGCTCTTGCGGCTCTTAGAAACGGCGTAACTCTGAAATAGCTCTCCCACTTGGTAAAACAGCATAACAGCGGCGCCTTCTGCCATATGGGGATCACCTTCGGGGAAGGCGACTAAAGCGAATGCACCCGCCGTTGCAATGGTCATGAGCAAGCATTCATCGAACGGCTGCCGATGCACGATTCCCAGGATCGCTTTGCGCAGCACATCGTAGCCAGCAATAAGATAGGGAACTAAAAACAGCGCGAATTCAACAACAATGGCGGTCTGTTTGCTGCCTGTCCACGTTTCAAGAGGTGCGAACTCGCAAAACGCGAAGACAATAGCGAACAGGCATAATGCAACAATAATACGGTTTCGCCATTTTTTCTGCTTCTTATTCAAAGTTGGTTCTCCTTGAGGATCGGCGTGCGGTTGGTTTGGGGCCAGCTATTGGGAGTGCGTCATGGGCGCAGCAAGGTAGTGCTAGCCGCGTAAGAGGGTTTCGTGTCTTGAAAAGACAACATTCAGCTAGGATGGCTAAACCGAATGTTGCCAGAGCTGTTTTAGCGTACGATATCGCAGTCGGGCTCGATTTTGTGGCAGATGCGCTGTGCCTCGTCCATGATGGCGTTGAAACGCTCGTCGCTTGCTTCGATGGTGAGTTTCTGCGCCATGAAGTTCACTTTTGCACTCACAACGCCTTCGATTTTCTTGATGGCGTCTTCCATTTTTGCGCCGCAGTTTGCGCAGCCCAGCTCGTCAAGTTTGAACGTCTTTTTCATGATTGTGCTCCTTTGTATCTATGGGACTGCTGTCCCTGTTCAGTGATGCCGTTTGATGTTATGCGCCGTTATGCCGGCATTTATTACTCGCAGAGGTGAGTCATGCCTTGGGAAAGCATGGTGTATACGTGATCATCGGAAAGTTCGTAAATCACGTTTTTCCCGTCGCGGCGGAATTTCACCAAGTGTGCTTGCTTCAAGATGCGCAGCTGGTGCGATACGGCGCTTTGCGTTGCGCAGACGGTTTCTGCAATGTCTGCTACGCAAAGTTGCTTTCCCATTAGGCAATAAAGGATTTTTATGCGCGTGGTATCGGCGAAAACCTTGAACAAGTCTGCTAAGTCGTACAGGATTTCCTCGTCGGGAAAGGTGTCTGCTTCGGTGTCGATAGGCGTGCTTGAGCAGGTGCAGCAACTTGTTGCTGCTGCGATTTCCGATGCGGCGACATCGGCGGTAGCATCTTCGACGGAAGCTCCTTCGTGTTCGTGCGCTCTTCTCTTGTCGCTCATAATGGAACCTTTCAACATATGAATTACTGTTCATATGTTAATGAAAGCGCATGAAATGTCAAGAGAAATTTTATAATTCATACTCAATTAATAGGAAATAATCGATTATCGGCAGGGACAAAGAGGTCGCCTATTGAAGAATTTGGTGAGCGCAAGAATTGCGCGCAGTTGCTCATAAGGGCGGCTCTGCGCTTGCTCATAAAGGCGATACTGCAGCGATTTGCAGCCCGTGTTTACCGTGCGATGAAAATATGGTTGATATTCCCGAAAAACTCCTGGTCGAAGACGGGTTCTCGCACAACGGCATCGAAGCAGGAGCGCAACGCGCGTTCAATGGCGTCAAGGGTGTCCCAATCGGTGTTGTCGTTCGCGTTTTGCGCCAACCCGTTCAAAAGATACATGCCGCCTGGTGCAAGTGCCGTCTTTGCAAGGGAGAGGCCCTGCTCGCTTAAAAGCGGCGCATCTTGTACGATTCCCGCAAAACAGTCATTGATGATAGCGTCATAAGAGCCGGGCGCGGCGTTGCGCAGGAAATCCATGCCACCGCAGGCGAAAACAGAAAGGCGACTGCCGCATTCGCGCTCAAGTTCATCCAAGTAGAAATGACGGCGCGCGATATCGATAACAGCAGGGTCAATCTCAACAACATCCATCTTCACCTGGGGATACGTTGTAAGAACGTGCTTGGGATACGAAAAAGCGCCACCTCCCAGCATTAAAATGCGACGTGCTTGCGGTAGGGCATCAAAGAGGCAATCGAGCGCACGGCAATACGCAAACGGCGGCTCGAAGCGACGCGCCCCCACGAACGTTGCCGACTGGAACCCATCGCCAATTGAAAGCAAGCGCAGCGGTGTTCCGTCCGATGCTTCTACGTTGAAAACTTGCGCTTCTCCGAACAAGGTGGGGTAGGTGCAGTCTTCGCAGCTTTCCGGGGTTGTGCTGTTGGCGACGATAGCGGTAGCGGCTGCCTTTATGCCTGCAGCATCGAAAACGTGCGCATCGGCACCTGCGCCTCCTGCGCTTTCTACCCTTGCATCCAGCGTTTCGGCTTTCGCGCCTGTTCCTTCGCTTATCGCACCCATTGCCTGAACCCTTCTGCACGTATCAATGCCTGTTGTTTCTCGGTTTTTCATTGTGCCAGCAACGGTATAATGACCGCAAGTAAAATATTGCGTCGCAGAGGAGGCGTCATGCTTGACGGAAGCAAAATTTGGGTGGGCACGGGCAATCTGAACGCGGAAGACGGCACGCCCGAAAACCGCTGTTACCTGCTGTTGAACCAGGCAAACCGGCATGGCATTATCTCGGGCGCCTCGGGCACGGGCAAAACCGTTACGCTGAAACTGCTGGCCGAAGGCTTTTCCCAGGCGGGCGTTCCTACGTTTATGGCCGACGTCAAGGGCGATGTGACCGGCATGGCGCAGGCAGGCGATGATACCGAGAACATCCAGAAGCGCGTGACGAAGTTCGGCATTGAGAATTGGAGCTTGCGCGGGTGCCCGTGCCGATTTTGGGATATGCTTGGTGGCGCGGGGGTTCCCGTGCGCGTGACCGTTTCTGAAATGGGTCCTACGTTGCTGGCGCGCCTGCTTGACCTGACCGATGTTCAGGAAGGCGTTTTGAACATTGCGTTTCGCGTGGCGGACGATAACCAGTTGCTGCTCATTGACTTGAAGGATTTGCGCTCCATGCTGAACTTTGTGGCGGAGCACAACAAAGAGCTGGAAACAACGTATGGCCACATTGCGCAGGCGTCGGTTGGTGCCATTCTGCGCGCGCTCATTGCAGTGGAAGACCAGGGCGGCGATATTTTCTTTGGCGAGCCCGAGCTTGATCTGAACGATTGGTTCGCGTGCGACGCTAACGGCCACGGCTACGTGAACATCTTGAACGCCGCGCAATTGATCCAGCGCCCAGCCGTATATTCCATGTTCCTGCTGTGGATGCTGTCAAGCCTGTTCACCACGCTGCCCGAAGTGGGCGATCCCGAAAAACCACGCCTCGTGTTCTTCTTTGACGAGGCGCACTTGCTGTTCGATGGCATGCCCAAGTCTCTGATCAGCAAAATCGTGCAAGTGGTGAAGCTCATCCGCTCCAAAGGTGTGGGCGTGTACTTTATCACGCAAAGCCCCAGCGATATTCCCAACGAGGTGCTTGCGCAGCTTTCCAACAAGGTGCAGCACGGTCTGCGCGCCTATACGCCCAGCGAGCAAAAAGCGGTGAAGGCCGCGGCGCAGGGCTTCCGCGTGAACCCGAAGTTCAATTCTGAAGAAGCAATCCTTAACTTGGGCACGGGCGAGGCGCTCGTGTCGTTTTTGGATGAGGATGGGCGCCCCAGCGTAGTTGAATACGCGAAGATTTTGCCGCCGCAATGCCTGATGGCAGCCGCAAACGATGCCACAATGCAAGCGGCGTATTCGGCGCAAGCGCCGCTGCAGGGAAAGTATGGAACGGCGGTGGATCGCGAATCGGCGTATGAGATGATAGCCGCCGCCAAGGAAGAGCAGGAAAAAGCCGACGCCCTTGCTGCCGAGCGTGCTGCGTTCGAGAAGGAGAAAGCGGAGTTCGAGGCCAAGAAGGCAAAGGAAGAAGAAGCCGCCCGCAAGAAAGCGGAAAAGGAAGCGGAGCGCGCCGCGCGTGCTGCCGAGAAAAAAGCGGAAGCAGAAGAGCGCGCAAAGCAGCGCAAGCAGGAACAGCGCGAACGTCAGATGGCATCGCTGGCCACCAGTTTTACGCGCACGGCAGGTAATCAGATTGTGCGCGGCATTTTGGGGAACCTGTTCAAGTAGGTGATTCGCCCGTTGGCGGTGTCTAGTGGCAGCCGCTGGTGCTGCGCTGGCGACCGTGCTGCGTTGGTGTCGCGCCGCACTGGCGCAGGCGGCATCTAGAATCAAAAACGGCGCGTCGGCAATATGCTGGCGCGCCGTGTTCATCTGCGGATATGTTACGAAGCCCGTACTTACGCTGCAGGGATGGCGGGGATAGCCACAATAAAGCAGGCGCCGCCGCCGGAAAGATTCACGGCTTCCACGGTGCCATCGTGCGCTTCCACAATGGATTTCACGATAGCCAGTCCTAGTCCTGTGCCGCCCGTGCCGCGCTGGCGTGACGAATCGGTGCGGTAGAAGCGATCGAACAGAAGCTTCGGATCGATATCGCCAAAGCCACAGCCGTCGTCTTTCACCGTGATAACGCAGTTGCCCTTCAATCCGCGCAGTTCAACGGTAATGTGACCTCCTGGTTTGATGAAACGGCTCGCGTTTTCCACCAGGTTCTGAATAACCTGTTTCATCTGATCGGCATTGCCCAAAATATCGGGCGCTTCTCCCACCACGGCGGTGTTTGCCTGGCGTTCCACCAGAATGGGGTACAAGTTGTTCATTACTTCTTCGACCACAGTCTTCATGTTCACGCGGCTCATTTCCGCCGCTTGGGTAGTGGAGCCTTCGATTTTTTCGAGCGTAATCAGGTCTTTTGTCAAGTTGGTCAAGCGTTGTGATTCGCGAATGATGGTTTCACAGAAACGATCGTGCATGTCGGGCGGCAAGTCGGGGTCTTGCAGCATCTCGGCATTGCCTCGGATGGCGGTAAGCGGCGTGCGCAGCTCGTGGGCAACATCGCTAATGAATTCGGACTGACGTTTTTCGCGCACGGTGAGCTCTTTTTGCCGCACGTTTGCGTATTGCGCCAGCTCCTCCAAGCAATCGGCCAGGTCATCGGCCTCGTGCAGGCGTCCTTTTCGGGTGAACACAAACGTGGTGCCCTCTTTGCGGTTGCGCACTTTCTCTGTGAGCTCGCGCAACGGCTCGGTCAGGAAGTGCCCAATAACGTATCCCAGCAAAAACGTGGTAAGCGCAACAGGCACTATGCACTCCAGAAACGGAAGGGTTGCAGGGGTGCCGTTGATGGCGTGATTGAGAAACATAGCAAAGCCCGTGGCGAACATTGCCATGAGCGTAGAAAGAACTGCGAAATAAAAGCGCAGGTTATTCATTGTTTTCAGCTTTCTTGAACTGCGTTAACTGCATGTGCTGCGCGCTGGGCGGGGCGCATGCGCCTTAGGTATTTAGGCTTGAAGGCGTCTGCATGTGTCCCGTTGCTCAACGCTGCCGCCTATTGCTTGAAACGGTATCCGTAGCCGCGCACCGTTTCCACCAGGCCGGGGTCGTATCCGGCAGCTTCAATCTTGTCGCGCAGGCGCTTGATATGGGTGTCAACCGTCTTCGTTTCCGTCAGGTATTCCCAGCCCCAGGCATCGCGCAGCAAATCCTCGCGGGAAACCACCTTGCCTGCGTTTTTCATGAGCGCACCCAGCAGCTCGAACTCGCGGGGGGTCAGCTCAATGGGGCCTTTATCGCCCGTTGCAGTGTGCGCACCTTCGTCCAGCGTAATGCCGCTAGCAACAATCGTGTTGCCATCAAGGCTGTTGTCGCTGGCGGATGCGCGACGCAAAAGCGCACGCACGCGGGCAATGAACTCGCGCACGCCGAAGGGCTTCGCCAGGTAATCGTCGCCGCCAATCTCCAGGCCAACTACCTTGTCAAGTTCGGTATCGCGTGCGGAAAGGAACAGAACCGGCGCTGCGGAAATCGAACGAATGCGGCGACATAGCTCGTAGCCGTCAATGCCCGGCAGCATGATGTCAAGCACGAACAGGTCGTACGGTTTTTCGCGCGCCATGGCAAGGGCCTGCTCGCCGTTATCCACCACATCGGCCAGGTACCCTTCCTTGCGCAGGGCGTACCCCACGAATTCCGTGATGGATGCTTCGTCGTCAACAACCAAGATACGTGTTTGTTTGTCGCTCATGCTTCCTTGTCCCTTCTTTTCCGTCTGCGCCTGCTGTTTGCGGCCGTCGTTTGCGCTTGTTGTGCGCTTCAGGCGGGTTTTCTCGCGTGGCTTGCTCGTTTATAATGTGCTCGTTCAAAACGCGTGCATCAAAACGCGCGCCCCGAACACGTGCGTGCGCTTAAAAATGCACGCCGAAAGGCTTTTTGCTTAACGTAAAACTATACCGAGAAACTACCTGTAGTTTATCAGCGGTTGTAAAGGTTGTCATGATTATGTTACTAACTATTGACGTGGGAAATACCCATACCGTTATCGGCGGTTACGAAGGCGATTCGCTGCAGTTTGTGTGGCGCATGGCAACCAACAAAAAGCAAACGGAAGACGAAATCCGCGCAACGCTGAGCTCGATGTTCTTCGCGCAGCGCCTGGATTGTTCCTGCGTTAACGGCGTGGCGCTTGCATCGGTGGTGCCGCAGCTTTCTATGGCGTGGAAGCGGGTGGCGCGTGATTTGTTCCATACCGAGGCGTTCGTGTGTACTGCAGAAGCAACGGAAGGCCTGTTCAAGGCTGATTATCCCAACGTGCATGAGATTGGCAGCGACCGTGTTGCCGATGCCATTGCTTCGGTTCACTTGTACGGCGCGCCTGTGGTGGTGGTTGATTTTGGCACGGCCACTAATATTGAGGTCGTGAACAAAGAGGGCTTGTTCGTGGGCGGCATTATTGCGCCCGGCGTGAGCACATCGGCATCGGCGCTTTTTTCGTATGCGGCGAAACTTGCCGCAACGGAGCTGGTGGATCCCGGCGTGGCCATTGGCACCAGTACGGAAACCGCTATTCAGTCGGGCATTGTCTACGGCGAAGCGGGACGCGTTGACGGACTGGTGCGCCGCATTTTTGCGCAGCTAGGCTACGAAGCGCCCGTTGTAGCCACGGGAGGACTGGCTCCCATTATTGCTCCCTGCAGCGAAACCATCACAGATCAGAACGCCGAGCTTACGCTGGAGGGCCTTCGCTTGGCGTTCAACTGGAAAGAATGCACAAAATAAAAATCTGGTAACAATTCCTCTTCCGAGCTAATACAATAGTGTCACAGGAAGATATTTCTGCTGATAAGCAGCCATTTTTTTTGAGCTTGCGAAGAGGGAGATCGCAACAGTATTCTGCGCGCTATGAATGTTGCTGGGATAGCCCTACGCTTTTTCGAAGCCTTCAATATCTTCTTGAGATTTTTGCGTTTTGCGTCGTAGTATGCAGGTAACGGCGATAGGCAACGGAAAAGTGAGCTATTGAGAGTGAGGAAAAACATGCCAAGCGATATCGAAATTGCTCAGGCGGCAACGCCGGAACTCATTAGTGAAATTGCCAAGAAAGTAGGCATCAAGGACAAGTACCTTGAGGTTTATGGAAATTACAAGGCTAAAGTCGATTTTAATCTGCTTCGCGAGGAAGAACATACTCCTGGCAAGCTTATTTTGGTAACCGCAATTAACCCGACCCCTGCGGGCGAAGGAAAGACCACCACAACTGTTGGCTTATCTGACGCGTTGTCCAAGCGCGGTAAGAATGTGGTTGTTGCGTTGCGTGAGCCTTCGCTGGGACCTGTTTTTGGTGTTAAAGGTGGCGCGGCTGGTGGCGGATATGCCCAGGTCGTTCCCATGGAAGATATTAATTTGCACTTCACGGGCGACTTTCATGCTATTGGCGCGGCAAATAACTTGCTGGCCGCTATGCTGGACGCCCACATCCATTTCGGTAACGAGCTGAATATTGATCCCGCCAAGATCACGTGGCATCGCGCTGTTGACATGAACGATCGCCAGCTGCGCAACATCGTGAGCGGTTTGGGCGGCAAATCGAATGGCGTGCCGCGCGAGGATGGCTTTGACATTACGGTTGCCAGCGAAATTATGGCAATTTTCTGCCTGTCAACGTCTATCACCGACCTCAAGGAGCGCTTGGGTCGCATTGTGGTGGGCTATACCTACGACGATGAACCCGTAACGGCGCATCAGCTGCACGCGGAAGGCGCCATGGCAGCGTTGTTGAAGGACGCTATTAAGCCGAACCTGGTGCAAACGCTTGAAGGAACGCCCGCGTTTGTGCACGGCGGTCCCTTCGCGAACATTGCGCACGGCTGCAACTCCATTATGGCAACGCGCATGGCGCTGGCACTGGGCGATTACACCGTAACGGAAGCTGGATTTGGCGCTGACCTGGGAGCTCAGAAGTTCCTGGACATCAAGTGCCGTCTGTGCGGCCTGAAGCCCGATGCCGTGGTTGTTGTTGCTACGGTGCGCGCGCTGAAGAACCACGGCGGTGTTGCGGTGATCGACCTGAACCAGGAAAACCTGGAGGCGCTGGAAGCGGGTCTGCCGAACTTGCTGCAGCACGTAGAGAACATCACGCAGGTCTACAAGCTGCCGTGCGTGGTTGCCATCAACGCGTTCCCCACGGACACGAAGGCCGAGCTAGACCTGGTTGAAGCCAAGTGCAAGGAGCTGGGCGTAAACGTTGCGCTGTCCGAAGTTTGGGCCAAGGGCGGCGAAGGCGGCTTGAAGCTTGCCGACGAAGTGATTCGTTTGTGTGATCAGCCGAGCGACTTCCAGTTCTCCTACCCCGACGACATGGGTCTGGCGGAAAAAATCGAAACCATTGCCAAGCGCATTTACCATGCCGATGGCGTGATTTTCGAGCCCAAGGCGCAGCGTGAGATTGAGCGCCTGGAGAAGCTTGGCTTTGGCGACATGCCGGTGTGCATTGCCAAGACGCAGTACAGCTTCTCCGACGACGCATCGAAGAAGGGCGCGCCGCGCGACTTCAAGATTTCCGTGCGCCAGGTAAAGGTAAGCGCAGGTGCAGGCTTTGTTGTTGCGCTTACGGGTGAAATCATGACTATGCCTGGCCTGGGTAAAGAGCCTTCTGCTTTCAAGATTGACGTGGACGAAACGGGTAAGATTTCCGGCTTATTCTAAAACGTTAGCGTGATTGCAGTGAACCGCGCGAGCGCCCGCAATGCGGAAATCGCGGCGAAGCGGTCGCGGTGCATGGTGCGGCGTGGTAAGCGATGGTTACGAATGCAGACATAAAGGCTGCTTGTCGGGGTTGCTGGTGCATCCGCGGCGGGCAGCTTTTTCTTTAAGCTGTTGCGTAGGATTGTTTGCGCGGGGCTATGCGCCCTCAGGTGAATTGTTATCGAGCCGTGCTTGGCTTATGGGAGCGGGGCTTAATGCCGCCCAGGTCATGCACTGCTTTAGTGGACAAGGAGAATCGCATGGTAGACACAACGTTTCTTGATGAATTAGCGTCGAAAGCCCCGACTCCCGGTGGCGGCGGCGCTTCTGCTTATGTGGGGGCTATTGCGGCGGCTTTGGCGTCCATGGTGGGCAATTTGACAGTGGGGAAAAAGACATACGCTGCGGTGGAACCCCAGGTGAAAGAGCATTTGGATCAACTTGAGGCTTTGCGCGGCGACTTGTTGGGACTTATCGACGCCGATGCGGCTGCGTTCAAGCCCTTGGCGGTTGCGTATGGCCTGCCGAAAGACACGCCCGAGCAAAAGCAGGCGAAAGAAGAGGCGCTGCAGGCGGCATTGCGCGACGCATGCCTGGTCCCGCTGCGCATTATGGAAGTGTGCTGCGTTGTTCTGTCGGAGGCTCGTTTCATGGCAGAAAACGGCTCTAAGCTGGCGGTTTCCGATGCGGGTGCATCGGCGCTGCTTGCGCGCGCGGCGGCAGAAGCGGCAAGCTTGAACGTCTTTATCAATACGGGCACTATGGCTGATAGGGAATTGGCGGCAAACTTCGAAAAGCAAGCCGACGAGCTTATCGAACGCGCAAATGCTGAAGCAGAGCTGGTGGGTGCGTTGGTGATTGGCGCCATTCGTAAAGCGTAAAAGGCGCAAAGGCTCTCGTTCGCGTTGATTCGGCAAGAGAAAGATGGTGCTTGGTTCACCAGAATCGAAAAACTTCGCGGGCAGAACAAGGCTCGCTGGACTTCAATAGTTTAGGAGGAAATGGTATGGCAGTGCTCCTTACAGGAAAAGAAGTTTCGAATGCAGTGAAAGAGCGTGTGGCAGAGGGCGTTAAAACGCTGGCTCAATCAGGTATAACGCC
This sequence comes from uncultured Eggerthellaceae bacterium, assembly GCA_934648845.1. GTDB lineage: Bacteria > Actinomycetota > Coriobacteriia > Coriobacteriales > Eggerthellaceae > CAKUOV01. Next base: position 24,840 of record CAKUFS010000001.1, read on the forward strand.
GACGCTCGCCATTTTGCGTGTGGATGAACGTCCCGATGATTTGTCCTACGAGCGTTCGGCGATCAAGGTCGCTGCAACGCTGGGCATTGAGGTTCGCTCGATTGTCTTGCCGGCCGATGCCACGCAAGAGCAAATCGAGGTTGCCATTGACGGCATCAACGACGATGCCTCCATTCATGGCTGCTTGATGTTCCGTCCTCTTCCCAAGGGAATTGACGAAACGGCGCTGTGCAATCGCCTGGATGCGCGCAAGGACATGGACGGCATTGGGCTTTCTTCATTGGCGGGCATTTTCGCTGGCACAGGGCAAGGCTACGCGCCCTGCACGGCACAGGCTTGCATTGAGATTTGCGATTACTATAACGTGTCTGTCCAGGGCAAACGCGTGGTAGTTATTGGCCGCAGCTTAGTTATTGGCAAGCCGGTCTCCATGCTGTTCTTGCAGCGCAATGCAACGGTGACCATTTGCCATTCGCGTTCAGAGAATCTTGCGGAAATCACGCGCGAAGCTGATGTGGTGGTATGCGCAACGGGACGCGCCAAGGCGTACGATGCGCGTTACTTCAGCGCAGGTCAAACCGTGATTGATGTGGGTATTAACGTGGATGACCAGGGAAATCTGTGCGGTGATATTGACTTCGATTCCGTTGAGCCCATTGTTGCCGCCATTACGCCCGTTCCTCGTGGTGTGGGGTCGGTTACAACAGCTCTTTTGATGGAACATGTGGTGAAGGCTGCCGCTATGGCGTAAAATTTGAAAGATGCGCGAATGCGCGTTGACGGATGCGTGTCCGTGCTTCTGGATGCGCATGAGCAACTTGCAATTTTTCCGTGCCCGCGCGTTTTGCGCGGGCTGTTGCATTCAGGTGGTTATGAGTGCGTGACCAGGCGTTACGCGCTTTATCTGATTCGCTGGCTGCGTGCGCTGCTTCGGTGGCGTGAACGGAGAATGCGCAAGAACGGCGATAAGGAGCATGCTATGGAGAAGCCTTCGTATAAGGATTTTTGCTTTGCGGGGAATGGTTCGTTCGACCTTGCCAGCCTGCCGACGAACTTGCAGGTGCCTGAAAGCTGCAAGGATAAAATCGTCAAGGAAATGGCGAAGAACATAAAGAAAATCGCGAAGTTGCAGGACAAATTGTATGCCGATCGGCGTGAAGGCGTGGTCGTTCTGATTCAGGCCATGGATGCCGCCGGCAAAGACGGCACCATCAAGCACGTGTTCAGCGGCGTGAATCCCCAAGGCGTGGAAGTCACCAGCTTCAAGACGTCATCGAAAGAGGAGCTTTCGCACGATTATCTGTGGCGTGCGGTAAAGGCGCTTCCTGCGCGTGGCAAAATCGGCGTGTTCAATCGCTCGTATTACGAAGACGTTCTGGTGGTGAAAGTCCACGAAATGCAGCGTGGTTACACCATGGCGCCGCGCAATATCGATCAAGACACGAAAGACTTCTTTGAGCAGCGGTATCGTCAGATAAAGGATTTCGAGCGCTATTTGGATGAAAATTCGTATCGCGTAGTCAAGATTTTCTTGAACGTTTCACGCGAGGAGCAGCATGCGTGTTTTCTTTCGCGCATTGACACGCAGAAGAAGAATTGGAAGTTTTCTGCGGGTGACTTGGCTGAAAGCGATTTGTGGCCCCAGTATATGGATGCGTACCAGCAGGTGATTTACCGCACGTCCACGAAGGCTGCGCCGTGGTATGTGATTCCCGCCGACCAGAAGTTTGTGGCGCGCTATTTAGTGTCGCAGCTGGTCAAGGATGTGTTGGAGGATATCGATCCTAAGGATCCAGAGCTTTCGGATGAAGAGATTGCTCAAATGCAAGAGCTGCGTCCGACGTTGATTGGCGTCGCTGTCCAGGATGAGCAGCAGGGCAATGCGAAGGAGTGCGAATAGCCATGGCGAACGGTTTAACGTACAAGAGAGTCACCACAACGCCTTTGGCCACGAAGCAGCTGGCTGCAACGCTGGCTGCCCATTTGCGTCCGAACGATGTGGTGGTGCTCATTGGCGATTTAGGTGCGGGAAAAACGCAATTCGTGCAAGGCATTGCGGATGGGCTTGGCATAAAAGACCAGGTCACAAGTCCTACGTTCAATATTCAAGTGACGTATGATGGTGGACGCCTTCCGTTGCATCATTTCGATTTATATCGGCTTGAGCAAGAGGAAGAGCTTGATGACATTGGGTTCTACGACACGATTGAGTCCGATGGTGCGTCGTTTTTGGAGTGGGGCGACAAGTTCCCCGGCGCGCTGCCGTATTCGTATTTGGAGATTGAGATTCGCAAGGACGAGGATAATCCCGATGGGCGCGTGGTTTTTGCGCACGCGTATGGGGATAGCAGTCGGCAGTTGCTCTTTTTGTGGGCGAATGATTCGAAGTCGCGCCTGGTGAAGACGGTAAAATAGTGCGAACGTCGCGCGGTGTAGGCACGTCTGGCGTGCTGATTCGTTGGCGCACGAGTTCGCTGTGCGCGGCGGACGGTGCGTTCCGGGGTGCTTGTCGTGCGTGCAAGCGCAAGAGTGGGAATAGAAGTACGGAATAGGTTGAAATATGGCATTTACCTGCGATGATGCAGTTTCTGGCAAGGCGGTAACAACGGTTGCCGCGAAAGATCGCTGCGTGTTGGCTTTCGATACGGCAAACGAGGTTATCGCGCTTGGCGTGGGCGTTTTGGATGCAGAAACGAAGACGATTCGCTGCATTCATTCCGAAGTGATTGAGGCGCATCGTGCATCGAACACCCAGCTTATCCCGAGTATTGATCGGGTGCTTTCGCATTACGGCATAACGCGCGCGCAGATTTCATGTGTGGTATGCGGACGGGGTCCTGGTTCGTTTACCGGCGTTCGCATTGCACTGGCAACGGCGAAAGGCATCGCCCATGCGCTGGGTGTGGCGCTGGTGGGCGTGTCAACGCTTGATGCGATTGCATGGGGCGCGCAAGTTGTGGGCGTGCGCGGTACGGGTGCGGTTGTGGCCGATGCAATGCGTCGTGAGGTGTATCCGGTTCGTTTTCACTTGAGCGACGGCGGCGTTGAGCGCCTTGATGCCGATGCTGTGGTGAAAGCGCAGGTAGCGGCTGAGCGTTTGTCCGCAGCTGGTGGGGATGTTGCAGGTGCGGTGAGCGGCGCCGCTGCGGATTCGGCAGACACCGGCGCGAGCATGGGTGCCGCCGAAGATGCGGAGGGCGCAGGCGCATGTGCGGGCGATGGTTGCTCGCTCGATTTCGTTACAGGCGATGCGCTGCGCAAGTACCGCGAGCTTTTCGAACCGGTTGCTCCCGCTCTTGACCAGGAGTTTTGGACGCCAAGCGGCAAGGGTCTTCTCCTTTGTGCGCAGTCGCTGTGGATGCAGGGAAAGATTGATCCCTTTGATGCCGCGCGTCACAACCCTTCCTTCACGTTGCCGGTGTACACGCGCCTGTCCGATGCAGAGGAAAACGAGCGCATGGTGTTGCCTAAACGTCCGACGAAAAATTTGACGTCGGGCGTGCAGGGCGAGTCGATTATCTACAAGCCGCTGGATGCGCGTCGGATTGATGCGGTGCGCGCGCTTGATGCGCAAGCCCCTTGCAAGGACGAGCTGGCGCAGGCTACTACGTGCAAGACGACTCTGGCGTGGCTTGCCTTCGAAGACGATGCCCTGGTCGGCTATGTTTTTGGCGCCGTTGCGAATGGCGTGCTGGAGATTCGTCGTGTGTTCACGCTTGAGCAATCGGCGTATGACCTGGTAGAAAACGAGTTGCTTGCGCACATGGCAAGCGATGCGCGCGATTTAGGTGCAACGGAGTATTGCTTTACGCAGGCGGCTTCCTGCAGCGCAGCGGCCGATGATGATTGCGCGGCTGATGCCGATTCGTCTGCAGAGAACGCGCCTTTGGCGCAGCTTTTGAGCAACCGCGATGTTGCTGGCATGGATTTGCGTCTGGGCGGCGACATGGTGGCTGCTTCTGTTTCCCCCGACTCGCGTCCGCTCATTTTCGCGCTGGAGTCTTCGTGCGACGAGACGGCGGCCGCTATTGTGGACGGCCAGGGCGAAATCATCGCGAACGTAGTTGCGTCGCAGATTGACTTTCATTCACGTTTCGGCGGAGTGGTGCCCGAAATTGCCAGCCGCAAGCACATTGAAGCGATTTGCGGCGTGTGCGATGCGTGCTTCGAACAAGCGGCGGAAAAGTTAGAAATACCATCTTTGAACTGGCATGATATGGATGCAGTTGCGGTAACGTATGCACCTGGTTTAGTGGGTGCGCTGGTGGTGGGCGTTGCGTTCGCGAAAGGGGCTGCGTGGGCGGCCGGTAAGCCGTTTATTGGCGTGAACCATCTGGAAGGCCATTTGTACGCGAACAAGATTGGCGCACCTGATTTGCGTCCGCCGTTGGTTGCTTCGCTTGTTTCCGGTGGCAACACCATGCTCGTTCACGTGAAGGATTGGGGTAACTACACCACGTTGGGAACCACGCTTGACGATGCCGTGGGTGAGGCGTTTGACAAGGTGGCGAAGGCGCTTGGCTTGGGGTATCCGGGTGGTCCGGCGATTTCCGCATATGCCGCGAAAGGCAACCCCAAGGCAATTGCATTCCCGCGCGCCATGATGCATTCGGGCGATTTGCAGTTCTCGCTTTCGGGTTTGAAAACGGCGGTTATCACGTATATCCATCAAGAAGAAGATGCAGGTCGCGAGCTGAATTTACCCGATATTGCAGCGAGCTTCCAAGCCGCGGTTGTGGACGTGCAGGTGGCGAAAGCAAAGACAGCGCTTGAGATGACGGGCGCAAAAGAATTCTGCTTGGGCGGTGGCGTTGCCGCAAATCCCGCACTGCGCGAGGCGTACCGCAAGATGTGCGATAAGATGGGCGTGCGTCTTACGTTGCCGCCGCTTTCCGTGTGCGGCGATAATGGTGCCATGATTGCGCTGGTTGCGCTTGACCGTTACAGGCAGGGTAAGTTTTTCGACTTGAGCTGCGATGCGCTTGCCCATACTAATTTGGATGAGCCGTACTAAAAGTGCTGTAGCAAAAGCTGCTGTGGCAAAAGGAAGGTCCGCTCGTGATTGAGCGGACCTTCTTCTCTTCTGGCGCTTCAACTGCGCTTTTACGTTTTTACGCAACGTTCAAGGCGTGCGCGCTGCCAACTAGTAGTTCTCGGCGTGAATCTCGAAATATGACTGGGGATGATCGCACACGGGGCAAACGTCGGGCGCCTTCGTGCCTACGACAATGTGACCGCAGTTGCGGCATTCCCACACTTTGACCTCGGATTTCTCAAATACTTGCGCGGTTTCCAGGTTCTTGAGCAGCGCGCGGTAGCGCTCTTCGTGATGCTTCTCGATCGCAGCAACGGCGCGGAATTTCGCTGCAAGCTCGGGGAAGCCTTCTTCGTCTGCGGTTTTGGCGAAGCCTTCGTACATATCGGTCCACTCGTAATTTTCGCCATCGGCTGCTGCGGCCAGGTTCTGGGCGGTGTCGCCAATGCCGTTGAGTTCCTTGAACCACATCTTTGCATGTTCTTTTTCGTTGTCGGCCGTCTTCAGGAACAGGGCAGACATCTGCTCGAAGCCTTCCTTTTTCGCAGTCGATGCAAAATACGTGTACTTGTTGCGTGCTTGGGATTCGCCAGCAAAAGCCGCTTCCAGGTTTTTCTCGGTCTGAGTTCCTGCGTATTTATTCGTTGCCATTGCTTCCTCCTTGATCGACGAGCGCGCTCGTGCGGCGCGAACGCTTTCATTCTCCCACTGTTGCCCCCTGCCTGCCAAGGTGGAATGCAATCAATTATTATTTCTACACCTGGTATCATTGAGGGTATTCTGAATCGAATGGCAATCTTGAAGCGCGCATTGCGATTCTATAGTTCGTCTTCTGTTTGCGGAACGAAACGCAGCTCCTTGGAGAAAAGATATGAGCAAGATTAATAAACCCGACTCACAGTTTGTAAAAAACCAAATTGAAAAGTTGACGTCGCTGGAGACATCCTTGAAAAAGGTTGTCGATTCATCGTGGGCCGATGAAGAAATGGTGAGATTTGCTGCTGGCGAAATTATTGATTCGCAGGTAGAAAACGCGCTTCGCCACATGGAAATCGAGCAGATCAATGCGCAAAAGGCGGGCATTCGTGTTGCTAAGCTCAGAGCGGCTGGCATTAATACCATGTGGGATGCTCGTCAAAGGCGTTCTCTTCTTTCTTTTATTGAAGGAATTGGGCCGCAAAGTGTGGAAAAAATTATTCAAATTTCATCCTATATGGAGCAGGCTATGCGTTCCAAGGCCAGAATACGTCTTTCTCTCGATAACAAGGATGAGTCGTCAACACTTCTGGTTAGGGCGGTTTATGTCTGCAAAAACAAAGCAGACGCGGTTGGATACGCCAATAAGCTTTACTCAAAAACCCATTTAAGAATATGTGATTTGATAAATCAAGCAGCTCCTACAACGAGTGGTTTTCGCTGGACCTTCTCAAAAAGGGCCAAGAAGGAAGAAGCCCTTAAAGCCGCCCATGCGATAGCTAACCTTGTTTCAGGGGAATATTCTCAACGGGTTGATAAAGTCTTACGTGTTGTTGGGCGTGTTGAGGCAGCCAGCGATGAAGCGGTATGGGATGATTTTTCGAAAAACCCTATTGCTTATTATACGGTTATTGAGAATGTGACCGATCTTGGCATCGAAAAGGAAGAAGCGTACGGACTGAGTGACGCCTTGGCGGGCAAAGTCAAGGATACCGATGTTAATACAGCGGGGTTGACCTGCGTTTTAAGGGCATATCAGTTATTTGCTGTTAAATACATTCTTGCTCAAAAACGAGTGCTTTTAGGCGATGAGATGGGCCTTGGTAAGACCATTGAAGCGATTGCTTCAATGGTTGCGCTTAGGAATAGGGGAAAGTCTCGTTTTATGGTGGTTTGTCCTGCGAGTGTGCTAGTGAATTGGTGCCGAGAAATCGATCGCCATTCGAATCTTTCTTCATATAAGTGCCATGGAGAATCTATTTTGGCATCGTTGCAGACTTGGAGGGAAGATGGCGGAGTTTTGGTGACCACCTACGAGACCATTCGTAAGTTCAATGACGGTCAAGATTATTCTGCAGATATGATTGTTGCAGACGAGGCGCACTATGCAAAGAATCCTGATGCGCAGAGGACGAAGGCCCTTGTTCGTCTCGTCAGCAACACGGAGTATGCACTCTACATGACGGGCACCCCCTTGGAAAACAGAGTGTCTGAAATGTGCTTCCTTATTACTTGTCTCAATCCTGAAATTGGGGCCAGTTTGCACACGATGAGAAACATGCTTTTTTCGTCAAGCTTTCAAAATAAAATAGCAGGTGTTTATTTTAGGCGTAAGCGTGAAGATGTGCTTGATGAGCTGCCCGATCTTATTGAAAGCGAAGAATGGCTTTTGATGACGAGGGCTGATCGTGCCCACTACATTGATGCTGTTAACTCCAAGAATTTCATGGCAATGAGGCGCATATCTTGGGATGTGGATAATTTAGAGGAGTCATCGAAGGCTCAGCGGCTTCTTGAAATATGCGATGAAGCAAAGGAGGAAGGCCGCAAAATCCTTGTATTTTCCTTCTTCAAGAGCACGCTGTATGCAGTTGAAAGAATGGTTGCCGAGCGCTGTTCGGGCGTAATCACAGGAAGTGTTTCCCCGTCAAAAAGACAAGAAATGATCGATCAATTTGAAAGAGATGATGATGGGGCAGTATTGATTGCCCAGATTCAAGCGGGTGGTACGGGTCTCAATATTCAAAGCGCAAGTGTGGTTGTCATTTGCGAGCCCCAAGTGAAGCCATCGATTGAGAATCAGGCGATTTCTCGCGCATATAGGATGGGACAGGCGCGCAACGTGCTGGTCTACCGGCTCCTCTGTGAAAACAGCGTTGATAGTCATATGATGAATCGTCTCTATGCCAAGCAATCAGAGTTTGACTTTTACGCCGATAAGTCAAAGAGCGGAGAAGCCAGCCTTGCTTTGAGCGAATCGGGAATCCAGGAGATAATTGCACTAGAGACCAAAAGGCTTGGGCTTGAGGATTGATTCTTGCTGCGGGTTCTGCCTGTAAAAACATTGCGCCTTCAAATAAAGCATCCGGCGGTCTCTGCATATTCTTGTTGGAGTTTGGTTGAGTGATTGGACCCCGAATGAGGCATCTTGTCGAAAATCGAAGGTTAATGTGCAAAATATGACGGTACGGGGCAGGTTGGGAGGTGTGGACATCGGTATTTCAGCTCATTTAAGCCGTTTAGTTCGAATGGATTCCGCAAAACCCCAGGTCGCAGAACTGGGCTGATGGAGAGTGCTGATTTACTAGCTGCTACACCTACCCCGTACCGTCATATTTTGCGCATTGAGGCTTATTTTTTGACAAGATGGTTTCTCGGGGGTGGGCAAGGGCTCTTTTGATCACGGTTTACGCGTGCTGACTGCTTATGTTGCTGGAGGTATTTTCTGTTGAATGCTGTTTTGGAGGCTAATTCTTTGCGATGAAAATAAATAATGCCTTCTAGCTGGGCACAAGGAAACGCCCCTGTTTCTCAGGCGAGAAACAGGGGCGTTGCGATTTTGCGGATTGAAGACGCGCGGTTAGTGGGTGTCTTCTTGAAAGGTGCAGCTCAGAAGCTTATGCGGCGTTCTTCTCGGCCAGCTTAGCTTCGCGTTTTTCCTCGCTGTGGGAAACGATAAGCGCGCAGGAAGCGTCGCCCGTGATGTTGACCACGGTGCGGCCCATGTCGAAGATGCGGTCAACGCCAGCAACCAGGGCAATGCCTTCGACTGGCAAGCCAACCGAAGCAAGCACCATGGTGAGCATAACCATGCCAGCACCCGGAACGCCCGCGGTGCCAATAGAGGCAAGCGTTGCGGTCAAAACGATGGTGGCCATCTGGCCCAAAGAAAGATCAATGCCAAAGCACGATGCAATGAAGATCGCGCAAACGCCCTGGTAAATTGCGGTGCCGTCCATGTTGATGGTGGCGCCCAGCGGCAAAACGAAGGAGGTCACTTCGTCCTTTGCGCCCATTTTCTTGCAGCCTTCCATATTGATGGGCAGGGTGCCTACGCTCGAAGCGCTGGAAAACGCGAAGATCATGGCGGGCATCTGGCCCTTGAAGAACTTCAGGGGGCTCATGCCACCCATGGTGCGCACGGTGGTGGAGTACACCAGGAACATATGAACCAGGTAGCATACGTATGCGCACAGAAGAACCATGGCAAGAGAGCCCAGAACCTTGGAGCCGTTGTTAGCGATAACGGGAACAAGCAGACAGAACACGCCAATAGGAGAAAGCTTCAGAATCATGTCCATGCACTTCATGGAAACGACATTCATGGATTCTACCAGTTCACGTACGGGATTGGCGGCTTTACCAGCAAGCAGAATAGCGAAGCCGAACAGCAGCGACAGCACGATGATCTGCAGCATGGTGCTTTGATACATGGGCGCAATGATGTTGGACGGGAAGATGTTCACTATGGTGTCCATAAGGGAAACGGGATCTTTTGCGTCGTAGGCAAGGTCGCTGGTTTCCAGAACGGGGAAAAGTCCCTTGAACAGAAGGCCGCCCAGAATGCCAATGATAATGGCGCAAGCCGTGGTGCACAGGTAGTAGACGACGGTTTTCAGGCCAATCGAACCAATCTTGCGAATGTCGCTCATGGAAATAATGCCGCTGATCATAGAGAAGATGACTACGGGCACAACAATGAACTTCAGCAAGTTCAGGAAGATGGTGCCGAAGGGCTTGATGTACGAATCGGTGAAAGCGGCATACTGCTGCAAAAGCAGGCCGAAAATAATGGCAAGCACCAGGGCGATGCCAATTTGCGCCGCCAAAGAGAGTTTCTTCTTCGGCGCCTTAGTGACTTCTTCTTGTGACATGGACATCCTTTCTAAAAAGTTAATTCAGCAACGCAATATTATATCGAATCTTCACAATTGCAGAGAGCAATGTTGCAGGTTGTTGACGTAGTCGGTGGTGTTGGCACGGCAACGGTGCTGGATGCGCCGTTTGGGCTGCGGCTTGATGCTGCGCGTTGTGGGGGTGCGTTAGGGACTTGCGAAGGCGTCGGTAGGAGGTGAACACTGCGAAGGCGGGAGGCGGGAAGCGCGCTGCGAAGGCGGGAGGCTGGCGCCGCCTGTGGATTTGTTGCGGTGGTGCGGGTTGCGGCGCTGCGCGCGGGTGCGCTGCGTAACGCGGTGCTGTACGCGGCCGCGTCGAAAGCCCGTGATTACCGCTTTGTAGGATTTTGATAGCGTTTTCGCGCGATTTGATAGCTTTTTGTAGACGGTTTGATAGCGCGCAGGGCCGTTTTGATGGCTTTTTGATAGCGTGACCGTTCATGATGCTCCCTGTAGCAAGGGAGGAGTCATATGCGTATCGATAAAAAAATGGCAGTTGGCATAGCGTGTGCCGTTGCTTGCGCGCTCTGTGTTTTCGGGTACACCCAAAGCGTGCGGGGAGAAGCGGATCGCGTTCGAACGGAGGCGTTGGCGAAATACGGCGGCGACCAGGTGGAAGTCTGTGTTGCAACGCGCGATATACCTGCGGGCGAAACACTGAGTGCTTCGTCGGTTGAAATGCGTTCGTGGCTGGTAAGCATGCTGCCCGATCAAGCGGTGACAAACGCAAAGCAAGTGCTGGGAAAGCAAGCGACTTCTCCCATTATGGCGGGAGAGGTGGTGTCAAGCAAACGCTTTGGCACGCTTTCTTCTTCGTTCGAGGTTCCATCGGGCATGGTTGCGGTGAGCGTTTCCGCAAAAGAGGTTCAAGCGGTTGGCGGTGCGTTAAAGCCGGGATTTTCTGTAGACATTTATTCGGCGGGTGCCAGCGGGGTGACCCTTATTGCTCAGGGCGTGAACGTGCTTGCTACCAGCGCTTTTGATGGAAACGGTACAGGTTCGGGCGCGGCGTTGTCGTGGGTTGCGCTTGCGGTGAAGCCGTCGGCTGTGGCGGAGATTATCGCTGCCGAAGAACGCACGGAGCTTTATTTCGTGCTGCCAGGGCAGGATGCTTCGGGTGCGGTTGCGGCTTCTGGCGCTGCGGACTCGGGCTCCGCGGGTGCCGCGTTGGGCGGTTCCGGTCAGGACCCTGAGCCTGCGAGCGGGGAGGCTGCGAGGGATAGTGCAGCGGGCAAAAAGAAGGTGGCAAGCGATGGTCACGAATAAGTGGATTGCGGGTGCGGGGACCACATCGCTGTCGTTGGATATGCTTACCGGCGGTGTGCGCGCGGAAGCGTGCGGTAAACCGCAGACGAAGACGCAAGAGGTTTCATCCGTACAGGTGAAGTGGCAAGAAGAACCGCTGGTTGGGCATCGGGTGGAATCGAAGGCGGAATTGCATCCGAGATTGCAGGTTGAATCATGTTCCGAAATGCTATTGGAATCGCAGGCGGCAGTTTGCGATGGAATGCAGGATGAATCGCGGAAGCAGGCGCAGGGAGGTGCGTCGGCGTTCGAAAAGACGCTCGTGTGCGCCGATGCGTTAACGCTGGAAAAGCCGCTTGCACTGGGGATATCCGAGTCAAAGCATCTTGATTTGCCGTTTGTGTGCAGGGAAAGCGCGGGTGTTCTTGCGCGCAAGGCATTTGAAGATCCACTTGTCACGGGCGCGTTCATTTACTCGGTTGATGACATGTCCGTTCTGAATCTAGTGTCGATGCTCAAACGGGATTATCCGTTTAAGCAGGTGTTTCTTGTGTCCGATAGCAGCGATTCGTGGTTTTTGCGCCGTGCAGCGCTGACCCTTGTCGATGGCGTTGTTCCTTGCGAGCGGTTTTATCCTGAGTTGCTTGCCAGGCATATCAAGGCGCCTGCGGCAGGCAATCCTGCTCCCGTAGCGGGCGATCCTGTTCCCGTAGTGAACGATCCTGCTCCCGCAGCGATTGGAACTCCTGCGTCCGCCAATGCTCCTGCGGCGTTGGGTGGGGCGCTTGAGGGGTCGCTTGAGGACGCTGCGCCCGAAGTTCTGTATTCGGGCGACCAGGCATGTTGCGAAAACGACGGACCCTCTTGCGATGCGCCCGGGTACGAGCCGGCTTCATGTGCGGACACGGTTCCCCTGGAAGCATATGCGGCGGATATCAGCATGCTCTCTCCGGCTGATGGTTTTCCCGCTAGAGACAAGAACTCCAAGGCAAGCGAAGAAAAGGGGCTTCGCAATGACGTTTATGCAGGTGATCTCAATATCGGCATTATTGACCCCCCAGAATTTGAATGCGACGAAATCGAAGAAGCTGTTGCGAGCGGATTGTATGGAAGCCTATCGCCTTTGCAGACAGAGCAGGCCGCTTCTGCGCAAAAGGTGGCGCCTGCTGGGAGCGCGCCAGATGTATCACGTGCGTTCTACCTTCCTGTTATTGGGGCAAGCGGTGGCGTGGGAAAGAGCACGATTGCTTTTCTGAGCGCCGTTTGCGCGGCGCGGCTGGGCTGCAAAACGCTTTTGGTTGACCTTGACTTGCAATTTGGCGATATGGCTCTGTATTCACAGGTTGAACAGGTAATATCGCTTAATCAGCTTGCGGCGGATCCTTGTCTGGTGGAGCAACTTGAGCCGGTGCCTGAAGGGTTTTGCCTGGTGGGGTCGTGCACGTTGCCGGAGCAGTCGGACGAGGCGCTGAATGCGCTTGAGCAGGTGATTGAATATGCAAGTGGCCATTTTGATGTGATTGTTTCGAATGGGCCGGCGTTTTGGGATGACAAGCACATGGCGCTTCTTGAGCGCGCGGGAAAGATTCTCTTCGTTTTGGATCAACGCATTTCTTCTGCGCGTGCGGCGCAGAAAGCGTTTGACGTTTGCATGCGCTGCGGCTTGGCTGCCTCGCCTTTTCTGTTCCTGCTCAACAAGTGCGGGCGGCAATCTCAGCTGACTTATATGGATGTAACATGCGCAACACAGGGCGCTCCCTGTAAAGAATTGCCTGATGGGGGACGTGCTGTAGGGGAATATCTTGAAGCGCGTCAGGCACTGTGCCTTTTCGATGAGGAAAACGATCTTGCTCTTGAGCTGTCTGACTTAATGACCGAAATCCTGCCAGGATGCAACGTTATGAAAGGCGTTAAGCAGGGGCGACGTTTCTCGCGATTGCTGTTCGGCAAAAAACACCGGAAGGGGGATAAATAATGTCGCTGAAAGATCGCGTTGACAGGGTGCAGGGAGCTTGCGCGCTGCACCAGGAACGAACCGATGAAGAACTGTTTTCGGAGTTGCGACGGCATATGAACGAGAGCCTTTCCAATGGCTTGCTCTCGGTGGCGAAAACAGCGCCCCTTCGTGTGGAAAATGAGATTCGCAGTCTTTGTCAAATGGTGTTTTCCCAGGCAGATTGGGTGGAGGTGTCTCAGCAGCGCAAAGAGCGATTGATGGCTCAGCTGATTGATTCGGTGTTTGGCTTCGGTCCGCTCAACGAGCTTCTGGCGGATTCGTCCATAACGGAGATTATGGTGAACGGCTCCGAGAAAGTGTATGTGGAACGGGCGGGCCGGCTGGAGAAAACTGCTGTTCGGTTTGTGGATAATGAGCAAATTCTTGCGTTGATCGACCGTATTGTGGGGCCGCTGGGGCGACGGATCGATGAGTCGTCGCCCATGGTGAACGCACGCCTGCCCCAGGGTTTTCGCGTCAACGCTGTGGTGGAGCCGATTGCGGTGGATGGTCCCCTGCTCACCATCCGCAAATTTCCCGAAGAGATTTTGAGCCTGCAAGAAATGGTCGAACTTAACTCCGTTGAGCCAGAGCTTGTTCCGTTTCTGACCTGGGCGGTTGTTGCGCGTAAGAACATTGCGGTCTCGGGGGGAACCGGTAGCGGCAAAACGACGTTCCTCAACGCCCTTTCGTGCTTTATCCCTGAAGGAGAGCGCGTTATCACCATTGAGGATTCTGCTGAGTTGCGATTTGATCCCGATGCCCATGTGGTGCGCATGGAGGCGCGATCCGCGAATGCGGAAGGGAAAGGCCAGGTGAGTATTGGCGATTTGGTGGCAAATGCGCTGCGTATGCGCCCCGATCGCATTGTTGTGGGCGAATGCCGTGGTGCGGAAGCGCTTGACATGTTGCAGGCCATGAATACGGGTCATAGCGGCTCGCTTACCACGCTGCATGCGAATTCAACGAAGGAAGCCATTGGGCGTTTGGTCACTATGGTCCGCTATTCATCGGATGTGCCTGTTGAAGTGGTGGAATCGTATATTGCGGCAGCAATGGATGTAGTGGTGCAAACGGTGCGCAACATTGATGGCACGCGGTATGTGAGCGAGATTTCCGGCTTTTATTTCGATGAGGTTCAGCGGCGTTGCAGGGTGCGCACGTTTTACGAGCGCCCGCTTCCAGTGAGCAAGGGGCGCTGGATTGATGTTCCCGACTGGGTGGACGATCTTGCGCTGCAAGGTCATGCGGAAGAAAGGGAGGTCAGCGAATGGAAGCAGCGAATTTCTTCTTAGCGGGGGCGCTTGCCAGCGCCGCCGGCGCAGGCTATTTCTGTTTGCGGGCGCCAATGGCTCATGCGTATGGTTCCGTGTTGGCTGCTTTTGCCTTGCCCACCGACGCGCGGCAAAAGGTGATGTGTCGGAAGATCTATGTGCAAGGAGTGCGGGTTCTTTACCCTGTTGCCGCAAAACTTTTGCTCATTAAGCCTGTTCATGCGCTTGTTTCCGATTGCATGGAGTCTATTCGAGAGAAGGAGAGCAAAGAAGTTCGCGCTCAGGCGCTTGTGAGCTCCGTGCTGGCGTCCCTTGTGCTGTTTTCGCTGGTGGTGGGACTGGTTTTGGGGTCCGCTCTTTCGGGTGTTGCTGTTGTTGTGGCGCTGGTTGCGTTAGCGGCGTTTAGATTTCGTAGCCAGGCGGATAAGCGTCTCGCGCGATTGCGTCTGTGCGTTCCCGATAGCATTCAAGGAATGAAAGCGTGCTTCCAAGCAGGGTTTTCTCTTGAGCAGACATTGGAATATCTTTCGAGCCACACCTGTGCGGAAATGGAGCACGTGTATGGGCGCGCTCTTCAAACGCTGCGTTTAGGTGGCACGGCGGCCGATGCGCTGGATGTTCTGAAAAGGGAAGTCAACGCCCCCGAGTTCGCATTCGTGATTGCGGCGCTTGATATTCAGCATCGAACCGGTGGCAGCTTGTCATCTGTTTTCAACAGCGCCGAAGAAGCAGCGCGAGGACAGTTCGAACTGGAGCGATCATTGCGCACGCAAACGGCCCAGGCGCGTCTTTCCGCACGTGTGGTTAGCGTTATGCCTTTAGTTATCATCGGTGTATTTTCCCTGATAACAGAAGGGTTTCTTGAGTCGTTTTTCTCAAGTTTGGCAGGATTTCTTCTGTTCTTGTTCGCTGTTGCCATGCAGGGGTTGGGTGTTTTCATGGTGAGAAAGACGTTGCGGGTAAAGGAGGTGACCTCATGATTTTATGGCAAGTATCGGCGTGCTGTTGCGCGTTGTTTTCGGGTGCGCTGTTCTCGGGGATTATTCAAGATACGCTCGCGCGAAAACGAAGACGTGCGCATTCGCGAGCCAGTGTGAAGTTCGTCTCCAAGAAAACGGCAGGTAATTTCACCGATACCGTTTTGGACTTATGGGGGCGATCGTCTTTGGAGCAGAAAGCGCGAAATGGTCCGGTACTGCTTTTCTGCAGAAGCTTGTTTGCCCGTCGCTGCGAGCGATGGATGCAGAAGCAAGGCAGTTTTCTGGGACGACCAGTCCTTACGTCTCAAGGATTGAGCACAGTGCGCTTCGTTTTCTCTGTGGTGGGGCTTTGCATTGGCCTGGTGGTTGGATATGCCTTGGGCTTGCCTGCCGTTGGATTTCTGGTGCTTTGTCTGCTGGGGGCGATTCTTGCATCGCAGTTGCCGTTTCGGGTGGCATCTTCCCATGTTCAACAGCGAAAAGATGCCATGGAGCGCGAGCTTCCTCAGATGCTTGCCATGGTGTCGCTGGGGTTGCAAAGCGGCTTGTCATTTGACCGGAGTTTTGCGCTTTACGCGACAAGGTTTGCCACCGATTTCGCTCAGGAGTGCCTTAACGCTCAACGACGTTGGGAAATGTCGCTTTCAACGCGCGAGGAAGCACTGCGTGAACTGGGGAGATCATATGATTCGCCTTTATTCGAGCAAGCGGTTGAGTCGATGATCCGCTCGCTTCGCTTGGGAACAGCGCTTGTTGAGAACTTGGAGGCATTATCGGCTGAAGCGCGCAATCAGTATCGCGCCGATTGCCAGCAAGCCATTGCAAAAGCGCCGGTCAAGATGATGGTGCCTACGGGAATTCTTATTTTGCCGGCGATGCTGATTTTAGTTATGGGGCCCATTTTGTTGGAAATGATGGGCGTATAGAAAGGGGTAACAATGAATAAGTTTGATTGCATGTGTCTGAAGGCGTGGGGTTTTGCGCGCGGAAAAATGGCGGAAGTCAAAGGTCAGGGCACCACGGAGTACGCGATTCTCGTAGGCGTGCTTGCGGTTATTGCGATTGCGGCAATTTCCCTGTTCAAGCCAAAAATCGAAGAGCTTTGGAACGCCATTGCCACGGGAGTGAATGGTCTGTAGAAATGTTTTTCGTACGGAAAACGAAGGAACATGCGGGGCAAAGTACGGTGGAGTACGTTGTAGTGCTTTCTGTGCTCTTGGCGGTTGTGGTTGGCTTAGGCGCGCTTATGCATCTTTTTGCAGATGGAACGGTTGCGAATCATGCGGTTTTTAGCGCATCGCATCATGTGGGCGGCGATTTTTTGGGCGCGGTTTTGGATGTTTTCACGTTTTGAGAGGAGGGCGGCGTATGGACACGGGACAAGGATGGCATGCGAAGGCGGCGTGCGGTAGGTGCGCTCAATGTGGCGTGTTTAAGAAATTTAAAGATTGCGCAGGTCAATCAACAGTTGAAGCGGCATTCATCTTGCCTGTGATGCTTATCGCCGTTCTGCTCCTTATCCAGCCGGGCATTATTTTGTACGATCGCATGGTCATGCGAGGTGCTGCTGCAGAAGGGTGCCGCGTTCTGGCAACGTTGAGCGCCGATCAAGCGGAGCTTTGCGAGAGCTACGTGGTGCGTCGGCTGGGCGCCATTCCCCAACAGAGTCTTTTTCACGAACACGGAAGTGCTTGCTCGTGGGATGTTTCCTTGGAGGGAAGCGAGGCTTCGGGGCAAACTGCAGTGAAAATCACGAACAAAATCAAGCCGCTTCCGCTGATTGATGCAGGTGCTGTGCTTCTCAATCTTGTTGATGACCAGGGGTTTCTGACAATCTCCGTGCGCGAAGAATATACCGTTCAGCCAACGTGGGCAAGCGAAAGCGCGCTTTCGGAAGGCGCTGCGGCATGGATTGGGGCATGGACTCATGAGTAGGGATTTATTCAGGGATGACCAGGGATTTACCACGTTGGGCATGACGGTTTCTCTTTTGCTGTGCTTGTCTTTGATCCTTTCTTCCGTTCAAGTGCATCGCATTAACTCGGCTTCAGCTGCGATACAGGACACAGCGGATGCCGCAGCGCTTGCTGCGCAGACCGAGGTGGCGGAATTTATGGTTGCTGCTCAGGTGTGCGACGCCGTTTTGCTCTCCTTGTCGTTGGCGTCATCGGTGTCGGCGGGCGTGGGTGTTGCATGCCTCTGCACGCCGTTTACCGCACCGCTTTCTTCGGGATTCGTTGAAGCGGGAAAGACGTTTGCCCAGGCTAAGAGCTCGTTTTCGAAAACGGCAAAAACAGGTCTGCAAGCATACCAGCGTGCGCTGCCGTTCATTGCCGCCGCACGTGCCGCCGCGGTGGCGCGCTCGAATAGCGTACAGGGTACTTTTGATTATCATGCCGTTGCGGTGTGTCTTCCGTTGCAAGGGGAAGACATCGAAATTGCCGACGATGCAGCTGCCACAGAAGCGCTCTTCGACCAGGTAGAGGGCGAGAGCGAGCAAATCAAGCAAGCATCTGAAGAAGCGGAAACCGCTGCTCAAGAGGCCCTTGAGGCGAAACGTCGCGGTTTCGAAGCGGATTGCGGCGGCGGTGATGCGAGCGCGTATTGCATGCGTGAGCGCGCCTCTTCCTTGGCGGGGATGACTAGTGCAGCGAATCCGTATTATGCCTCGGTTGATACGTGGTCGTTTTCAGTTGCTCTTGAGCGAGCGCGTGCCTATTACCGCGAGAGACTGGATAACGAACGGTCAGCTTCGCAAAGTGCGTCTGACCAGTCGCAATCTGCGGTGCGTCGCGTTTTCTATCGGTACGCATGCCAAGAATTGGATAAGGGATACGTCCATGAAACAGAAAGCAGCTTTGACGCGTATTTCCCTGCGCTTCCCAAGAATATGAAGCAAATGAGGCAGTGCGATTTGTACGGAGCAGTGCTTTTTCCGATAACGGCAGGTGGCGATGCGCTTGTCATGCATGGCGGAAAAGAGTGCTCGTGCGCGGCGGGATATACCCGTTTGGGGTCGATTCAAGAGCTTGAGACGAATGCCAATGGATTTGAAGTTTGCCCTGCTTGCGGCTTTGTTCCTGAAAGTTTGGGAAACGTTGCGTCTGCCACGAGTTCAGTCAAAACGGGGTTCGAGTATCACTATCTTCGCGTTGCTCAGGCGGCAAGCGAGTATCAGAAAGCGCGCGAAGAGCTGGATCCGCTCATGAGTCAGACGAAAAGCGCGGCTCAATCGCTTTTCGATGCATGTAAGGAATACGCTAAGAATGCGTTGAACGATCGCATTCGGGTGAGCCCTCCGGGGCAGTGTGGCTCTATTGCTGTTGTGTTCGATTCCTCTTCGGTGCAAGTGCCATCGTGGCAGCTCGCAAACGGAGCGAAGCCTTTGGGCGCGCGCGTTGCGGTAGCGGGGGCGGCACTTATGGAGGATGTTTCGGAAGATAGCGGTACGGTTTTATCGGGTGTTTTCGACGGGTTGAGCGATGAAGCGAAAACCGCTTTGGGTCCCGCAAGTGTGGCGCTACGCTGCTGGTCGGGGCTGCTAGAGGCATATGGTTCGGGACAAGAGGCGCTTTCATCCACGATAAAAGACCTGCTTGATGGCATACCGTTTGTGAGCGCAAGTGGATTGGGGACGTGGGCGGAAAAGGCGTTTCAAGAGACTATGGAATTGCTTGGGTTGCAGCCGGCTCACCTGAAAGCGCTCAAGCCGGTTATTGCAAACACGGGCGGCGTTGCCTCTGCGTGCGATGCATCGCTTGCACAATCGTATGTTCAGGTGAAGCAAGGTACCCTTGAGGGTGCGGCAGCGCTCGATGGGGTGCTGGCGTGGTCGAATCAGGCACTTTATTTGGGCAACCAGGGCGTTTCGCTTGTGGGGGACTCTATTGAGATTACAAGTTTTTGTCCGTTTGGAGAAAGCGGCCCTTGCTTCACGTTACGGCTTCCTCTTCCGGCGCGAGCTCAAAGCGTGCTTGATGGCGCAATAGGGTTCTTTGCGAGTGGTGCGCAAGGGTTCGTGCAAAGCATGGAGGGAATGGTCCGATGGCGCTAGGGAAGATGTTAGGGAAGGAAGAGCTCGCGCGGTTGGTTGTTTTCGTGCGCGAGCAGCACGTGCATTCGCGGCGCGGCCGCAGATGGCAGGCGTGTAGACGGCGCAGAAGCCGACGGATAGGCAGGAGCCAGCGGTATGGTCACAGGCGAATGTAGGTGTGGGCAGCGCGGCTGCGGGCGAATAGGCAGGCGCGGACGGCTGAGTCAATGCGGGCACTTCTTAAGGGATTCGCGTGGGCAGGCAACGGTGGAGATGGCGGTGGTGTTCCCTGTAGTGCTCGTTCTGGTGGTCATTTCCTTCAACGCTATGAACTACCTGGGGATTTGCGCTTCCTTCGATCGCGTGTTTCCGCAGCAAGTGCGTGTTTTCGCTGCGGCGCCTAGTTTCGGCTCGAATCAAGGGGACGCTGCCGCCAGCGTTCAGCAAGCGCTCGCGGATAAGTACGCTCAGGAGTGCTCGAACGTGAGTGTGGTTGTGTCGGAAGATGGCTGGGGAAATAGCGTGTTTGAAGCATCGTTTGAGTACGAGCCAACGTTTTTCGGGCTGCAGTATCGCTCGATTCTGTTTGGTGCGCAGCTTCCGGTGTTCAGTCATCAGACGTCATTCGCCTTGAACTGCTATCGACCGGGGGTGATTGCATGAGCGCGTTGTCTTGCTGGGCCGAACGTCTCAAAGCGGCGGTTCTTGTGATGGTTTTGATTGTTGCTGCGCCGTGGTTTGTGGCGGGGCTTTTGCATGCTGAAAAAGCGGTTTATGCGGTGCGGCAACCCCCCAGTTTGGAAAGCAGTGTTGCAAACGACACCCTGAACAGGGAGTTTGTTGATTTGAGCGGTTATTCTGCGGTTCGAATCGACGAACGTGCTGGTGTGTGCGGGTTTGAGAGTCAAGCTTCCCCCGAGCAGACGCTTTCGAACATCGCGTTGGAGCTAGAGGAAAAAGCTTGGATCTGCGTTCCTTCGGGTGATGGAGTGAGTGCAAGCTTCTACAAAGCGGAAGGAGAGTATCGATGGGCATATGTTTCGTGTGGCCGTGTTCAGGGGGTAACGGTTGTGATTTGCAATTTGGCGTGATTGTTCTTCCGCGCTGAGGTGCGGTTGGGCGAGTTGGAGCGAACCGTTGAAAACGGACGTCGTGAAAAATGAACACGAGAGAAAAAGAAGAAGGGACTGTTTTTACCATGCGGCAGATATCTACAAAGCTGTGCCCATCGTGCGGCGCTCTGTGCTTTTCCGATGCGACCAGGTGCTATGAGTGTCTTTACGAATTCGGCGCGGAAGAGGCCCCTTTGAAAGGAAAGAACAAGGAGGGAAGCGAGCTTGTAGCGGTGGGCGTTGTGGTGGTGGAAAAAGAAAGCGCACCCGAAGGCGCGCTTGAGGTAACCATGCGATTCGATAACGCTTATGCAAGTCGGCTGGCCAGCAGTTTTTCGCCTTGCTCCTGAAGGATCTTCTCGACTTCAATGTAAGTATCAAGGATGAGATTCCCTTCCTCGGTGAGCGTGCTTCCATGTGCGCCATCGCGGTTGAGCAGAGTGGTGCCCAATGCGGCCTCGGTGTCTTTCATGATGCGCCATGCTTTGCTATAGGCCATGCCCATGTGCTTTGCGGCGGCATTAAGAGATCCCGTTTCGCGCACGCCCAGGCAAAGGTCGGCTACACCGCGTCCGAATGCCGAGCTGCTTTCGGATTCCGGATTCGTGATTGACAATCGAATAAAGGGATGCAGTTGGGTAAGCGACGACATGGAACCTCCTTTGATTTCTCTAACGCCGAATAATTATAGCCCTAATGTAAACAGGTTGAACAATTATTCATTTAAATTGTGCGAGCAAAGTTAAGCACTGACTCTTCCAGGCTGTCTATTGCGGGTTCAATCGTTTTGGTGAAGCGAATAGGAAGATTGTCAAGTTCGGCCAAGCCTTTGGGGATATAGGGGTTGCCAATCTCTTGAGCAATATGCTGGTTGAGTTCGCATCCGGAAAGAGCGGAAATGTTTGACGGAAGCGGCTCTTTCGCGCCAATGCCATGCAATCCGCGGTATACGTTTTCCCCGAACTTTGCCCAATGGGCCGTGCTTGCAATGAGCAAAGGGTTTTCGCTGCGCTGCTTATTTGCAACGTGG
Organism: uncultured Eggerthellaceae bacterium; assembly: GCA_934648845.1. Lineage (GTDB taxonomy): Bacteria > Actinomycetota > Coriobacteriia > Coriobacteriales > Eggerthellaceae > CAKUOV01. The sequence goes on from CAKUFS010000001.1 coordinate 46,416, forward strand.
TAGGCAACGGCAGTGTGGGGGTCAAGCAGGTAATGATGCTGGTCAAACACTTGCTTGATGGTTGCAAGGCACTCGTCATCGCTGGTGCTGCCTGCCTTGAACGTGTCTTGCACGCGCTTGAGTGTTTCGGCGTCTACGATGAAACGCCCCGTTTCTTTCAGGTCCGCCATCCATTGGGCGATTGTTTGCGTATTGCGCCCGCTGAGCTCGAAAAGCTGGCGTTCCAGGTTGGAAGAAATCAGGATATCCATGGAAGGCGAAGGCGTTAGAACAAATGCACGATCCGAAATATCGTACGTTCCGGTCTCAATGAAGTCGGTAAGCACGCGGTTGGCGTTAGAGGCGCAGATAAGCTTTTCGATGGGCGCGCCGATTTGCTTTGCGTACCAGGCGGCAAGAATGTTGCCGAAGTTGCCCGTGGGAACGCAAACATCAATGGGATCACCTGCGGAAACGACACCTTGAGCCACAAGTTTCGCGTAGCCGGAAAGGTAGTACACAACTTGGGGAAGCAAACGACCCCAGTTGATGGAGTTTGCGCTGGAAAGGGCGATTTTTCCTTCGTCCATTAGGGTGTTGGCGAACTTCTCATCGGAAAAAACGGTCTTTACGCCCGACTGGCAGTCGTCGAAGTTGCCCTTAACGGCCCAAACGTACACGTTGTTGCCAAGCTGTGTTGCCATCTGCTTGTACTGGATGTCGCTCACGCCGCCGTGAGGGTACATAACGCCAATGGAAACGCCAGGTACATCGCGGAACCCTTCGAGTGCCGCTTTGCCTGTGTCGCCTGAAGTGGCAACAAGGATCATGAAGCGGTGATTCAACTGGCCGCGCTCGGTGAGAAGCTTGGCGCTTGCTGAAAAGAAGCGCGGCAGGCATTGCAGCGCCATGTCTTTAAACGCAGCGGTGGGGCCATGCCAAAGCTCCATGATGTGGGTTTTTTCGTCGAGGGAGGTGATAGGACAAATATCTTCGCTATCGAATTGCGCGCCGTACGCTTCATCCATGAGCTGGTCAATCATGTCGTGGGGCACGTCAATGCCAAAGCGCTTGTACACTTCGGCTGCCCGTTGCGCATAAGGCTTTTCCGCCAAGGCGACAATCTCATCGATGGTCATGGTGGGCACGTTTTGGGGAACGAACAGTCCGCCGCCATCGGCGAGTCCTTTTACAACGGCTTCAGTGAAGGGGACCGCGTGGGTGCAGCATCCGCGCGTATCGATGTAGAGGTTTTCAGCCATAGTCTTTCTTCCTTGAGAGAGTGGTTGCAAACGTTTATGCACGTCAAAGATGTAACAAGCACAGTATACCCGTGATTTTTTCATTCAGGCAATACGAGCGGCTTTGATTAACGTTTGCGCAATAAAAAGAAGGGAGCGGCGCGGCTATGGCATTCTCCACCAGCGGGATTTCTTGCCCGACGGGAACAGGGGTGCTGCGGGCAGGGCGTGGTCCTCTTTCGAGTTTTTGCGTATGAAACGGAAAGCGTAAATATAAACGATGATCACGAAAAGGAAGAAAATCGTCATGACCAGGTCGCTGTCAATGGAAAGACAGAAATCGTAGAAGCCATGAATAAGTACCGGCACGGCAAGCGTAAGGAACCGCGCGCCATCGAAAGCGGCGTGACTGCCTTTGAGCGAGGCGGCTTTCGCGCGCGAGAAGAAGAAGCCCATGAACACGCCGCAGAACGCATGAAGCGGCACGCTCAACAGGCCGCGACTTCCTGCCAGCGCAATCGCGTCGCCGATTGTTTCTTCGCCGCCTATGTAAAAAATGTTCTCTACCAGGGCAAATCCCAGGGAAACAAAAACGGCGTAAACAATCCCGTCGAAGAAGTGGGTGAAATGACGGCTGCTCCAGGCAATAAGAATAAGGAAGACAAGTTTCCAGCCTTCCTCAATCAGAGCAACGCCCAGGAAATTGTCGGCAACAATAAAGGAAAGCGTGTCTCCGAACGTGGAAAGCAGCACGCTTTCGGCCATGAGTTCGCAAATCATGGTGGGCACCACGGAAATGCAGCCGCCCAGACAAAGAAGCAAAAGCAGCCCCAAGGGCTCGCGTTCAACGCGATCCTTGCGATAAACGTAAATCATGAGCACCAATGCCGGCAATACGGCAAGGGCAAGAAGGAGGTCATCCATGGAAGCGCTTTCTCTTGTGGGTTTCGAAATTGGCAAACGCGCTATTTGGCATTCTATCGAAAAAGAGCCGCCTTTGCGGAAAGACGGCTCTTTGAGAACTTGTGCGGTGGTGCAGCGTGTGATGCAAGGGGAAGCCTGAATGTTCGGACGCTTCAGGCGGATGCTCCCATCTTGCTCGAATCTTACTCGATGTCGGCGTGAATGGCCTGCAGCGACTTAACGGAGCTCTCACCCTTTTCGTTGATGTCGATAATGCCCAAAGCTGCGGCGCGAGCAGCGGCCATGGTGGTGAAGTAAGGCACGTGCATCTTGATGGCGGTTTTGCGGATAAGCGCACCGTCGTCGGTCGATTTAACGTTAGCCGACGGCGTGTTCACCACAATGTCAACCTGCTCATTCAAGATCATGTCAATAAGGTTCGGGCGGCCTTCGCTTGCCTTGAGCGTAAGGGTTGCGGGAATGCCCGCCTCAAGCAGCACGTCGCGCGTGCCATGCGTTGCCACAATCTCGAAGCCAGCTTTGTTGAACAGTGTGCCAACTTCAACAAGGTCGCGTTTATCCAGGTCAGAAACGGAAATCAAAACGCTTCCCTTCTTGGGCAGCGGGGTCTGCGTTGCTTCCTGCGCCTTCCAGAACGCTTCGCCGAACGTGTCGGCCAGGCCCAAAACCTCGCCGGTCGAACGCATTTCGGGGCCAAGAATCGGGTCCACTTCGGGGAACATGTTGAAGGGGAACACCGCTTCTTTCACGCCGTAGTGCTTGTACTTTGCTTCCTTCAGCTGGCTTACCGGCGAGGGGTTGCCCGTGAACTCGCTGGTAATAACGTCGGTTGCAACTTGCACCATGTGGATGCCGCAAACTTTGGATACCAGCGGCACGGTGCGGCTGGCGCGCGGGTTTGCCTCAAGCACGTAAACGGTGCCGTTTTCAATGGCGTACTGAATGTTCATCAGGCCACATACGTGCATGGCTTCGGCAATGCGGCGCGTGTATTCCTTGATGGTAGTCAGCTGCTCGTCGGAAATGTTGAGCGACGGCAGAATGCACGCGGAGTCGCCCGAGTGGATGCCCGCAAGCTCGATGTGCTCCATAACGGCCGGCACGAATGCGTGAGTGCCGTCGCAGATAGCGTCGGCTTCGCATTCCAGCGCGTGGTTCAGGAAACGGTCGATAAGAATGGGCCTATCAGGGGTAACGCCAATTGCGGCGGCCATATAGTTGCGCATGTTCGCGTCGTCGTACACAACTTCCATGCCGCGTCCGCCCAAAACGTATGAGGGGCGCACCATAACGGGGTAGCCAATCTTGTGAGCGATTTCCAGCGCCTCGTCAACGGATACCGCAAAGCCGCACTCGGCCATGGGGATTTCCAGGTTGTCCATGATTTCGCGGAAGCGGTCGCGGTCTTCTGCCAGGTCGATGATTTCGGGGCTGGTGCCCAGAATCTTCACACCGGCTTTTTGCAGCTGGCTTGCCAGATTCAGCGGCGTTTGGCCTCCGAACTGGGCAATTACGCCCAGCGGCTTCTCCTTCTCGTAAATGGAGAGCACGTCTTCGGCGGTCAGCGGCTCAAAGTACAGCTTGTCGGACGTGTCGTAGTCGGTGGAAACCGTTTCGGGGTTGCAATTGACAATGATGGTCTCAAAGCCGAGCTTCTTCAGCGCCACTGCGGCGTGCACGCAGCAGTAGTCGAATTCGATGCCCTGGCCAATGCGGTTGGGGCCGCCGCCCAGAATCATAATCTTGCGGTTGTTCGTTGCGGTGGTGTGGTCGGGCGCGTTATACGTGCTGTAATAGTATGAGCTGTCCTCGGTGCCAAAAACGTGCACGGAGTCCCATGCCTCGGTAACACCCAGGCCCAGACGGTATTCGCGCACGTCATCTTCGTTCTTGCGCAGCAGCTGCGCCAGGTAGCGGTCGCTGAAGCCGTCCATTTTCGCCTGCTTGAACTGTTCGGCGGGCAGCATAGACGCGGGGTTCTTGGCGGCGAATGCCAGGATCGCCTCTTCTTCCTCCACGATTTCCTTCATCTGCTCAATGAAGTAGCGCTTGATCTTGGTCAGTTCGTACAGCTCTTCAACGGTAGCGCCCTTGCGCAGCGCTTCGTACATGATGAATTGACGCTCTGACGTGGGCTGATTCAGCATGGCCAGAAGTTCTTTTTTCGTTTTGGTGTTGAAGTCCTTGGCAAAACCCAAGCCGTAGCGGCCTGTTTCCAGCGAACGGATGGCCTTCTGGAACGCCTCTTTGTACGTCTTGCCAATGGACATGACTTCGCCCACGGCGCGCATCTGGGTGCCCAGTTTGTCTTCCACGCCCTTGAACTTTTCGAAGGCCCAGCGCGCGAATTTCAGCACAATGTAATCGCCGGAAGCAACGTATTTGTCCAGCGTGCCGTGCTTGCCATCAGGGATTTCGTCCAGCGTCAGACCCGATGCCAACATGGCGGAAACCAGCGCGATGGGAAAGCCCGTTGCCTTCGATGCCAGCGCGGAAGAACGGCTGGTGCGGGGATTGATTTCGATGATGATGTCGCGGTCGTTTACGGGGTCGTGCGCCCACTGCACGTTGCAACCGCCAATGACCTGCACGGCATCAACAATGCGGTAGGATTTTTCCTGCAGGCGATCGATGGTTTCCTGCGCGATGGTCTGCATGGGAGCTGCGCAGAACGAGTCACCGGTGTGCACACCCATCGGGTCAATGTTCTCAATGGTGCATACGGTGATCATCTGGCCTTTTGCGTCGCGGACCACTTCGTATTCCAGCTCTTCCCAGCCCAGGATGCTCTCTTCAACCAGAACTTCGGTTACCGGGGAAGCTGCCAAGCCGCGCGCAACAACGGTTTTGAGCTCTTCAACGTTGTACACCAGGCCGCCGCCCGTGCCGCCCATGGTGTAGGCGGGGCGCAAAACGCAGGGGTACCCCAGGCGGCTGGCAATCTCGACCGCTTCTTCCACCGTATGGGAAACTTCCGAACGCGCCATTTCGATGCCCAGCGAGTTCATAGTGTCCTTGAACGCCTGGCGATCCTCGCCGCGCTCGATGGCGTCAACCTGCACGCCAATAACTTTCACGTTGTATTTGTCCAGCACGCCGGCTTCGTTCAGCGCGGAGCACAGGTTCAGGCCGGACTGTCCGCCCAGGTTGGGCAGCAGCGCGTCGGGGCGCTCTTTCTCGATGATCTGCGTTAGACGCTCCACGTTCAGCGGCTCAATGTAGGTGACATCGGCCGTGTCTGGATCGGTCATGATGGTTGCGGGGTTGCTGTTCACCAGCACAATTTGGTAGCCCAGCGCGCGCAGCGCCTTGCATGCCTGAGTGCCGGAATAGTCGAATTCGCACGCCTGACCAATAATGATGGGGCCAGAACCAATAATCAGAACTTTATGGATGTCGGTGCGCTTACCCATGCGGATTCCTCCTTGGATGTTCTTAGTGCAAGATGCTAAATCTTCCATATTATAAAGATTTGCGCGCGGTGAATTTGTTAAATGATGATGAAACACAAGAAATTATAAAGATTGTTCGGGTGGCGGGTTATTGTGGGGGTGGAATGCGAGGCGTGCGAAGGGGAAGGGAAGGGGAAGGCGGGCGCGTTGGCGATGTGAGTTGTGGGGTGTGACTGCATAGCCGCGGTCGACTTACGGAGGGCGTCGGGCGGAGGGGCCCGCGCTGGGGCGTTGGGTCTCTGGTACGCGTTTGCTTCGGCGTTGCATCGACGGTGCGGTTTCGGTCGCGGACCACCTGGCAACGGCGGCGCCGGGCGCCGGATCTGCGCTGAAAAAACGTTAGAGAAAGTTGAAAATTCTGCTTGCAATAGAGAAGGGGTTTCGTTAAAATACCTTCTTGCTACGCGGGCGTGGCGGAATCGGCAGACGCGCTGGCTTCAGGTGCCAGTGGGGGCAACCCCGTGAAGGTTCAAATCCTTTCGCCCGCACCACTTAAAATGTACAGGCTGACGGAAACCCCGTTGGCCTGTTTTGTTTCTCTGGGGTCTGAGGCGGGGTTGCTTTTTTCTGGCTCGGCATCTTTGGAACCTTTCGCTGCTTCTCGCTTTTGCTTGCCGTTCCTCTTGCATCTTTTTGGATTTCCCGTGTTCAGCCTGTAAAATTCTTGCCAAGTTTTCCGTGCGCCTGTGCAGGAGGCGTCGGATGATTAATAATGCCAATTCGAAAAATACAGGGTGCTGAGCGATGTGGTTTCGAGCGTCGTGAACGCTGGCTTGCGGCGAAGGGTTGCGTGCTTGGGTATGCAGCTTTCTGGCGACATGCCGTGCGCGAGTGCGTACGGCAGATGTGACCCGGAAGCTCAAAGCACCAGTTCAAGCAAGGTTCGTTCAAGGGCGGACCGATTGCAAAACGGAGAATCGAGTTGGGTAGTACTTTGAATAAGTGCATTGAGCATGCCGAGCATGTTGATAATAGTGAGTATATTGAAAACAACGGAGAAAACACCGCACGCGCGGCAAGCGGCGTGATCGAAGGTTCGTTTGCGGCGAATGGGATGGGCGCAACAAGCGGTGCAAGCGAAGCACCCAAAGCACGCAAAGTGAAGAGATCCAACAGCACCATGCGAAGCCTTTTGTGCTTAGCTATGGGCGGCTTCGCTTTGGGCTTCGCCGAATTCGCTATGATGGGCATCCTCCCTAGTGTGGCACAGGGCATGGATGTAAGCATCCCGTATGCTGGCAACTACATTTCGGCATATGCGGTGGGCGTGTGTTTCGGCACGCTGTTTTTGGTGTTCGGTCACAATATTTCGCCTAAGAAGCTTCTGGTCTTTTTCGCGGTACTCATGGTGCTGGGAAATGGAATGGCTGCAATAGCACCCAATTCACCTGCGCTTTTGGTGGCTCGCTTTGTGGCGGGCTTGCCGCATGGAGCATATTTCGGCGCGGCCACGCTTATGGCAAAGGAATTGGCAGAGCCAGGCAAGCAGGCGCAAGCGGTTAGCATTATGGTGCTGGGGCAGACGGCGGCGAACATGGTTGGCGTGCCGTTCGGAACGCTTCTTGCGGAGTTTATTTCATGGCGCGCTGCGTTCGCGTTTGTGGCGGTGTGGGCTGCGGTGGCCTGCTTCTGCTTGGCGCGATTCGTCCCGGGGACGGTTCGCATTGCGCAAACGACTATGACGGGGCAATTCTCCTTTTTGCGATCTCCGCGTCCCTGGTTTGTGCTTGGTGCTGTTTTCGCAGGTAATGTTGGTATTTTTTGCTGGTGGAGTTATGTGAGCCCCTGGTTTATGAATCTAGGTGGCTTTGAGAGCCAAAATCTTCCCGCGCTGCTCATGTTGTGCGGCTTCGGCATGGTTTTGGGCTCGCTTGCGGGCGGGCGATGGGCGGATAAGATAACGCCCGGACGCATGGCGGCGGCTGGACAAGCGCTTTCGTGCGCGTCGTTGCTGCTCATATTTTTCGTGACGGGTCCTTGGGCATGCGCGGCGGCGGCGTTTTTGTGCAGCTTCGCCATGTTCTCCATGAGCAGTCCCCAGCAGCTTTTGATGGTGAAGGTAGGCGCCGGCGGCGGCGAGATGATCGGGTCCGCGTGCGTGCAGGTAGCGTACAACGCGGCGAATGCGATTGGCGCGCTGGTGGGGCAGTCGGTGCTAAATGCGGGTGCCGCGTACAATTATCCCAGCTTGGCGGGTGCTCCGTTTGCGGCGATTGCTGCGATGTTGTTGCTGGTCTTTGCGTTGCGATTCGAGTTTGTTGCAGGAGGGGGCGGCGACAAGCGCGCTTCCCGTGCGGTTCGCGCTGGTCGCGCAGAGGGCGCGGCTGGTCGCAGCTAATTACTCTCTTGCTCTTGCGGGTGCTTCCGTTTTTTCTTCGCTGTCTTCGTTAAGGGGTGCTTGTTGAAAAACAACCTCTGAATTCGGGCAAATCGACGATTGGGGGTGGTTTGCACTCGCGAATGGCTTCGTTTCAGGGTGTCGCAAGGAGTGTCTTGAAATGAGCTCTTCTGTTTCCGCAGGTCAGAGGGTATGTTGAAATCAGGTGCAATGTGGAGGTAAAACTCAAACTACCCCCTATCGTCGATTTGCCCGAATTTGCACCTGCTTTTCCAACAACGGGTGCGCGATGAGCGCGAAACGGGGGTCTTTGCGCTCATCGCAATCAAAAACTGCTGCGACTGAATGTCGTCAGCGCGTTTACTCAGTAAAATAATTAGCCAACAACTTCGATTGGTGTTCCGGCAGTCACGGTGCCGCCTTTAATTACGCGCGTGAACACGCCCTCGTGCGGCATGATGCATTCGCCCATGGTGTAATAAATGGCGCAATGGGAATGGCATTCTTTGCCGATTTGAGTAAGTTCCAAAATCGCATCGCCGCAGGTAAATCGCGTTCCCAGGGGATATGATTTCAAATCGCCCAAGCCCTCGACAATAAGATTTTCACCGAACGAACCGTTTTGAACATCGGCACCGCGTGCCTTGAACGCATCGATGGGTTCTTGCGCCAGAAGGCTTACCTGCCTGTGCCAATTGCCGGCGTGGGCATCGCCCGCAATGCCGAAATCGGGAACCAGGACAACGCTTTCAACCTCGGTTTTCTGAACGCCTTTGACGGAGCTTGTGCAAACGGCCTTGACAACACCCATTTTTGCACCTTTCTACTGGGGCGACGCAACAGCTGCCACCTTGCTGCGCCCGGTGCAAAAACGAAAAACCACGCTCCGCTGCACGACGGATGACGTCAAAACGCCGCCTAACGATAAAGGCACGTGGCTGACTTTGGCTTTCCATATTATAGCGCTTCAAGCACAATGCAAACCAAAAATGAAAGTATTTTTCTAGGAATTACATAGGTCGTTCGTGCCCGCTGACGTCCTGGTGCCTGCGCCTGCAGCCCCAGCTCCGTAGCATCACCCGCTACCGCGCCTGCGGCCCCTTCGTCGTCGCTCTCCTGGTCCCTTCGTTGCCATTGTTTTCCCGGATGTAAATAATGTGATGCGTGTCGCATTATCCCCGCACGCGGCGTGGTACAATTGGAAGGCTTTTCTCAAGAGCGCCCAAGCGCTTGAAAAGCAGCCTCATAAGGGAAAACAAGGAGGAAAATAAGGGAATGGACAAAATTTTCAAGTTGAAGGAGAACGGCACAACCGTTCGCACTGAGATCATCGCCGGTCTCACGACGTTCATGACGATGGCCTACATCATCGCCTTGAACCCGAACATTTTGGCGGGCTACGGCTTCACCGACGGCGGCATGGACCTGTGGAACGCCGTGTTCCTGGCCACGTGTTTGGCATCCGGCATTGCAATGATATGCATGGCGTTCATTGCCAACAAGCCGTTCTGCTTGGCGCCGGGCATGGGCCTGAACAGCTTCTTCGCTGTTGTTGTTGGAAACATTGCCGTTATCACCGGCGCAACGTATGTCGCTTCGTTCCAGGCGGCGCTGATTATCGTTCTGGCCGAAGGCATTGTGTTCCTGATTTTGACGCTGCTCAACATCCGCGAGAAAATCGTTGATGCCATTCCTTTGGGCGTGCGCATGGGCATTGCACCCGCAATTGGCCTGATGCTGCTGAACATCGGCCTGGGCTCCAACGTGTACATCGCCAACTCCGAGGGCCAGCAGTTCTACGTAATGAAGGACTTCTTCGGCTCGCTGACGGCGTCGTTCGCCTCGCAGACTATGGGTGACGCATACCCCACCATGGTTCTTTCCGTTGTTACGATGTTTGTGGGCCTGTTCGTTATTGTGCTGCTGAATCATCGCGGCGTGAAGGCGTCCGTTATCATTGGCATGTTGGTCGCAGCTGTGATTTACTGGATTGGCCAGGCCACGGTTCTGGGCCAGGATCCGTTCGCATCGCTGAAAACTGCTTCCTGGATTCCCGCGTTCAACAGCATGTTTGACTTGACGTTCTTCAAGTTCAACTTCGCCGGCTTCCTGCAGATCGGCTGGTTCACCGTTATTACCTTGATCATCACGTTCTGCATGATTGACATGTTCGACACCATTGGTACGCTGGTTGGCACCGCGTCGCGCGCGGGCATGGTGGACGAAGAGGGCAAGATGCCCCAGATGAAGGAAGCCCTGCTTTCCGACTCCATTGGTACCTGCGTGGGTGCGTGCACGGGTACGTCTACCGTTACGACGTTCGTGGAATCTGCATCGGGCGTTGAGGCAGGCGGCCGCACGGGTCTTACTGCTTTGACCTGCGGCATCATGTTCCTTCTGTGCACGTTCATCGCGCCTATTGCGGCTGTTATTCCGGCTGCGGCAACGTCGTCGGCCCTGATTTACGTGGGTGTTATCATGCTGCAGGGCCTGAAGAGCGTTGACCTGAGCCAAATTGAGCAGTGCGTTCCCGTTGCTTTGATGCTCATCGCAATGCCCGTCTCCGGTTCCATCGGCCACGCAATCGGCCTGGGCCTGATCTCTTTCAGCGTTATCAACATCTTCACGGGCAAGGCTGACAAGAAGTACATCCTGACGTACGTTTTGGCGCTGTTGTTCCTGGTCAAGTTCTTCTTGGTGGCGTAAGGGACTAAAGCTTGCGAAGGCGTTTGCGCTGCTGCGAAGGCGGCGCACCGCGGAGGTTCGTTGCGTGAAAGCGTGTGAAAGTGCGCGAAACCGCGAAGCCGCACCAAGGAAAAAATCAAACATTATGGCGAAGGCCCGCTCCGACGGGTCTTCGTGCGTCTTATGGGGCGCGCGTCCGATACGCCTCTGCAATGTGAATCCATGCCGATCGGTTTTGCGACCCAAATGCGCGCTTCTGTGTTGTAAGTCGCTTTGAGCGCGGCATTCTTCGCGCGTAAGACGGGGTTTGTGGCTTTTGCCTGGGGAAAGAGGTAGCGCGTTTCGCGACCCTTGATGCATAGGGTAGAATGGTCGGACGTACACATAAAAGCGCAGCGACGCTTCGCGGGGAAAATGAGGGTACATGAGCGACCGCTTACGCAACAACAACGATAATCACTATTCCGACGCTCGCTTTTCTCGAGACGCTTATTCGGGCGATCCGAGCGGACGTTTTTCTTCTCAAGACCGAGCAATGCGAGGCTCCCAGTCGCGCGGCAGCCAGTCGCGTGACTGGCGGTCGAACAGCGACAGCCGCGTGGAACGCGACACGCGCACGGCTCGCGACAATCAGGCGGCGCGTAGTGGGCGGCCGCAACGCGATGGACGTCCCACGCATGATAGGCAGCCGGCGCAGGGAGCACGTTCCGCTTACGGGGATGCGCAGGCGCGTGACCAGCGCAATCAGCGCTCTGGTAGCTATGCGGGCGCGCGCGGTTACAGCGAGGAAGGCCGCGGCACGCACGCAGGATATTCCGTACGCGGTGACGTCCGCGGCAGTGATGTCCGCGCCGGTGCCGCGCGCAATGGTGCCCCTTCCCGTGACAACAACGGCAGCCGTGCCGCGCGCGATGGCGCGCATACCGCAAACGTCCGCGGCAACGACACCCGAAGCGCCGATCCCCGCGACGCCCGCAGTACTCGCGGAGGCGGCGGCCGCAACACCGCTCGCAACGCTGCTCCCCAAAAGAAAAAGGCCAGCATTGGCAAGCGCATCGCTTTGGCGCTTCTTATTCTTCTTCTGCTTGTGGGCGGCGGCATTGCCATCTACATCAACGTTATTTCGGGCAACCTGCACAAAGGCGTCACGCAAGACGTGCGCGATGCCCTGGTAAAAACTGAATACTCGAAAGAGCCGTTCTACATGCTGCTTTTGGGTACCGATGAGTCTCAAGAGCGCGCGACGGACGAAACATACGGCGGCTCATTCCGCTCCGATTCTATGATGCTCGCGCGCATTGACTGCCCCAACAAGAAAGTGACGCTTATCTCGCTGGAACGCGACACGCTGCTGGACATGGGCGATGCCGGATGGCAAAAGCTCAATGCGGCCTCTGCCATTGGCGGCCCCGCGTATGCCATTGAGATGGTGTCGAAGATGGCGCACGACACGCCTATCTCGCATTATGCGCTCATCGACTTCGACGGCTTCTGCGATGTGGTGAACGCGCTGGGCGGCATTGACGTGGATGTTCCCATTGAAATCGACGATGACGATGCAGGTGGATACCTGGCCGCCGGCCCCCAGACACTTAACGGCGATCAGGCGCTCATCCTGTGCCGTTCGCGTCACGCTTACGAGGAATACGGCTCGGGTAATTCGTATCGTTCCGCAAACCAGCGCATGGTTCTTTCGGCTATTGCGCAGAAAATCCTGGCTTCCGATATTGGAACCATTGCGTCAACGGTGGGCACGCTTTCCAAATATCTGTCCACTGACCTGGGGATAAACGACATCATTGGCATTGCGCAGGCGTTGCGTGGCCTTGATATGAGCAGCGACATGTACACGGCTATGCAGCCCACTACGTCGCTTTACGAGGACGGTATGTGGTACAACACGTCCGACGAGCCCGAATGGAAAGAGATGCTCGACCGCGTGAACCAGGGCCTGCCGCCCACGGAAACCGATGTGGTGGATGCTACGGGAACCGTGCTGGCAACAACGGGTTCGGGCCAGGCGCTGGGTGGTTCGTCCGCGAACGAGTTCCTGAACAAGAAGACTGGCACGGTTGTGATACGAAACGGCGGCGCGCCCGCAGGTTCGGGTGGCAAAGTGGGCGAAGTTATTGCGGCCATGGGATACACAACCGACATAGCTAACGCGAACAGCAGCGACTTTGACGAGACGGTCATTGTGTATCAAGCGGCAGATAAACGCTCCGAAGCTATGGAGATTGCACAGGCGATGGGGATTGGTCGCGTGGTGAAAAATGATGCCGGCGAATACCTGATGAATGGCGATTTCTTGGTGGTGTTGGGTTCCGATTACGGGGCGTAGCTTGGCGCGGGCCGACTGACGAAGCTCCGGGCGCGCATATCTTGTGCTGCTATGGTGGCAGTACGGCGCTGCAATGTTGAGGAATTACGAAAGGCGCACGATGAACATTACGGTAGTTTGCGTGGGCAAGCTCAAAGAAAAATACTGGGTGGATGCCTGCAACGAATACCTGAAACGTCTGAAGCCGTATGCTCAGGTCACTGTCAAGGAAATCCCCGATGTTGACCCCGCGAAAGCAGGCGGCATCGCAGGTTCGCTTGAGCGTGAGGGCGCAGCGATTGTTGCCGCTCTGCCTGATCGTGCGCATGTGCTTCTTTTGGCTATCAAGGGAAAGCAGCGCACGAGCGAAGAATTTTCCACGCGTCTTGATGACCTGGCACTGCAAGGGAAAAGCGACTTGGCGTTTGTAATTGGTGGCAGCGATGGCGTGAACGACGCCGTGCGTGCGCGCGCCAATGAGACGTTGTCGTTTGGCGCCATCACGCTGCCGCACAACTTAGCGCGTGTCGTTTTGCTGGAGCAGATTTACCGCGCCTTCAAGATTTCACGCGGCGAACCCTATCATAAGTAGCGCACCGGGCGGGCCGCCGAGGAGTGGTGGTGCGGTACGGTGGTGAAACTCGCGCGATTCCTCTTTGTTGCGACCCTCTTGTTGTGAAAACGGGGGCAAATTCGAGCAAATCGACGATAATCGGTGGTTGAAATCCAAGTTTGTTTGGCATTGCGTTGCATGTAGAAATGTCATACGCCTGCGACCTGGGAAAATGCAATGACTCGATTCGAGTTGTCTTTTAAGGTGCGCTCATGATGCATTTTTTTGGCCTCTGGACCACCGAGTATCGTCGATTTGCCTGAATTCAAGGTCGATTTTTCAACGCGACGCCCCGAAAAGCGGCGATTAGATTGCGATTAGATTGAGAAAAGGGGGCCGACCGACCTCCTAAACATTTTTGCGACGCCGATATCTGTGAGCGTTCTTGAGAAAAGGGGGTCGATTGACCCCTTTTCAAGCATCAAGAACTACTCAGCGTAGATCTCTTTCTCTACCACCAGATCATTTTTGATGTGGCCCACAAGCTTCTGCAGGGCGTCGATGCAACGCGGGCGAATGTCGGCGCCGATCAGCACATACATCAGCGAGTCGCCAACTTCGCAGCGGCCTTCATTGAGCCAAGTGCGCACGTAATAGACACCCGGCCAGGTAAGCGCTTCTTTCTCGGCCGCCGCCAAGCCTTCTGCGTCGTAGGAAAAATCAACCGCAACGACTTCGGGCAAGCCCTCTTCGCCCTGACGCACCTGCGCTTTCGGCGTGATGCGCACCACGCCGTTGTGAGTCAGGAACATGCCGCATTGAGCTGCGGCTTCAGATGCTTTTGCCTCGATAAGCCACTGGTCAACCGATGGTTCTTGCTTTGCCATGGTATGCCTCCTTGAATGGGAATATATCTCGGGAAAGTTTAGCACTTTTTCGAATGCTCACTGCGGTTTTTCGTCTAAACGGGCGTGCGTGACGCCTGTTCATGGGGCGATTTGTGCCATAATGAAAGACAGTAGCAAAGTTCGGCGCTCTGCGAGTGCGCGGTGGTGTATTGCGGCGCGTGCAAAGTGAAGAGAGTGCGCAAGAACGCGTGCAGGCGCAACGCACTGCGCAAAAACGCACGTGAGTGCTCTGGCGCAGGACCCCATGACGGGCGAGCGCGCTATTTGGCGCGGGCGGAAAACACACGACGGACTGGTGCGCTTGCAAGGCAAGCGGGATGCGCATAAGCAGGCGGGGAGGGAAGCAGCTCATGAAGGTTATGGATGCCTACACTGCCTTCGTGGTGAATCACCGGAAAGGCATTGTTGTGGTCACGGCCCTGTTGTGCCTGGTCTGTGCCGTGAGCGCGCTTATGGTGTCGGTGAATTACGACATGTCATCGTATCTGCCGAAAAGCTGCGATTCCGCTCAAAGCCTGCGCGTGATGGAAGACGAGTTCACCGAAGCGGTGCCCAACGCACGCGTCATGGTAGAGGATGTTTCGCTTGCTCAGGCGCTTGACTGCAAAAAGCAAATGCAGAACGTGCCGGGCGTGGAGTCGGTCATGTGGCTTGATGACGTGACCGATGTGCGCATTCCGCTGGAAACGCAAGACAAAGCTTTAGTTGAAAGTTATTACAAAAACGGAAACACCCTGTTCAGCGTGACCATCGATGCCGATAAAGACACGCAGGCCGTAAACGGAATCTACGAGATTGTGGGCGAATCGGGCCACATTGCGGGCGAAGCCGTGAAGACTGCCGAGACGAAATCGATGGCGGTTTCCGAAGTGGTAAACGCGTTCTTCATTTTGGTGCCGCTCATTTTGCTCTTGCTGGTGGTGTCTACCACATCGTGGCTTGAGCCTATCTATTTCCTGCTGGCCATTGGCGTTTCCATTCTGCTGAACATGGGGACGAACCTGGTGTTGGGCGAAGTCTCGAACATTGCGTTCACCGTGTCGCCCATCTTGCAGCTTGCGGTCTCGCTGGACTACGCCATTTTCCTGCTGCATGCGTTTCGTCGTTTCCGCGAAACGGAACCCAACGTTGCGGTTGCCATGCGCGCCGCCATGAAGCAGAGCTTTTCATCGGTTGCGGCAAGTGCTGCTACTACGGCATTCGGCTTTGCGGTGCTGTCTATCATGCAGTTCCGCATTGGTGCTGAGCTGGGATTAACCCTGGTCAAGGGCATTGTCTTGAGCTTTTTGTGCGTCATGGTATTCTTGCCGGCCTTCACGTGCCTTACGTACAAGCTCATCGATCGCACGCATCATCGGCCGCTTATGCCATCGTTCAAAAATATGGGGAAGTTCGTGGCTCCGCTGCGCATTCCCGTGGTGGTGCTGGTGGCGGTACTTATTGTTCCGTGCTTCTTGGGGCAAGGCTCGACCACGTTCACGTACGGCATGGGCTCCACAGCGGAAAGCCAGACGCGCGCCGCGGCTGATCAGGTGGCAATTGAGGAAGCGTTCGGCAACTCCACGGCCACGGTGGTGCTGGTTCCGCGCGGGCAGGTGGGTACGGAACTTGCGCTGGCGCAGCAGCTTGAAGGGCTTGACCATGTGACAAGCGTTGTTTCGTATGCAACGTCGGTGGGGGCGGCTATCCCCGAGTTCATGGTGCCCAGCTCCGCGTTAAGCCAGTTCTATTCCGAGAATTACGCGCGCCTGATTGTGTACTCCGATACGCTTACAGAAGGCGACACTGCGTTCGGGTTGTATGAAAACATACGTGCGACCTGCGCAAACTTCTATGACATCAGCTACATTGTGGGTGAGATTCCCAGCTTGTATGACATGCGTGCTGTGAGCACCGATGATAATTCCAAAACAAATCCGCTTGCCATTATTGCCATTTTGCTGGTGCTGGTGGTCACGTTCCGGTCTGCCATGCTGCCCATTTTGCTGGTGGCTACCATCGAGAGCGCCATTATCATCAACTTGAGCGTGCCGTATTTTGCAGGCGACAGCTTGAATTACCTGGGTTATTTGGTGATTAACACGGTGCAGTTGGGCGCGACGGTTGACTACGCCATTCTGTTCACGGACACGTATCGGCAGTTCCGCACAACCATGCCGGCGAAGCAGGCGTTGCATCGTGCAACGGGTCAGAGTTTCGCAAGTATCTTGATTTCCGCGAGCATTCTGGCGCTGGCGGGTGGCGTGCTGTGGCTCACGAACACAAACGAGCTCATTGCGCTTCTGGGCTTGCTGTTGCTGCGTGGCACCATTTTGTCGCTGTTCTTGGTAATGACGTTCCTGCCTGGTGTTTTGCTGCTGTTCGATAAGCTCATTGGCAAAACAACGTGGCACGCGAATTTCTTCAACGGCGCAGGTGGCGAAGGTGCTCTTGCTGTTGCGGGTGCCGCCTCGGTGGACGCCGCCGCCGCTGCGGGCGCTGGCACCACCGTTGGTGCGGGCTCCAGGGGTGATGCAGGCGCTGTTGTCGCTGCTGGTGCGGGCGCCGATGCTGCGGCCCCCACCGCTGTTGATGCGGCCTACACCCCCTTAAACGTACTTGATCGGGCGTCTTCTGCAAAGGAGTAGCTTTATGGATAAGAACATTGCAAAGCATGCGAAGGCCAAGCACGTTCTTGCGTGCGAGCGCACCAAGGAACATGCGAGCGATTGTGCCGGCACGCGTGTTGGTAAAAGCGCAAACGAGACCGCATTCAAAAGCCAACACGAAACCTCTTGCGGTCGTTTTGCTAGCTTCGCGCGCCTGGCGCAGTCGGATGTGCAACGCACGCGGCAGATGCAGCACACGCCGCGCGCGAAACGGACGGTGGCAGTGCTTGCCGCAACGGCGTTAGTTGCATCGTGCCTGTTCGGAGGCGTGGCAACGGGCGTTGGCGCGAATGCGGGCGGTGCGCTTACATCTGCGACCGGCCAAGAGACGAATGCGGTGCCAAAAACAGAAGTCGTTTACGCCAAGCTTGCGGGCAACGGCGCGCTGCAAAACGCGTACGTTGTGAACACGCTTGAACCTGAGCAGGCGGGTACGCTTTGCGACTTCGGATCGTATGAAAGCGTGCAGAACCTGACGAACACTTCTGAGTTGGGTGCGTCTGACCAGGCGGTGTTTGTTGATATCGCAGAAGGGCAGGAAGGCAAACCGTTCAGCTATCAGGCATCGCTGGGCGCTGCGGCGCTTCCCTGGAACGTTTCTGTGAGCTATGCGCTTGATGGGAAGTCCGTTTCTGCCACCGAGCTTGCGGGCGCAACGGGTGCATTGAGCACCGAGATTTCCATCACGCGTAACACCGATGTGGAAGACGAAGCGTTTTTCGAGAATTACCTGGTTACCGCAACGGTAACGCTTGCTTCCGATGCGGCGCGCAATATTCAGGCCCCCGATGCGCAAATGGCGCTTTCGGGCTCCGACACCCAGCTAACGTTCATGGTCATGCCGGGCAAGGAGAAAACGGTTGACTTTACCGCCGATGTGGCGGATTTTGAGATGAGCAGCATTCAGGTGGCGGCAATTCCCTTTGCCATTGCGTTCGATTTCCCCGATACCAACGCGCTGATTTCGCAATTCTCCCAGCTCACCGATGCTGCAAAGACACTTGATGCGGCTGCTGCGGCACTTGCTTCGGGTGCGAATGATTTAGCATCGGGCGTAGCTGGTTTGCAAAACGGCGCGGCGGGCGTTTCTCAGGGCGTTGCGGGCGTTGCGCAGGGTCTGACTACGTATCAGCAGGGCATTTTGGCACAGGCGACGCAGTCGCAAGGTGCGGCGGAAGCAATGGGAAGCGAAGAGGAAGTCAACGCAAGCTACGAAGAGGCCATGCAGGAGTACCTTAACGCATTCGTGCAGGCGTTTACCCAGAAGTATGCGGAAACGTATGCGAAGGAATATGCAACCGCTTATGCGCAGGCATACCAAGAAGCGCTGATGAGCGGAATGGACGAGCAAAGCGCTATGGCGTCTGCCACTCAGAAGGCAACGTTAGCGGCAACGCAAACTGCAACCGAAGCGGCGCTTGAGGCTGCGGAGCTTGCAGCGGAAGAAAAAACAGGTCAGATAGAGGAAGCGGTGCACGCCATTGCTACGCGCGCGTCATATGTTGCATCCGCACGGGCTCTCCAGGGTGCGGCAACGGGACTGGGTTCCACCGCAGACCAAAAGAGCCTGATCGGTGGCGCGTCTTCGCTGGCATCTGGTTCCGATCAGTTTACGCAGGGCATTGGCGCGGCGGTTTCGGGTGCAACTGAGTACGCGCAGGGTTCCCAGGAGTTCTCGCAGGGCATGAGTCAATTCCAAGGCGAAACGGCAGGTCTGCCCAGCGCTGTGCAGGCGGAAATGGATGCCCTTATGGCCGATTATGACAAGAGCGATTTCGAGCCGCGCAGCTTCGTGAGCAGCAAAAACACGAATGTAAAGCTCGTGCAGTTTGTAATGAGCACGCCAGAGATCGTTGTTGAAGCGACCGACGATAGTGCCGATCAAGATGAAGATAAGCTCACGCCGCTTGATCGATTGCTGGCGCTGTTCCGGTAAGGGGAAGGCGTACGGCTCGGTTTGCGGTGCGCCTTGCGCGACCCCGTTGAGGCTTGCTCTTGGCTTTCCCGTCAAGCTTCCGCAGCCAGTTCAGCGATTCCGCCGTAGCCGATCAGCGGTTCTGCTGATGCACGCTTCCGCTTTCGTTTGCTGCTTTTGCCGCTTGCGGGGCGGCGCGCGGTCAAGCGCAACGGATTGTTGGTGTGTGGGCTGCGCGCGCCAAGGCGAAACATGAAGAAGACCGCCCTTGCAGGCGGTCTTCCCAGTTTCCAATTGATAATGCGTTTCGGTTCGACGAATTACGCTTTCGATTCATCTTCGTCGTCATCGTCGTCGAACAAGGACCAGTCATCTTCGGATTTCTCGTGGTTCTTGTAAATAGATCGCGTCTTCTTTTCAAGGATAACGCATACGATGAAGCTAACTACCAGACCTAATCCGACCAAGCAGCCAATGCCGTAGAATGTTTCGAACAGGAAATGGTATATCGCACCAAAATCCATGGGTTGCAGTATCGCTTTCGTTCATGCGGGCCATCTCGCCGTACCCGCGTTGCTCTAGGGATTATACCCCATCGTACCACGAAGAAACAAACCTGTTGGCAGATTGTTTTAAGTTTGCCTCAAGGGGATGTTGGGGTGCATTGGTCTAAGGGGTTGTCAGTTTTGGGCCGGCATCTCAGTGATAACGACCTCGCTTAGCATAATGCGCTCTGCAGCATCGAAATAGCGGCGTCCTAGGCACAGCACAGAGATGACCGTTCCGTCTTTTTTGACAAGGGAATGTCGCAGCATCATTTCGTTTTCTTTTTTGATTTCCCTTTTGACCAGGGAAAAGTACCATGAGCGATCCTTGGCGGGAATAAGGTCGGCCTGATGGAGATTCAGCCGGGCAACGTCTTCTTTCGTATATCCCGTTAGTGCGGTGAAATTCTTGTCGGCGCTAATAATGGTGGTGTTATCGTCCATGTAATAACGTCCGTAGAGAACAACGTTGTGATTGTGTTCCTCTAGGTCAAGCGCTGCATCGTGATACAGCGTGAAGGCATTAGTGGAACGTGCTTCGGCGCAGGCTGCATCGGTACGGGTAGCGGTATCGGCATCCGACGCCGCTACCTCGGGGTTTTCCTCCAGCGTCTTCAGGTATGCTTTTACCAGCTCGGGGTCGAATTGCGTGCCGGCGTTGCGCTCAAGCTCTGCTTTTGCCTCTTGCGAGGGCATGGCTTTGCGATACGGGCGATCGTGCGTCATGGCATCGTAGGCATCGATAATGGAAATGATACGCGACAACAGCGGGATTTGCTGCCCCGATAGACCTTCGGGATACCCTTTTCCGTCCCAGCGTTCGTGATGGTACAAGATCAGTTCCGCAATGCCGCTGAGCTCGGGCGATGCTTTTGCGATTTCGTAACCTTTTCGGCAGTGCGACTGCATGACGTGCCATTCGGTTGCATTCAGCTTGCTCGGTTTGTTCAGGATTTCCAGCGGAACGCCAATCTTGCCAATGTCGTGCATAAGGCACAGAAGCATGAGCGTGCTTTGCTGCAAGTCGGATAGGTTAAGCTGTTTCGCCAGAAGTTCTCCGGCGCGGCGCGTGCGGGTAACGTGATCTTCCGTTTCGCCGTCGTTTTGACGCTGTGCCTGGACAAGCGACGAAAGGAGCGACACGTGGGTTGATCGGTCATCTAACAGCTTGCGGTTGTTCATGCCGCAGATGGCTGTATTTATCGCATCGTGCACATCTTCGTTTTCTTCTATGTCGCAGATGGCATACTGTATGCCGAAGGGTGCAATGCTTTCGTGCGCGGAGCGCTCAGCGTTGATTGCATGAATTCTTTCGACTGCTTTTTCCGTGAGTTCTTCGGCTTCTTCTCTGTGCATATTGCTGCAAATTGCCAGAAGCGATCCGTTCCCTAAGCGTACAAAGTAGGTGCTCGGTGGAAAGGTTGCCGCAAGGCACTCGGCCACAACGTGCAGGTTCTCGTTTCCTGCTGCGTAGCCATTTTTTGCATTGATGCGCGCCAGACCGTTGATGTCGAACGCGATTGCGCTCGCAGGGGCTTCCAGCGGCCGTTTCTCCTTCTCCGCCTGGTTTCCAACGGGGAAATCGCGTTCGAAGGCCGTCTTCGTGTGGAATCCAGTAAGCGGGTCGATTTCCAACGAACTATCGGAGCAGGTAAGAAGATATCCTGCGAATTTTCCCTGCTGAACAAGCGATTGGAACAGGCATTGCCAAGCGGTCGCTTCGCCATTTAAGATGAGATTCCAGGTGAAGTGCGTTTTCCCGTTTTTTGTCGAATTGTCTTTTAGATACTTTTCAAGATGCTGATCTTTAGCAAACTGCTCAAGCGTGTAGCAATCGTGCTGCTTTTCGGGCGGAACGATTGCTGCCGCCTTGCTGTTGCAGCTTACGAAATGCTGGTTGTAGTCGAAGAACACCACCATGCTGTCCAGTTCGTCCAGTGCCATTTTGTAGCTGTCGGTTGTGACGAGCGTTTTTGCATAATGATAGTGGCTTGCGTAAAACGCAATGCCGCCAAAGCCGTACAAGTACACCGAAAAGTCGGGAATCTCTGGGTCTCGCAGGCAAAAGAACAGGGCGTTTGCGGCCGCAAGGCAAACGATGGTGAGAAGTGGTGCAAGGTAGCGGCGCAAGTATACACGTGGCATTTCGCGAATCCGCTTGCACAAGCAAGCAATCGCGAATGCCACTGCAGTGTACGAGAGCAGCATGTGCAGGTAATATAGAGGTTTCGGTTCAAAAAGCCAGCTGGTCAGGGAATCGTCTACGTACCCGTAGTCCATCACGAGCCCGGTTAAAGGGTCGGTCATAAGGAATGCTACGTCGGCAATGGTCAGGCACGTCATGATAACGGCGAAACGCCCCGGCCGTTTTATGAGCGTGTTCTCGGTGAAATTTGAAATGTACCCCGCCACAAGAAGACACAGCACCACTATGCTGCTGAAATAAGCGCTGGTCCACCAGCTCATTTGCTCGAAGTTATCCTCCGCGATAAGAGACATCGTGTATGTGATGTCAACAAGCGTTGAGGCGATAAGCACGCCGCCCAGATACAGGCTCAGTTTGTCGTGTCGACATATCGCCAGCACCGCCAAGGTGAAATTAATCAGAGCGACAAGAATTGAGGTGACGAAGATATATGAAGGCACGACCCCCCCCCTATTCCTAGCTGTATCCTTTACCATTTTGCGTTTGTGAAGGTGACGAAAGCGTGCGAGAGGGGCGATGCTACACTAGATTTTGCCGAGCCGTTTGCTGTTCGATTCTCTGTGACTGATTCTAGCACTCTACTGGGAATTTACTAAGCGTTTTTACCTCTCTGATACAGAACTACCGCTGTTTTTCGTTCTCGGAGCTCCTTCGGAGGCGCGAGCGGTGGCTTCGTTGCAATTCTCCCTCTTCCGCACGGGTTGTGGCTCCGGGTTTTCTTTGCGGTTGTCGAGCGCAATTAAGCCTGCGCGCAGAGGGTGCCGCTCTGCGGCTGCGCGCTTTCCCCATGCACCTTTTGTTGTCAAATTACCCCACCTTTTGTCAACAATCCATGCGGGGTTAAGCGGCGGGGCAGCGGTATGATAAAAATTACCCACTTTTCTGTGGATTTTTTCCTTTGGGATAGTGGAAAATCTGCGTTTCCCCAGGTCGTAAAAAAGTTAGCCGTGGCAAACCTACAGAAAAGTGGGTTGTTTTTATCATCGACTTTAAACTGACCTTAAACAGAGGAGCGAATGTCGCCCCAGACGAAAAACCGGGAAGAAACTCTCAAGAATCGTCGATTTTTAGTCAAATTCGCCGGTCTCGTGGGGCGCTGCCGATCGCTTCTCCGCGGGTCGCGAATTTCGATTCTGCGTTTTCCCAGCTCACAGGCTTGTTGATGGTTGCGGAGCTTCCCCTTCCCGGTCCGTGCCGTCGTCAAGGGGCTTCCCGTTGACTAAAAATCGAAAGAAGTGGGATTTGCGCACGTGTGAGGGACAACGGGGTGAGGTGGCGCGCGGGAAGGACGAGGGGGATTTGCGCACGTGTGTGGGTGCGTTCTGGGCTGCACTTCCCCCTCTGCGCGAATTGCGGCTTTCTTTTCATCTTTTCAAATACATGAATCTGCACGCTATCAGCTGCGCTATACTACAGATTTATACAAAACGGCACGGAAAACCGAATCAGCGAATCCAAATCGCAACGTGTCGAGAAACAACGAAGAAGGAGCAATCATGTTAGACATCAAGTTTGTGCGTGAGAATTTGAGCGCGGTAGAGGAAGCCATGAAGAACCGTAACAGCTCATTCGACTCAGCACGCTTCTCGCAGCTTGATGACGAGCGCCGCGCCGCAATCGCTGAAGAAGAGTCCCTGCAGGCCAAGCGCAATGCTCTTTCCAAGGAAATCGGCAAGCTCATGGGCCAGGGCAAGAAGGACGAAGCCGAAGAAATCAAGGCGCAAGTGACCCGGATCAACGAGCAGCTTTCCGAAGCAACTGCGCGTCGCGCTGCCGCCGATGCGGGCTTGAAGGAAATCCTGATGAGCACGCCGAACATGCCGCATCCCACTACGCCGATCGGCAAGGATGAAAACGACAACCCTGAGGTGCGTCGTTGGGGTACGCCGCGTGAGTTCGACTTTGAGGCGAAGGCGCACTGGGATCTTGGCCCCGAGCTGGGCATTATGGACTTCGAGCGCGGCGTTAAGCTTGCGGGCAGCCGCTTCTACGTGCTGGGTGGGCAGGGTGCTCGTCTGGAGCGCGCGCTGATCAACTTCATGGCCGATACGCACACGAGCCGCGGCATGAAGGAGTGGTGGGTTCCCGCCGTTGCGAACGCAGAGACGCTTACCGGCACCGCGCAGCTTCCTAAGTTCGAGGAAGACCTGTTCAAGACCACCGATGGCATGTATCTGATCCCCACTGCCGAAGTGCAGCTGACGAACCTGCATCGCGATGAGGTGCTGGATGCAAGCAAGCTGCCGCTGAAGTACTGCGCATTTACGCCCTGCTTCCGCTCCGAGGCGGGCGCTGCTGGTCGCGACACGCGCGGCATTATCCGCGTGCACCAGTTCAGCAAAGTGGAAATGGTGAAATTCTCCAAGCCCGAGGAATCTCAGGACGATCTGGAATCCATGGTTAACGACGCCGAGTACATCCTGCAGCAGCTCAAGCTGCCGTACCGCGTGATCAGCCTGTGCACGGGTGACATCGGGTTCTCCAGCTGCAAGACCTACGACTTGGAGGTTTGGCTGCCGTGCTACAACGCGTACAAGGAAATCTCCTCTTGCTCCGACTGCTGGGACTTCCAGGCACGTCGCGCTAACATCCGCTACCGCGACCCCGAGAACTTCAAGGGAACGCGTTTCGTTCACACGCTGAACGGCTCTGGTCTGGCGGTAGGACGCACCATGGCGGCAATCGTGGAGAATTATCAGAACGAAGACGGCACCATCACGGTTCCCGATGTTTTGGTTCCCTACATGGGTGGGGCAACCATCATTGGCAAGCAGGACTAGCGAAACCGCTGATCAGGCAGAAGGTAACTGGTTGTGCCAACGCGTCGTTCGTTGAAGGATTCGCCGGCTCGCGCTACGCAGTCGGCCGAGTTTGCGGCAAAAGAAAACGTAAAAAACGGTAAGGAAGGGCCGACTTCCCGCGCAGGGGGGTCGGCTCGACCTGTTTCGGGCGCAGCATTGGGCGGTGCTGGTGAAGGTGCTGGTGCGGGTGTTGCGCGCTCCGCTGCGCCGGGCGTTGGCGATGCAGGCGAAAGCGCCGGTGGGGTGCGCTACGGGGAATCGGATGCCGTGCAGGAAGGCGCCAATGCGAGCAGCTTAGGCACCGAGCGCCCTGTGACGCCAAGCGCTGCGGGCGCTGGTGCGCGTCCTTCGGCGCGAAAATCGGCTGCGAACAGGCGCGTTGCAACGCAGAAGCCTGCTAAGGTTCCCGCGCGCGCAGAGCGCGAAGAGGCATCCGACAAGCAAGAGCCGCACGTATCGCGGCGAAGGGCTTCCGACCCGTCGCGTTCCGGTCGGGCGAGTGCTTCTCCTTCAAAACGCGCGAAAAAGCCGCGTTCACCTGCGCGTATTGCGCTGTCGGTGGCAATTGGCGTTTTTGCGGCGTTTGTTGTTGCTTGCATTGCGTTGGCTGTTGACCGCTGGTGGGTTCACGACGACGCGCAGGACATTCAGGGAACGTGGTACATCTACGACACCGAAGTCGCTATCCCCATTGGTCCCGATACGATAGGCATTTCTGAAGACGCCGTCTATGAATACACGATTGACACGCAGGCGAAAACGGTGACCTACCGCATTGGCAACTTAACAGGCACGAGCCATTACCGTTTCTCAAGCGATCGTTCGCAAATCGCGCTTATCGAAGACGGCAGGAAAGTGTTCACCGCCACGCTGTTCGACGATATTTCCTGGTGGTTCACGTCGCTCGCCAACGCGATTTCGGGCAAGCTGGTTTTGCCCGGTCCGCTGCAAAATAACGTGATCATGCTCACGCGTACACCGCTGTTGGTGGACGCACAGCAAGGCGAGGAGCAAAACGAGGCGGTTCAGGAAGATGCCGCTTCTGAAGATGAAGCAACGCAAAGCGCTTCCGATCAGGGAGAACAGGTAGCGCAAGCTTCTTCTGAGCAAGATGAAGGCGCGCTTTCTCCGTCTCAGCCACAAGAAGCGTTGCGCGATAGGGAAGCGCTGGCCGACCAGGAAATTCGCGATGCTTAGCAAGCGTCCCGGGCCAATGGGTTCGCCCGCGCGCTTGGTGGCGGAACCTGCGATGCCGTCGGCTGTAGGGGCGGCGCCCGCGCCGGCGTCCGCACCCGAAGCGGCGGTACCGTCGATGCCGTCGGTTGTAGGGGTGGCGTCCGCACCAGCGCCCGCGCCGGCGCCCGCACCCGAAGCAGGGTCGGCATCGGCGCTTGCGGCGGCGGCATTGGCTTCCGTACCCGAAGCGGCGTTGGAGCCGTGTGCCGCGGAGCCCTTCGTTCGCGTGAGCCGCGTGGTGGTTAAGGCGGACCGCATGGTGTGCGATGTGCAGCTTTCACCTGCGTGTCCTCGGGTGTCGTCGCCGGCGTTCGTGAACGCTCTGCTGCAAACGCATCCCCACCTCCCTGCTCACGCGTGCAAAAACGAGCGCGGTACCACGTTTGGGGTCGTTATGGATCGCACGCCGCTTATCCATGTTCTTGAGCATGTGGCAATTGACTGCATGGTTCAAAATGAATCCGCAAAAACCACCAGTTCAGATACGCTTTTCGTGGGGAACAGCCGATGGCTTGACCCCGTGCAAGGCTTGGGACGGGTGGAGTTGGGCTTTCGTGACGATATCGCGGCGCTTCGTGCCTTAAAAACAGCTGTTGAACAGGTGAATCGGGTACTTTCCTCTTGCTAGCACGCAAGGCTTGCGCGCCTTCGCCTTCTCCATTTTTGTTTGTGCCAAGAGGGTTACGGAATGGCAACCAGGGGAAGTTTTGTCTTTCCCCGCCAAACAGGCAGCGTATAATGCTGTCAGTAAGCGATAAACCTTACGGATCCCCTTTTCGATCAAGGAGGCCAGCTATGGTTAAGAAACTCGGAGTTTTCCTTGCAGGTGGCGCAGTGGGCGCTGCTATTGCATATTTCACCTGCCCTCGTTCGGGCTTTGAGAACAGAAATTTGGCTAAGGATGCCGTTTCCGCCGTGCTCGAAACCGCTGGCACCACTGATGTTGCCAACCAGGCAACTCAGGCTGCCCAGAACGTTGCTGCTCAGGGCCAGGAGTTCGTGAAGCAAGCGGCTGAGAAGACGCATGAATTCTACGCCACGGCCAGCACTAAGGTGCAGGAAGTCGCATCGGGCGTGGGTACGGGTGTTGCCACTGCCGCCGATAACGATGAGTTGCGCAAGAAGATAGAAGCTGCTCGTCAGCGCATTGCTGCTCAGGTCGTAAAGAATGCCGAAGAGGCACAGCTTGTCGATGTTGAGCCTGCGCCGGTTGAAGCGGTTGTCGAGGAAGCTCCTGCTGCAGCAGCTGCGGAAGCGGTTGCGGAACCCGCTGCTAAGACCGAGGAATAACGCGCGGGCGCACCGTTTGCGTTGCGTGTGGCTGGTGCAAAAGGAATGCGATTCGTGATGCGTAGAACGTGCAGTGCGGATGCAGGGGTGGTAAAGTCGGGCGTGCGGGTGACCCAAGCGACCCGGGCAATGGCTTCTCTTTTTGCCTTCGACACATTTTATTGATTGATTCTTGCCCCACGGCAAGCTCTTTGCGCGGATGATCACGAAGCGCTTTAGGGCGAATCGTGGGGTATTTTGCCTGATAAGGCGTGTGTAATGTTCAGCGACTAACCTTTCTGGGTGGTTTCGATATGGCGCGAAATTTGATTACGACAAAAGAACTTGTTGGCACAAAGGTGCTGGGCGGCAAAGATGGCACGCAGCGCATTGGCAAAGTGCATTGCTGCGTTTTCCATCCTACTGAAAAACGCGTTATCGGCTTTTTGATAAAGCGCCCCGACTTGCTGCTTATGTTCCATCGCGCGGATTCTTTCGTGACGCTTGACGGTTTCACCTGGAACGATGATGGCGCTATCGAGCTCAATGATGAGAAGGGCACGTCGGGCGAATCCGCCTGCAAGCGCCTCGGCATCGATTGGGAAGAGTGCGTGCTGTGGGTTGGCCTTGTCATGTGCACAAAGGACGGCCAGGCCCTGGGCTACGTGGGCTCGGTTGAATTCGACCAGGAAACAGGCGAAGTGACGCACGTGTTTGTTGACGAGGGCTCTACGGCGGGTGCGCTTTTGGGCACGCGCGAGCTACCAGCGAACATGGTGCTGGGATTCAAACGCGGCATTGGCAGTCCGCTTTCTGCGTACGAGAAGCATCGCGCACAGGAAGACGTGAATGCGCCTACGCGTCACGAAATGGCGCTGGCGGAAGAGCTTTCGGAGTTTGGTGCGTTATTGGTAACCGATGATGCGATGGACATCCAAGCAACGGGGGGATTGGCTGAAAAGGCTGGTCAGGCGACTGCTGTTGCGGGTGCGAAAGTGAAAGATGCGGTTGATAGCGTTTCGGATTCGGTGAAGAATGCAGCCGAAAGCGCGAAACCCACTGTGCAAAAGGCCACGAAAGCGGCAGGTCAAGCGGTGAACAAGGGCGCGTATGCAACGGGTCGTCAGATTGGGCGCGCCAAAGGGATGTTCAGCGCGTTCAAAGAAGAATTTGATAAGGCGCGCAAATAAGTAAGCGAGCGAAACGCATGCGGATGCGGTCGAAGTGCGTGCGGGCGCAGCTTGCATTGCGCGTGGAGCGTTTGGCGCGTGACATGAAGCGAAATTGACAAGGAGAGAGCGTAAATCATGACGAATGGGAGCCATAAGGCATCAGCTTTTGCTGCAGACGAGGTTGCTGCGGCCGAGGCGAACCTGAAAGCTGCTCAGGAGCGTCTGATTGCTGCCCGTCAGCGTTTCATGCAAAGCTCAGGGTGTTATCAGGATTGCTCTTCGGATGGCAAAACTTCCACGGATACATCAATGAACTGCGATGATGCGTATTTTGTTGCGTCGGGGAATTATCCCGAGGGAGCGCAATATTCCGATACGCATGCGCCGTTTTCCGAAGCAGGTTCGCAGCTTCCCGATGAGTCGCGCCCGTCGTCGCGTGCCCAAAGTTTCGTACCTTCAAAGGATCACATTGCGGCGGGAATTTTGGCAATTTTCTTTGGACTGTTCGGCATCCATAAGTTTTATATGGGATGCACCAACGAAGGTTTCATCATGCTGGGCGTGACCATTGTGGGGTCGTTGGCAACGTTTGGCGCAATCGCGCTTGTTGTGCAGCTGCTGGCGGTAGTCGAGGGGTTGATTTACCTGATCAAGACCCAAAACCAATTCGAGCTTGATTACGTGTACGGCTCGCGCAAGTGGCTTTAGTTGTTGACAAATTACCCCACCTTTTGTCAACAATTGGCGCGCCGCCTTCTCCTTCGCGGCCCCGCTTTTCCCGGAAAACATCGAATCGTGGTCATCTTGTCGGAAAATGGACGCAGATGTGCAAAATATTACGGTTCGGGGCAGGTTAGAGGGGCGCTGACTTTCGTTTCCTCGGCGCTTATGATGCACGACCTGGGCTTTTGCGGGCTCGCTTCGTCTCAAGCGGTGCTGTCCGGTCTGCGAATGATTTCCGATGTGCCCCGAACAGGAATTTTTTGCACATTTGGAAGGAAAAAACGATAACATGCTGCTGTAGGACCAAGGGGGCGTCGAAACCGCAACATGTCGCAGGTAAAATCAGACCTTCACGCTATCTGAGACGCTCAACGCATCGCGACAAGGCGTAAACAAACGAGGCGTGTAGGGTATCTTGAGCCCTCGAACACTCATAATGTTGACAAAAGGTGGGGTAATTTGTCAACAAGCTGGGGTTCGATTTCGCTGCTTGCTTCTCGACTGTTTCGCCGTTCGTCTTGCGTGACAGCTTTTTACCAGAAGGGCGCCCGCAGCCGCCATCTTCGCGGTACAATTAAACAAGGTGTGCGCGGAAAGCTGCGCGCAATATTTACCAGCAACGTGCGTGAGGAGTCGGTTTTTCCGGCTTCAAATTTTTAAGGAGGAAGTAGCATGCCCACCATTACCGCTGATCAGGTGCGTATCCCCGCGGATGTGATGCCTGAGTCTCGTGAGATTTATGTTGAAAATTACATGAAGGCAACGCGCGGCACGGGTCGTTTGATGCTGTTCGCTTGCGACCAGAAGGTCGAGCACATGAACGGCGACTTCTATGGTGAAGGCATTGACATTGCCGACGCAGAGCCTGAGCACTTGTTCCGTATTGGTTCTCAGGGCGTTATTGGCGTTTTGGCTGGTCAGCGTGGCTTAATTGCCCAGTATGCTGCCGATTATCCTGAAATCAACTACTTGGTGAAAATGAACTCCAAAACGAACCTGGTTTCCACCAAGCAGGAAGATCCGTACTCCCCGCAGCTCTACGATCTGGACGCCATTCTGGCCATGCGCGAAGCGGGCGTGAACATTGTTGGCTTGGGCTACACCATCTACCTGGGTTCCGAGTACGAAGCAACCATGATGGCCGAAGCAGGCAATCTGATTGCCCAGGCTCATGCAAATGGCCTGTTGGTGGTGTTGTGGATTTACCCGCGCGGCAAGGCTGTTACCGCCGAGAAGGATCCCGCTCTGATTGCCGGTGCTGCTGGCGTTGCACTGTGCTTGGGTGCCGACTTCGTGAAGGTTAACCCGCCGAAGCCCGCGGAAGGTTCCGCTGCCGAGGCGCTGAAAGTTGCATCTATGGCTGCCGGTCGCACTGGTTTGGTGTGCGCTGGCGGTTCCACGGTTGAGGCCGACGTGTTCCTGAGCCAGCTGTACGATCAGATTCATATTGGCGGCGCATGCGGCAACGCAACGGGCCGCAACATCCATCAGCGCTCCTTGGACGAAGCGGTGCGCTTGACAAAGGCAATCAGCGCCATTACCTTGGCGGATTACTCCGTGGAAGACGCGCTTGCGGTGTTCAACGGCGAGAAGGATTTCTCTCTGTAGAGTGACGTGCGAAGAGCGCGGCGTTGCAGCGAAGCAGTGCGGTGAACAGCGCTTTTGTTTAATTTCCATATAAAAAGAAGGCTCGGTGGGGAAGTCCCATCGAGCCTTCTTCGCTATCCAGCACCCTGGCATACAGCGTTTCAGGCCAAGCAAGGTGTCTTCGCATGCCTGCAAAAAAATAAGCATGTACCAAACATGTCACATGCTTGCCAATTCGACATCGGTACAATTCGTTCAGTTTTCCAGATTGAGGAGGTTGGAAATGAGCGACTACAAGAAGTACACGCACGTCGAAAGGTTGTCCAGCGAGGCATGCGACGGTCTTTTGGATAACGATACTGTGTATGTGACGGCAAAGGTCGATGGCTCTAACGGCTGCGTATTTTGGGATTCCTCTAGCGATTGTTTCGCAGTTGGTTCAAGAAATAATCTTTTATCCGACAAGGAGGACAACGGCTTTTTCTATGCGTGGGCCATGTCGGATGGTGCAGAACAGCAGCTTTTGAAGAAGTACTGCGAAGAAAACCAGAACAAGATTGTCTATGGCGAGTGGATGGGCCGAGATTCATTCATCGGTGCTTTCAAGCACTACGCGAAGACCTCCAAAGCGACGTTCTTCATATTCGATGTGTACGACTGCGATACAAAGCAATACCTGCCCGAAATGCAATGGAGGCAAGAGCTTGCCGGCTACGGGCTTGATGCGTATTTCATAAAGCTGCTTGCAACGCTGAATCATCCAACTTTCGAGGATGTTTTGTCGGTTGCGAAAAGCAACGATTTCTTACTTGAAGGCACCGGTCTTATTGGGGAAGGCGTGGTCTGCAAGGTTCCCGGCTTTGTGAGCAAGTTCGGTAATGCCGTATATGGCAAAATCGTGCTCGACGAGTTCAAGAAGCAGAAAAAGCCCCCGTTGGAGTCCGAACCTGTTGAACCGCAGATTGTTGAGACGTATATGACCGATTCGGAGATTGATAAAAGCGTTGCGAAAGTCTTGTCCATCTTGGGAGCCGAGGCGTTTGATGCATCGAGTCATAAGATGATGGGTATGCTTCAGTCCCTGTGCTGGAAAGATTTGCTTGAGGAATGCCCCAACTGGGTTAAGAAATTCAAGAATCCAAAGGTTGATTTCGCGGTTCTTGCGGGTAGGGCAAAAAAGCGCGTTCAGAATCATGTTCTTTGATTCCAAACGCGCTTTTAGTGGAAACTGCGAGAAGACTGTGGCGGGCAGGGTGGGGTATTTCGAGGGCGAGCTTCTTCGCCCGTCGTTATCTGCCGCACCTGGTTTTCTGTGTGGCGCCCGCTGTGTCCGCTACGCCTGCGAGACCTCTTGGTTCTTTGCGCTGACCAGCAGCTTCCCGGTCTTTCCAGTTTCCTTCAGGCGACGCGCCAAGTACACGGCGGGCGTGTCCAGCAGCGACGTGAAGATGAAAATCACGTAGCTGGACAGGAAGATTGAGATGAGTGCGGGAATGTCGTACGTGCCGAAGAACGCAAGGAACGTAAACAGCAGCGTATTGATGATTTGGCTGACCAGCGTGGAGCCCGTGTTGCGCAGCCACAAAAACGCACGGCGGTTGCCGGTGTGCTTCTCGGTGAACGCCCACCATTTATGGTAAAGCCACACGTCGAAAGCCTGGCTTAGGGCGTAAACGGCAAGCGAGGACAGCAAAATACGCGGCGTGCTACCGAAAAATGCCTGAACATGCGGCATGGAAACGTCGTTGGGGCTGGGCGCGTAGCAAAGCCAGCTTTGGTTGAGTACCAGGAAAAACGCGCTGGCAAAAACACCGAGCCACACGGCGATTTGCGCGTCGCGCTTGCTTTCGCATTCCGAGAAAATGTCGGTGACCAAAAACGTTACGGCGAAAAGCACGTTGCCCAGTGTCTGCTCCATGCCAAAGCCGACAATCAGAATGTTTGCTTCGATGTTCGCCAAGATGCTTGCGCAGGCGCTTACTACGAACAGACCCGCTTTGCCGAACAGGTGATATGCTAAAAGCGCCGCTCCAAAAATGAAGGCGACGGAAAAAAGTAAAAGCAGTTCGTTCATAATGAGTTAATCTCCCACTCCGAAATCGGTGTTGTTCAAAAGGATGTCCACGCGTTGGTTATCAAGGTAGCGCGGCATGATATTTTCCACAAATACGCGTATGACCTGCGCATCTGGTTTGATGCTGGTGGTGTTCTCGGTCATGATGTTCAAGCAGATGCGCTCAAGGTGCGCTAAGCCCAGCTCGATATCGCGCTCCATGCTTGCTTGCGTTTGGCCCGTAATGCCGAAGAGGAAGTTGCCTTCTTGAAATCCGCGGCAAATCTTGGCGGGATCGGTTTCGGCAATGCCTTTATGCAGCACGTTTTCACGAAACGGCGCATCGAATGTCTCGATGCCGATTTTCATCTTTAAGTTGAAGGGGGCAAACTCTTCGCGCAGTGCGTCAAGGCGATTGCGGTAGTTATAGTGTGCTTCAAAATGAATGGTGGATATGCCGCGATCTGCGCAAATTTCGGCAAGATAGGCGCGCGTTTGGCGATCAAGTTCGAAAACGGAGCCGCTGTTGATGACTTCGATTTCGTCGAATTCGCCCGTTACGCAGTCAAGAACTTGCTTGTTCAGCTCGAAATTCGCCTGGTTATCGCTGCATTTGTCGTCGTGATAGTCGCAGAATGCGCACGTGGGAAAGGCGCATCCTCTGCCGCGGAGCAATACAATCTCGCGCGGTTGCTTTTCAGTGATTTTGCTATATCGGTCCATATTATTGTGCGCTTGCAAGCGCCGGACTTAAGCCGCGTTCGCGCATGACCCGCTGCGGCAAGGTGGATTTCGCGCAGCCAAGGTCAATGGCGGGCGCGCAAGTCCCACTTCTCATCTCCCTTAGTTTTGATTCGAAAAACGGTTATGTTTCCCGGGCAGGATGGTTACGAACTGCCCTTATGCAATTGCTGGAGCAGTGTACCACAAAGCAAGGCGAAGCGGTAGGTTTTTTCCGGTGCGCCGCTTGCCCCGATGCCGCCCGTGGGGTTTTGGTGTGCAGGCGCGGCTTCCCTTATAATTGGGCTATCAATAAGAAAGGATTCGGTAGTGAGTACTTTTCTGCGAAGGGAAAAGACGTTCGTTGCGGCGGCTATTGCGCTTGCTGCTTGCGTAGCTGTAGTTTCTCTGACCGCGTTTGCGCCTTCCGCCCTTGCCGAGGAAAACGATGTGTACGCCCAGGCAAGCGCCGCGCAGCAACAAGTTGAGCAATCGGCGGCAACGTATGAGCAGGCAAAACAGGCTCTGGAGGAAATAGAGGCCGAAATCGCGGCGAATGAGCAGCGCATTCAAGAGCTTTCGGCGCAGATTCCGCTTCAGCAGGAGAAAAGCGATGAGGCAATGCGGTCGCTCTACAAAATGCAACAAGAGGGCGGCTCGTTGATAACGCTTTTGCTGTCGTCGGAGAATTTCAACGAGCTCTTGCTGAACATCGATTATGTTTCTGCTTTCTACAACAGCAAAATGAGGGAAGTTAACAGCTTGCTTGATATGAAGGCCGAGCTGGATACCACGGCTGCGGGTCTAACCGAAAAGCGTGCCAAGGCTGCCGAAGAGTCGCAAGCTGCCGAAGATGCGCTGGTCCAAGCGCAGCAATTGCGCGAGCAAGCGCAAGCTGCGGCCGAAGCGGCGCGCAAGGCGGAAGAGGAAGCCGCCGCTGCGGCAGCTGCCGCAGCCGAAGAAGAAGCTGCGAAGAAGGCTGCTGAAGAAGAAGCCGCCGGTGGCAGCAGCGCGCCAAGCGAAGGCGATTTGACGAATGGCGACGTTTCTTCGAATCCGGGCAGCGACAACGTTGACTGGTCGGTTGATAAGAGCGACTTCGTAAACCAATGGGCGGGGCGCATCGATGCGTACTTGTCTGGTTCGCCGCTGTCGGGTCAGGGTGCCACGTTTGCCGCCGCTGCCTGGGATTATGGCATTGACCCGCGTTTCTCGCCAGCAATTTCGTGTGTTGAGAGTTCCAAGGGACTCTATTGTTTCCGCAGTCACAATGCGTGGGGCTGGGGGAGTTCATCGTGGGACAGCTGGGAAGAGGCCATTAACGCCCATGTGCGCGGCCTTTCGCGCGGCTATGGCTACACGATAACGATCGAAGGCGCCAAGAAATACTGCCCGCCGAACTGGGAATTCTGGTATTCGCGCGTGTGCGCGGAGATGGCGAAAATCTAGGTTTTGTTGCGTTTCGTGGGGTTGGTCGATGGGGACGCGCTCGTGAACTCCGTTCGATGTGCCCGCGTTTCGCGAAGGATGCCGCTCCTTCGCGAAACGCGTTCGTCCGTTGTTGCCGTCTAGAAGTGATACCCGTACGAATCCGCCAGCAGCACATCGAACTCAAAATCGTTGTCGATAAACCACTCAATAATGGTAGGCAGTGCCTCTACCGTGGTGTCTTTTGCGGCGGAATCGTGCATTAAAACGCAGCAAGAATGGCATCCTTCTGCCTGGTCAAGGGCGTAATCGGCGATAAATTGCGCATCGTGATCACCGCCATCGCCGCTTGAGACGTTCCAGTCAAAGTAGTGGTAATTCTCGCGTGCCATGCGGTCGGTGATATCGTTGACAATTGCGCCGTTGAAGCTGTTGTGACTGCCGCCGGGGAAGCGCACGAGCGTAGGTTCAAAGCCCAGGTAGCCTTCGATTGCGGCGCCCGCTTCATGCAAATCGCTCCAATAGGCATCGGCGCTGGCATACACTTGCTTGTAATCGTGTGTGTACGTATGGATAGCCACCTGGTTTCCGGCATCCCAAATGTCCTTTACGTATTCAAGCTGGGGCTGGTTGCCTTTCACGAACCAGGTTGCTTTTACGCCGTAGGAATCCAAGATTTCCAAAATGCGGTGTGTGTTGGTCGAAGGGCCGTCGTCGAACGTGAGATACACGGTTTTTGGGCCGGGCTTGGCATCGTTTTCGCTGGTGCTGGTGGCGCGGCGCTCCTCGGCGCTGCGTTCGTGTGCAATTGCAAGGTTTCCGGCCTCCGTTTTCTTGGCCCCTTGCTTTTCGGGTGCGTTTACTGAAGTCGCGTCTGCGGATGCCGAACTGTCTGAAGCGCTGGTGTCGGAATCACCGCCGAAAAGCGAGCAAGCCCCCACGCCAATAAGCACTAAAAGCAGCAGCGCGATAAGGGCTGCAAAAGTTTTTGAAGAGAGTGATTTTTTCTGCGGCGTGCGTCTTCGGGGTGTTGTCATGGCTATCGCTTCCTTTTGTACCACCCCGCCATTCTACCGCATTTGCACAAAAGCATGCGGTTTTCGTTTTCTTCCCGTGTTGTTGCGCCGCAGCATTGTGCTGCGGGCGGTTGCGGACCGGTCGTCGCGACCACCCCTGCTCCTCTTCGCTGGCATCTTCGCCCCTTACGTGCCTTCGCCAACGCCCGCTGACACCTGCTCGCTTCCGCCCGCACCCCTTCGCCGGCGCCTTCGCCACCTTTTCTCGTACCCTCATGGCAGGGAAAATGCAACGTTGCGCGGGGCGGCGCGGGTGATTCGGTATATACTATTTAGTTACAGAAAAACGCAAGAACCGCGTACCCCAATATTATTCCCCAAAGGAGGGCTCATATGTCCAAGGGAACCTATTCGTTTACGACGCCTATCTATTACGTGAATGCCGCGCCTCATCTGGGCACTGCTTACACCACCATTGCCGCTGATGCCGTGGCGCGCTACCAGCGCATGAACGGTTACGACGTTGCTTTTGTTACCGGCATGGACGAGCACGGCCAGAAGGTCGCCGATACCGCCGCCAGCAAGGGCATGACTCCGCAGGAATGGTGCGACTCCATGGAGCCGGCCTTCCGCGACGCGTGGAAAATGCTTGATATCACGTACACCGACTTCGTGCGCACTACCGAGCCGCGTCACGCTGAATCGGTGAAGAAGTTTTGGAACGATTTGTACGAGAAGGGCTTCCTGTATAAGGGTTCCTACGAAGGTTGGTATTGCGTTCACGAGGAAACGTATTACGCCGAGAGCGATTTGGAGAAAAACGACGACGGCGAATTTGTGTGCCCCGACTGCAAACGCCCTGTTCAGAAGGCTGGTGGCGAAGAGAACTGGTTCTTCAAGTTGAGCGAGTTTGCCGAGCCGCTGTTGGACTTCTACGAGGAAAACCCCGATTTCATTCGTCCTGTGACGCGTAAAAACGAGATTGTGAGCTTTGTGAAAAGCGGTCTGAAGGACCTGTCGATCAGCCGCTCTACGTTCGATTGGGGCGTTCCGCTGCCGTTTGACCAGGGTCATGTTGCCTACGTGTGGGCCGATGCGCTGCTGGCGTACTTGACGGGCATCGGTTACGGCCAAGACGACACGCGCCCGGGCGAATTCGAGGCGCGCTGGCCCATGCAGTACCACTTTGTGGGCAAGGACATCACGCGCTTCCACTGCGTTATTTGGCCGGCTATGCTCATGGCGGCCGGCATGCCCATTACGCACACGGTGTTCGGCCACGGCTTTTTGATGGTGGGTGGCGAAAAGATGTCGAAGTCCAAGGGCAACGGCATTAAACCCGCTGATCTGGTGGCAATTTACGGCGTGGATGCGTATCGCTATTACTTCCTGTCTGACGTGCGTTTTGGCGCCGACGGCGGCATTTCCATCGAGCGCATGACGCAGGTGTACAACGCCGACTTGGCGAATACGTGGGGCAACTTGTGCAGCCGCGTTCCCGGCATGAACTTGAAGTATTTCGATGGCGTGGTGCCTGCTGTTCCCGAAAGCGCTGCTGCGCTGGTGCAGGAGAATCCGCTGCGCGCCATTGCCGATGAGCTGTACGCCAAATACGACGAATGCATGACGCAAGTTGATTTCACGGGTGCTGTTTCCGCAGTCCAGGAGCTTGCGCACCGTGCGAACCTCTATATCGACGAAACTGAGCCGTTCCGTATGGCAAAAGATCCGGAAAAGCGCGACGAGCTTGCTGCCGTTATGTACAACTTGCTGGAAGCCATTCGCATCATCGCCCTGTTCATGGCGCCGTTCATGCCGAACACGTCCGCCGAGGTGTACAAGCGCCTGGGTCTGGGCGACATCACCGCCATCACGGACATCCAGGCGGCAAGCGCGTGGGGCCAGCTGACCGCAGGCAACCCGGTGGAGAAGGGCGAGGCGCTGTTCCCGCGTTTGGACGAGGCCGCCATTGAGTTGAACATGTAGTTTCGCGTGCGATGGTGCGCGTATGAGCGCGTGGATGTGCGATACGTTGTGAGAAGCTGCTGCTATGCCTTTTGATACTGAAGAAGAGATTTTTTACGATGCGCTGTTCCGTCAGCGACGCAAGCATGGCGTGTATCGCCTGGTAGATGCGCCGTTGATGGAAGGCGCTATTGCTGATACGCATTGTCACACCCATTTGCTGCCCGATCCTGCGCTCGCGTTCGCACGCTGCGCGGTGAATGGGGTCGATTTCGTGTGCAACATGATAGATATTGTGGAAGACAACCCCTGTACCAGGGAAAACGTGCGCAATTGGTTGCAGGATGCCGCGCGCGTGCGGGATGAGATTGCGCCGGGATGCACGCGACCGCTGCCCCAGGTGTGCTTTGCCGTGGGTTGCCACCCGCATAACGCGAAGGACTTCGACGCTGCCGCCGAGCAGCGGCTTCGCCAGGAGCTTGAAGACCCGCAGGTGCGTGCGATTGGCGAGATCGGGTTGGATTTCCATTACGATTTGTCGCCGCGTGACGTGCAGGAAGAAGTGTTTCGCAAGCAGCTCCGCCTAGCGCATGAGCTGGGGTTTCCTGTTGTGCTGCACATTCGTGAGGCGCACGATGTGGCGTTGCGCGTGCTGTTTGAAGAAGGGTTTCCTTCGGCGGGCACATTGCTGCATTGCTTCAACCTGGGGCCGGAAGACCTTACGCCGTGGCTTGAGCACGATTGCTATGTGGGGTTGGGCGGTCCGGTGACGTTCAAGAAGAGCGACTTCACGCGCGAAGCGGCGAAAAACGTGCCGCTGAACAGGCTTGTTACGGAAACCGATGCGCCGTACATGACGCCTGAGCCCATGCGCGGCATTACGTGCTGGGCCGATCATGTGATTTTCACGGCAGATGCGCTGGCGCGTGAGCGCGGATGCGCAACGTCGCAGGAGCGGGCTGATTTCTTCCGCGCGCTTCACAATAACGCGCAGCGTTTTTACGGTTTTGAGCGCGAGGCGTAGTGCGGTTGGGTAGGCGCGATTGGAAGCGCTCAGACGGGCCCAGATGAGGTTCAAGGCGGGCTCGGTTGCGTTTTGATGCAGCAAAAAAGGCAGGTCATTCGGGTATAATGGCTGTGATGATGCAGTAGATGCTTAGTAGGGCGCACACGGGGGATGCGCGTAAACGAAGAAGGGCGGAAACGAAAATGAACAGAGTGATTGTGGTCGGGTCTCCGCGCACGAATGGGCGCAGCGCCGCTTTGGCCGAAGAACTCTTCGAGGCGTGCATTGAGGAATGTCCCGATGATCAGATTTCGCTCATTCCGCTGTCAAGCTTGACGGTGCTGCCTTGCGAAGGCTGCAATTTTTGTATGAAAAGCGAAGGTCACGCGTGCCATTTGGAAGATGACATGATGGATATTCGCGAAGTGCTTGATGATGCCGATGAGCTGACGATTGTTTCCCCAGTGTATTTTGCAAGTGCGCCAGCCACCTTGAAAGCGTTCCTTGATCGTTTGCAGCCGTATTTCTGGACGGATGCGCGCCATGGGGAGTTGCGCCCGGCAACGTTGCATGTTATTGGTGAAGGTCACGATCCGTTTGGGTTCGAGCCGCTGGTGGTAACGGTGAAGTCGGCGGCGTTTACCGCGGGGTTCAAGTTGGAGCGCGTGCTGAACTGGGTGGAAAAGATCAGCGCGAAGGGCGAGATATTGGATGACGCCCAGTTGATAGAGGTCGCATGGCCCGAATCGTCCGCGCAGGTTTCTGGTCGGGCTTCGGACTTTGATGCGCTGGGGGAATCCCCAGTTTCGGCTGCGGTCATTGATGAGGAGGCGCAGGTGGCTGCAAAAGCTCCTGCCGCAGCGGCAAAAGCGCAGGCAGGCGCCCCGAAGGCTGCTGTTCCGAAAGCCGCGGGTAAATCGAAGAACCCGGGCGTTGTTTTGAATGTGCATGGCGCACCGAAGTGCGCAGGTGCCTCAAGGGGTGCGGGTTCCTCAAAGAAGCAGGGGAGCAGGAAGCCGCAGCAAGGAGCTTCGCGCGGCGCTGGCGCTTCGAGGCCCTCGGGAACGAAAAAGCCGCAGCAAGGTAAAAGGCCGCAGGGTTCCTCTAAGGCGTCCCAAGCATCTAAAAAGTCAGGAAATCGCTAATCATGGCAAAGCTTTCGAAGTACGCAAGTGTTGGTGAAACACGCAAGGTTTTAGAGCGCCACGGATTGGCAACGAAGCATGCGCTGGGTCAAAACTTCCTGGTCAACGATGATATTCTGAAGAAGATCGTTGACCTTGCCGCGCTGGATGGAGCCGATGACGTTCTTGAAATCGGTCCCGGTATCGGCACGCTTACCGTCACGTTGCTGCAAAACGCGCGCTCGGTGATTTCCGTTGAGTTTGACCTCGATTTGCCTGCGGTTCTGGCCGAAACAACGGCTCCTTGGGCTGATTCCTTCGCGCTTATTGAAAACGATGCGCTCAATGTTTCTTCGGCCGATGTTGAAACTGCGTTCGCGCGCGTTCATGCGGATGCGGGTGCAGATGATGCGGGTGCAGATGATGCGGATAGCACCCGGGTGGAGCAGGCGTCTTCCGCGCGCAGCTTCCCCAACAAACTGGTGGCAAATCTTCCGTATGCCGTGGCAGCAACGGTGGTGCTGGATTACTTCCAGCGCTTCGATGCGTTGGAGAGCATGACGGTCATGGTGCAGCGTGAAGTGGCCGATCGCATGATGGCGCAGCCGGGCGTGAAAGATTACGGCGCGTTCACGGTAAAGCTTTCGCTGTACGCGCAGCCTGCGGGGCGTTTTCCCGTAGGGCCGGGTAATTTCTTTCCGCCTCCGCGCGTTGATTCGGCGGTGATTCGCTTAGACCGTCGTAATTGCTGCGATGAGCAGGGAAATCCCTTGACAGCAGAAGAGGTGCGCGCGGCGTGTCTCATGGCCGATGCCGCTTTTGCCACGCGCCGAAAGACGCTTTCGAATTCTTGCAAGACGTTCTTCTCGGGTAAGGGGGAGCAGGGCAAACGTGTTGCCGTGCAGCTTCCCGCATTGTTTGAGCAGGCGGGCATTGATGCGCGCCGACGGGGGGAAACGCTGACTCAGGCGGAGTTTATTGCGTTGGCGCGCGCGTATCTTGCGTGCTGTTAAGTTGCAATTGGCGTCGCGTTTCTGCGTCTGTGGTTCGCTCTTTCGTGGGAGTTTTTTACGTGCTGCTCAATATGCCTGCACTGTGAACACCTCTTCGCGTCTCTAAATGTGTTGTAAACGTGCATTAAGAAAATAGTTGCTTACAACCACTTGACAAACGTGATAAACTATTTATTCGCATTGTTGTACGTTTTTTCACAAGGATATAGAGAATGGATCTGCAAAAGCAAGCACTGATTATTGACTCCATCCATGATACGTTGAATGCTCTGGTGGGTCAACGTCTGGGTGTTCGCGAGAATATGGGTCGTTCGAAAATCGTTGAGGGTGAGGGTACGCTCACTCAAGTGCATCCGCGTTTGTTCATTATGGAAATCGATCGTAAGCGTGGTCGCACCGCGCGCAAATCGTTCCAGTTTGCCGATATTTTGACCGGTATGGTGAAACTTTCGCAGAATGGACAGCCGATTTTCGGAACGTTTGTCGTAGAAGATGAAGAAGAAGACTACGGCGAAGACTCCCTTATCGATGATGACCTGGACAAAGAAGAAGAAACCGTTATTTTCTAACGTTTCGATACTCTTCAGCAAGAAAAAAATGAGCGTCCCATTCGCGGGACGCTCATTTTTTGTGCGCGTTGCTCATGTTGTTGAAAAACGGACTTCAAATTCGAAGTTGTAGCAGGTTGGAAGTAGGACAAAGGCGGAAATCGGGGTATTTTTGGGCGGTACCACTAACTCCAGAAAATGCGGTTCATCAAAATACCTGTTCATAATTATACTTGATTAAGGTATATTACGTTGGCAGAATCGAAGCCGCATCCCGACTTACTTCCAACCTGTCGCAACTTCGAATTTCGGTCTCAAAATCCAACAACATGCCGTGAAATGCATTGCTTCCAGGCATTTTTATGAACCTTCAGCTAATCTGATGCGCGATTTGCTGGTTTTTTGATTCACGTCGCGCTTGCGCGCTCCTTAGAATCACCTGAAAAGGTGCCACTGGCACGTTTTCTTGGCGGCGATTCCTCTCGCGGGGTTCGAGCCCCCGTTTCACCTGCAAAAATAAAAAAGCAGGCCCGTTTTCGGACCTGCTTGGTGTTCATGGTGGAGATGGGGGGACTCGAACCCCTGACCCCTACGTTGCGAACGTAATGCTCTACCAGCTGAGCTACATCCCCATGGGCACTTATTTAGCGCGCAGATTATTTTGCCTTTCCTTGGCGCATTTGTCAAATCAAAATCTGAAAGAGGTTATACTGAAACGACAAGATTCGCACAAATGGTTTCGCGCACCGCGCGTCGCTTCGAAAGGATTCTTATGAAAGCGCTTATTCCCGCTGCTGGTTTGGGTACTCGATTCCTTCCCGCCACAAAGGCCGTCCCTAAAGAAATGCTGCTTGTAGTCGATCGACCGGTCATCCAGTACGTTGTTGAGGAAGGTCTTGCCTCTGCCGCCGATGAAGTGGTCATCATCAACAGCCGCGAGAAAAAGGCAATCGAAGAGCATTTCACGCCCAACCCCGCTTTGGTGGAGCATTTGCGCAGCGTGGGTAAAGACGCGTACGCTAATGCGGTGGAGCATGCGGGCGATCTTAACGTGAGTTACGTGTACCAGGACGAGCCGCTCGGTTTGGGCCATGCCGTGCATTGTGCGGCGGAAAAAACGGGCGACGAGCCGTTTTTCGTGCTGCTGGGCGATGTGATTGTGCCGGGCAACAACATGCTGCCGCGCATGCAGGAAATCTCCGCAGCTCATGGCGGTGCAAGCGTTATCGCAGTGGTTCCCGTTCCCGATGATCAAGTGAGCCGTTTTGGCATTATTGCGGGCGAAAAAGTGGGCGAAGATGAATGGAAAGTTGAGCGCCTGGTGGAAAAACCCAAGCTGGAAGATGCTCCCAGCAATCTGGCGGTTTTCGGTCGCTATCTGCTTTCTGCGCGCGTGATGGAGCTGTTGGCTCAGGCGAAACCCACCACGGGCGGTGAGATTCAGCTGACCGATGCGTTGGATGCCGTTTTGAAGGAAGAAGAAATGTATGCGCTGGTTATTGACCCCGCGGATGGCTTCGACACGGGCACGCCGGAAAGCTGGCTTGAAACGAACAACATTCTGTATCAGCGCAAGAAGGATGCGAGCAGCAAATAGCAAGCTGCTAGCGCAAATAATCGAGAGTAGGAGGGGCGCTCTAGATAGGGCGCTCCTCTTTTTTTGGGAGGGGGAGGGTCT
Source organism: uncultured Eggerthellaceae bacterium (assembly GCA_934648845.1). Classification (GTDB taxonomy): domain Bacteria; phylum Actinomycetota; class Coriobacteriia; order Coriobacteriales; family Eggerthellaceae; genus CAKUOV01. The sequence continues at coordinate 89,469 of CAKUFS010000001.1, forward strand.
CAGGGGGGCTTGGAGATAGCGCCGGACTTCGGAATGGCAGCGGACAAAAAACGCCCCGAAAAAAGGGGATCCGGCGAAGAGGGGAAGTCTTCGCCGGACCGAAAGGAGGGGTTCACAGCGCTGTGCGCTGTACTGCTCAATGCAGATCAACGATTAGGGGGAAGGGGAAACCCTTTCGTTGATGAACTCATTATAAAATACGACCTTGCAGTAATTATGAGCTGGAAGTGTGCATTTCTTGAATTTCTCAACGGGAGCGTAACAATCAGGCCATTTCCGACCCGAAATACGTGCAGCACGCAGGAATAATGCGGCAATCAACGCGTCGAGCCGTGAAAGCGATAGATGAAAACAACGCACAATGATGATTCTTGTTGTTGCTAGTGGATGGATGCACCCGTGCCTCCTCCTTCGTGCCGCTTTGTTGCCGTCGGTGGATGGATGCGCCTTCGCCTTCCTTGCGTCGCTTTGCCGGGAGCAGCAAGTTGCGCGGCGGAAGAAAAAGAAGAAGCCCGAAGAAGGGGATTCTTCTTCGGGCCTATCGGAGGGGGTGCGGCTTGGGGAAGCCGCATTCAGCTTACTTTTGCAAAGCAAGAGCAGAAAAGTAGGGGATCCTTAACTGCTGGAACCCATTATAGGAGAGTATCTATTGATGGGTGTTCTAACTCGCTTGTACGGTATAAAATGGCGCGTAGGCGGCAGGAACGCTGTAAACGGGCTGATAAGAGCGCCGTTCACCCGTGTATACGTGCCGTTAACGCGGACGCGCCGGTTCCTTCCGTTATGATACGCGTTGTCAAAAAGACTGCGAAAGGATCGTTTATGGCTGATATTCAAATGCGTTTTCATCGCGATATGCTTGTTTTGAGCGCTCCCGTTGCGGCAGCGCTTGCGCGCCAAGGCGTTAATGTTGACCGCGATCTTGAATTCACGAACCTTATTGAGCCCGATTCCGTGCAGGACGCTTTGCGCATGGAAAAGGCCGCCGGTGCCCCTGCTTTGGTGCTGGCAACGCGCAATATGACGCCGGCTCAGCTGGCGCAGCGCAACATGGAAGAGCGCGCTTTCGAGCTTTCCGTGGCGGCGTTCACCGTTGCCGAGTCGCTGCATCCTCAGCATGTTTTGGTGGAGCTGGCACCGTGCGGCTTGCCGCTTGATGCGTCCAGCAAAGATTCGCTGCTTGAGAACAAAGATCAGTACGTGCGTGCCGCGCGCGTGTTCGAGAAGAGCACGTTTGATGCGTATCTTCTGACGGATTTCGACGACACCGTTGCGCTGAAGTGCGCTTTAATGGGCATCCGTCAGGTGTCGGATCGCCCCGTGTTCGCTTCCGTAACGGTGGATGCGCGAGGCGCGCTGGCTCGTCGTGGCACGTTGGAAGAAGCTCTGGCTGTTATGGAAGAGTTCGGCGCTTCGGTGGCGGGCTTCACGACCGGTGCTCCGTTGGATGACGTTTGCGCCTTGACGTGTCGTGCCGCTCAAGCGACTGACCTGCCGCTTCTTGTGCAGCTTCACGTTACGCGCAAAGACCCCAAGCAAGGCGAAGCGACCGCTGAGAATCCGTATTATTGCGCCGATACTATGGTGCAGGCGGCTGTTCGTCTGCGTGCCGAAGGTGCGCAGTTCCTGCGTGCGGTGGGCGATGCGTCTCCCGCGTATACGGGTGCGCTGGCGGCAACGCTGTCTGGCCTTGACGTGATTCCTTCGCGTTTCACGGAGTAGGTCGGTGCGATAAAGAGGGCTACGGCGGTGGCGTTACACCACCGTGTGGCTGCAATACAGTATTCCGAAGCGGCGCAGCTCTTGAAGTGTTGTGGTTGCCTGCTTAGCGCGGCAAGGAAGCAAAAGAAGTCGAAAAGAGGTTGAAGGACCCAGATGGCGGCAATGCGCACGAAAAAACTCACGAATAAAGATAAAAGCCCCTATTACGGGGCTTTGCAGGTGCTTGTCGATGACTTGTTTCAATACAACGAGGAAGTGCGGCGCCTGGATGTTGTTATAGCGGCTGAGTCAAGCGATCTTCCCGATGACCTGCGCGAAGTCGTGAACATTTTGCCGCCGGGAACGTATACGCGTGAGCGCTTGTGCTCCCAGATGAACTCCATCATCAGCGGCCACGCTTGGGGTCGGGTGTACGGGACGGTCGTTTAGCTGCGTTACGCAGCTAAACTGCTCTGTTTCTGTTTAAGTTGTCGGAAAATTGACCCAAAAACGCCCAGATTGTCGATGCGGGGCAGGTGGCGGAGCCAATTTCGAGTGATTTTCTCTTAGACAAGGGTTCTTTTGCTCCGCAAATTAAAGAAACCCCAGGTCGCGAAAATGAGATCGACTTGGGGTTTTGTTTTGTTTGCTAGCGACCTGCCCCGAATCGTCAGTTTTGGCGTTTTGGGGCGAAAAAATCAACAAGATGGTTCATTAAGCGGCGGCAATGGCGGCAAGGGCCGCGCCCGTGCATCCGTTGTGTCTGCCGCCGCTAGCAGGCGTCGATGTACTGGTTAATGATAACGCGCAGCTCGTTGATGCCCACACCGTTTTCCGATGAGACCGCCAGCATGGGGACATCTTTGTCCAGCTGCAATTGCTTGCGCAGCATAGCCGTCTGCTTCATGCATTGCTGCTTCGACAGCTTATCCGCTTTCGTGAGCACCACCATGAAGGGCAGGCCGCTTTCGCGCAAGAACTCAATCATGTTCAGGTCCAGCGCCGATGCCTCGTGGCGGATATCGATCAGCGACACGACCAGCGCAAAGATGCGTTCCTGATTGAAGTAGCCCTCAATGAGCTCGCTCCAACGGTGCTTTTCCGATTTCGCGACTTTTGCAAAACCGTAGCCGGGCAGGTCAACAAAATCGTATCCATCCACGTCGTAGAAGTTGATCGTGGCGGTTTTTCCCGGCGTCGATGAAACTTTCGCCAGGCTTTTGCGGTACATAAGCTTGTTCAGCAGCGATGACTTGCCCACGTTCGAGCGCCCCGCGAACGAGACTTCGGGCAGGGTGGAAACAGGCAGCTGCGAAGAGGTGCCGTAGGCTGCTTTGAATTTCACGTTATGGTAGTTCATGGGTGGGGTTTCCTTTGCAAGAAGCGACTTCCAGGGCGGCTGTCTGCGGCTTTCTTCAAGCTCTGAGCAGCACACACGCAGAAATTATCGCATATTTCGCCGAACAGAACGCACGTTTTCGCTTAAAACACCTTGAAAGAAGCATATAATACACGTTTACTTGCGCCGCGTTACTATGCTGCGTTTACGTTGCTGCGTGTTCGCGCGAGCTGCGTAATTGCATTGCACGTTGCCTGGGCAGCGGTGGTAGCGCGGACAAAGAAGTTGAAAGTCAAAGAAAAAGGAAGACGCATGAAGGAATACAATCCTCACGAGCTTGAGCCGCGCTGGCAAAAGGCTTGGGCGGACGCTCAGATTGACAAGGTGAGCGAAGAATCCGACAAGCCCAAGAAGTACGTGCTTGAGATGTTCCCGTATCCGAGTGGAGACATCCACATGGGTCACGTGCGCAACTACACCATTGGTGATGTTATTGCGCGTTACTCCAAGATGCAAGGATACGACGTGTTACATCCCATGGGTTGGGACGCCTTCGGCTTACCTGCGGAAAACGCCGCCATCAAGCATAACAGCCACCCTGCCATCTGGACGTATGCGAACATCGACACGCAAAAGGCCAGCTTCAAGCGCATGGGCTTTTCCTATGACTGGGACCGCACCGTTGTGGCGTGCGACCCCGAGTATTACCGCTGGGGCCAGTATATTTTTCTGAAGTTCTGGGAGAAGGGCCTGGTGGAGCGTCGTAATTCGCCGGTGAACTGGTGCCCGGGCTGCCAGACCGTTCTGGCAAACGAGCAAGTTATCGAAGGCAAGTGCTGGCGCTGCGATTCCGAGGTGCAAAAGCAAGACCTTACGCAGTGGTACTTCAAGATCACCGATTACGCTCAGGAACTGTTGGATGACCTGGATAAACTCCCTGGTTGGCCCGAGCGCGTAAAGCAGCAGCAAGCTAACTGGATTGGCCGCTCTGAAGGCGCCGAGGTTGTGTTCACGCTGTGCGACAAAGATGGCAACGTGCCCGCCCAGCCCACCGACGACGATTTGATTACCGTGTTCACCACGCGTGCCGATACGCTGTGCGGTGCGAGCTTCTTCGTGCTGGCGCCTGAGTATAAGGGCCTGAAAGACCTGGTAGCGGGCACGGAATACGAAAAGCCCGTCATGGATTTGGTGGAAGCATCCAAGAAAGTGACTGCAGTCGAGCGCGCGCAGGGCAACCACGAGAAGCACGGCGCGTTTACCGGTCGCTATGTGGAAAACCCCATCAACGGTGAAAAGCTGCCCATTTGGGTTGCCGATTACGTGGTGGCCGATTACGGCACGGGCGCCGTTATGGCGGTTCCTTGCGGCGACCAGCGTGACTTTGAGTTCGCACGCAAGTACGACCTGCCCATTATCCCCATCATCTGCACCGAGGACGATCCGCTGTACGAGCAGCTCAAGGATGAGCCGAATCGTGTGGTGACCAGCGTTGATTGGGATGCCGCTATGGCAGCTGAGGGCGTTTTGGTGCAGTCGGGCAAGTACACCGGCCTGCGCGGCGGCAAGCATTCCGAAGGCGAGGCCGCTGTAGTGGCCGACCTTGAGGCCATGGGCCGCGGCGGGCGCAAAGTTGAGTTCCGCTTGCGCGACTGGCTTATCAGCCGTCAGCGTTATTGGGGCAACCCGATCCCCGCCATTCACTGCGAGGACTGCGGCGTTGTGCCTGTTCCCGTAGAGGATTTGCCGGTTCGTCTGCCCGAGGATATCAACTTGTCGGCAGGCGAAACGTTGGCAACGCACGAGGAATTCGCGAAGTGCACCTGCCCGAAGTGCGGCAAGCCGGCGCGTCGCGAGACCGACACCATGGACACGTTTACGTGTTCAAGCTGGTATTACATGCGCTACACCGATCCTCACAACACCGAAGCGCCGTTCGACAGCGCTAAGGTGAATCGCTGGATGCCCGTTGACCAGTACATCGGCGGCATTGAGCACGCCATTCTGCATTTGCTGTACAGCCGCTTCTTCACGAAAGTGCTGCGCGACCTGGGCATGCTCGATTTCGACGAGCCCTTCACGAACTTGCTGTGCCAGGGCATGGTGCTTGATGGTAACGGCGAGGTCATGTCCAAGTCGAAGGGCAACGTGGTATCGCCCGAGGACATGATTGTGGAGTACGGTGCCGATGCGTGCCGCGCGTACATCCTGTTCATGGCGCCGCCCGATAAAGAATTGCTGTGGAACGAAGACGGTCTGGCGGGCGTTTACAAGTTCCTGAACCGCGCGTGGCGCATTGTGAACGATCTGGCGGGCGTTGCCGATGACGCAACTCTTTTCCAGAAGAACGTGGGCGAGGAAAAAGCCGCCGAACTGGCCAAGATCCTGATGCGTGAACGCCATCGCGTGGTGGGCAAAGTGACCGACGACTTCGGTCGCAACAATTTCAACACCGCCATTAGCGCCGTTATGGAACTGTGCAATGCGGCGGGCGATTACCTGCGCGGCGTTGACGCGCAGACACGCAAGAGCTGCGAGCATTTGAGCGCGCTTGATGCGGAAGTGGCAAGCGTTATTGTGAAGCTGCTGGCGCCGATTGTTCCGCACTGGGCAGAAGAGCTGTACCGCGGCGTGCTGGGCAATGAAGAAAGCGTGCATTTGAGCGCATGGCCCACGTGGGATCCCGAGAAGGCTAAGGCCGACGAGGTTGAGATTGCTGTTCAAGTTTGCGGCAAGGTGCGCGCAAAGTTGGTTGTTTCTGCCAGTGCGACCGAAGATGAGTTCAAGCAGGCCGCTTTGGCTGCTGTTGCTAAGGACATTGAGGGCAAGAATGTGATGAAAGTGATTGTTGTCCCTGGGCGTTTGGTTAATGTTGTGGCGAAATAGCGTTTGTCTGATTTTGGGGCTTTGCTGAGAGGACCGGCAAAGCCCCAAAGGGTTTTAGTGGACGGATTCAAGTTGGAAAGATTGGAAGAAAGTAGGTCTGTGTGAGTTCTAATTCAAATGAAAAGCGTTCTACGTGGTCGAATAAGACTGCATTTATTTTGGCCGCTGCTGCCTCGGCCGTTGGCTTGGGCAATTTGTGGCGCTTCCCGTATTTGGCCGCCAAGTTTGGTGGCGGTACGTTTATTTTCACGTACTTCATTTTAGCTTTCACTTTCGGCGTTTCCTTGCTGCTGCTTGAGATTACGCTTGGCCGCAAGACGCGCCTTTCCGCGATTGGCGCCTTTAGCGCATATGGCAAGAAATTCGCATTTATCGGCGTTTTGGCGTCGTTAGTGCCGTTCATCATCACGCCGTACTACTGCATTATTGGCGGTTGGGTTGTCAAGTACATGGTTTCGTTCCTGTCGGTTGACCCGAACACGCTTGCCGATGGCGGTGCGTTCTTCACAAGCTTCCTGTACGGTCCCACGGAAAGCTACGCGTGGATGCTGGTGTTCATGGCGCTGGTGTTCATCATTGTCGCTCTGGGCGTGAAAAAGGGCATCGAGAAGGCGAACCTGATCATGATGCCGGCACTTCTGGTTATGGCGATTGCCATTGCCGTTTACGTTGCGCTTCAGCCGGGCGCCATGGAGGGTATTGCGTACTATCTGATTCCCGACTTCAGCCAGTTCTCTGCTGACTTGGTACTGAATGCCATGGGCCAGATGTTCTATAGCTTGTCGCTGGCTATGGGTATTATGATTACGTACGGTTCGTACGTGCATCGCGATGAGTGTCTGACGTCATCGGTTACGCGCATTGCTGGTTTTGACCTGCTTGTTTCCCTGATTGCGGGCTTCATGATTGTTCCAGCCGCTTTCGCGGTTATGGGTGGCGCACCGACCTCTGCGGGTCCCTCACTGATGTTTGTCACGTTGCCACAGGTTTTTGCAGGCATGGGCAATGCGGCGGTCATTTTGGGCTTCGTCTTCTTCCTGTTGGTTACGTTTGCCGCTTTGACCAGCGCCATCTCGCTAACGGAAACGTGCGTTTCCATTATTTCCGACGGCTTGAAGTGGTCGCGCCGTAAGTCGCTTATCTCCTGCATTCTGTGGGTTGTTCTGGTGGGTTGTTTCGTGAACGCGGGTTATAACGGCCTTTCGGACATCCGCTTCTTCGGCATGGAGATTCTGGACTTCTTCGACTTTATTTCCAACTCGGTGCTGATGCCCATTGTTGCGCTTCTGATCTGCGTCTTTGTTGGTTGGATTATTACCCCGAAGGACCTTATCGAGGAAATCAAGCTCAACTCGCCGTTCCGTGCGGAAAAAGCATGGGTTGTTATGATTAAGGTTCTGGCGCCGATTTTGGTTATTGCTATTCTGGTTTGGAATATAATCGGCATTTTGGGGTAACTGGGGCGTTTGCGAGCTTTGGCGCTGTGGTTATGAGCGTTGGGTGCCCGTGCATGATGTGCTTGAGCGCAATCTGAGTATCGCCTGGGTATTGTCGGATGTTGCCCGTGTTGCCGGGGCATCGCGTGGTTACAACGAGGTTGCTTGCTTTGCGCAGGCGACCTCGTTTTGCGTTTCGCACAAGGGGGCTATGCGGGCGTGAGGGGCTGCGGCTTCCGTAGAAGCTAAAATAGGAGGAAATTCAAATTATTTGAATTTCCTCCTATATTTTTATGAGAGTCATTATATTAAATAGGAGATTTAGAGAAAAAATTTAAAAATCTCCTACCAATAATGATGATTTTAGCCTCCAAGGGTATTAAAAAGCTATTCAGGGCTTCATTTAGCGATTGTGCGTCCTCTAAAAATAGGAGAAAACGGTATTAAAATCAAAATCCCTCCTATTTCAATCTTTTTAAGTGTTAAGAAAATAGGAGGAATCGTAAATAAATTAAAAAAATCTCCTATTATTGCAATTTAGATTGCATCATTGACCTTCTTTGCCGAAGAGGATGAGACGTCGCATTGCTTGTCTGCCTGTTTGGATTAGTCTTGATGCTGTTTTGCGTTTTGTTTCGTTGTGGCCAATGTGTGACAAGGCTTTTGCGGCTATGTTTCGATGCTTATGCATGCGGATAGTGCTGTTAGTTTGTGACCGGTATCGATTTCTTGCGAATGAGATTTGCATTGCGTCGCATGCGTTCTATGAGTGTGAGCATAATGGGGTACAATAAAAGTTAACATTTTCGCGGCGCCTTGCTGGATGCTGGACCAGTGCAAGGCGCTCTTTCGTACAGATAAGGATTTGCTATGTCGCTTTCTATTGGTATTGTCGGCTTGCCGAACGTGGGCAAGTCAACGTTGTTTACTGCTTTGACGAATAAGCAGGGTCTGGCCGCCAATTATCCCTTCGCCACTATTGAGCCAAACGTTGGCATTGTGCCTGTTCCTGATGACCGCTTGAAGGAGCTTGAGAAAATCGATCACCCTGCGCGTTTGGTGCCGGCAACGGTCGAGTTTGTGGACATTGCTGGTCTGGTTGCAGGCGCAAGCCAAGGCGAAGGTTTGGGAAATCAGTTCCTGGCAAACATTCGCGATACCGATGCTATTTGCGAAGTTGTTCGTTTCTTTGGGAATCCGAACGTCGTGCATGTGGCAGGGCGCGTTGACCCGCAAAGCGATGTTGAGACCATCAAAATGGAGCTTATTTTGGCCGATGTTGCGACCTGTGAAAAGGCGATTCCGCGTTTGGAGAAAGAAGCGAAGCGCGATAAAGCAGGTGCGGCAAAGCTCGAAGCAGCAAAGAAAGTTCTGGCGGGGCTTTACGAGGGACATCGCGCGCGCACGCTTGATTTGACCGAGGACGAAATTGATGCTATTTACGAGCTGCATCTGCTTACGATGAAGCCTATGCTCTACATTGCCAACATCGACGAGGACCAAATGGATGCGGAGCTTCCGGAAATCGATGGATGCACGCCCGTACCAATTTGCGCCCAGGTTGAGGCCGACCTGGCGGAGCTCAACGAGATGGACCCCGAAGAAGCTGCTGAATTCTTGGCCGACATGGGCTTGAAGGAAAGCGGCCTTGCGCGCTTGGTGCGCGAGGCATATAAGCTTTTGGGCCTGCAGTCGTATTTTACCAGCGGCGAGACCGAGAGCCGCGCATGGACGATTTCTATTGGTGCGAAGGCGCCCCAGGCGGCGGGTGTGATTCACTCCGACTTCGAGCGCGGATTCATCAAGGCAGAGACGGCATCGTACGAGGATTACGTTGCCCTTGGTGGCGAAGCGGGCTGCCGTGCCGCGGGCAAGCTGCGTCAGGAAGGCAAGGATTACGTGGTGCAAGACGGCGACGTTATGCACTTCAAGTTCAATGTGTAGGATTTTGGAGTAATTCCAGGTCACAGAATTGAAAGCCCCTTTTGATGGGGCCAAAAGGGGATAAATGAGGGGGGGGCGGATGCAGTTTGCGTCTGCCCCCTCATTGGCTTTCACGCGTTTTTTGGCTTGCGAAAATGGAGATATGGTGCATTTTTGCAGCGAAGAAAAGCTGCGTCTATGCAAAAGCCCTTTTCAGGCGCCAGAAAAGTGTAAGTTGCATCTTCCGATGCCGCGCCGTTTAATTGCCTGCGCAAAGGTCGCAGACTATCCATCCCCAATGCTACCGGCGGGCGCTGATGTCTTCTCCGCCTGCGTCTATGGCGCGAATAAGGGCGTGTGCCCGCGCTCCCTTATCCAGCAACTCTTGCTGGGTTTCCCCTAAGGCAATGAACTGCCCGAAGCGACTTCCCGTGCTGCCGTCGGGGCTAATGGATGCGCCTTTCGTTTTCGTACAATAGAATTCCTTGATGATGCCTTGTTGTAGCGCTGCATCGACACCTTCGACATGATCGAAAACGCCTTGCTTAGCGAAAACATTACCAATGTAAAGACAGCGCGTGCTGCCCTCAATACGGGAAACGTCAACCGATTCTCCCAGATAGGAAGCGATTGCGGCTTCTATGTAGTCAAAACCCGTAAGAAGCGGAATGGCGCGGAAGCATAATCCGCCACCCAAGCGGGGTGCAAATTCAAGCACTAAAACGTCCCCGTTTTCGCGCACGATTGCCTGAACCATAAGAGGCGTGTTCACGAAGCCGAATGTTGTGCCAATTTTTTGGGCAATCTCGCGCATTTGCTCCACGGATTGCGCAGGAATCTGCGCGGGGTAAAACACCGACTCATATTGGCGAACGGAATTGTTGCTGCGGTCGGTGTAGTCGCTCTTCTGACAAAGGGAAAGCAGATAGGGCGTTCCCTTTTGGAAATAGAAATACGCACTGATTTCAATGCCGTCAATAAAGGACTCTGCAATTGCCTCATGTGTGCGGCTTGATTCAATCGCGCGTTCGACGCACTGCTGCAATTGGTCAGCCGAGCTGGCAACATGCACGCCGCGCGATCCACCACCGTTTGCCGGCTTTACCACGCAGGGGAAGCCCACTTTTTCCTGAACTTGTTTAACGCTCAGAGGCGCCACGGTAAAAGGAGCCGTGGGAATCTGGGCATCTACCAGCGCTTGCTTCATTTTGTCTTTTCGTGCAATGAGGCGCGCCGTCTCGGAAGAGTACGGGTGCGGAAGCGACAGGGCTTCGGATACGCGGCAGCACATCACGTTTGCTTTATCAACCGCCACGCTAATGATAAGCGACGGCTTACGCTCGATTGCCGCGTTCAACACTGCCTCGTAATCGAGCGTGCTGATTTGCAAATGTTCATCGGCATAGGGTTTGGCAGGGGAATTGGCTAAGTAATCGATGAGAACAACGTAATAGCCGCGTTTTTGCAGCTTCTGGACCAAATCGATATGTGGAACGGTTCCGCCAAGAACAAATGCGGTCTGCTGAGCGTCTGTCAATCTATATCCCATAAAATAGCGTCTGCAAAATGGCTGCTCTATCTCTGGTTATCAAGCAGTTACCAGGGGAGAATGCAACACCCTATGATAGCACAGCAGCGAGGTTTTCGCTTCCTGCTCCGACATTGGAGCGATTAATCCTTTTGTTGGGCTTGCCAGCATTGAGGAAGGGTCGTGCGCGCCCGACTTCCAATGTTTAGCAAACTGGTCCAATGGGCCGTTTGCCAGCGCACTTTGAGGCTTATTTCCCCAGCGCCTTTGGCTGGGCTTTAGGTCCGCCCCTTGCCTGCGTCTTATGCTTCCTCAATGGCGAAAAGATGCAGGTATTCGGTGCCGTCTTCGATTACACCATAGGCTTGCGCGCGGGAAATGATGCGTTCGGCCCAGGAACGATGAGGGTTGATTTCGTTCATCTTGTTGCCGGCTTGGCTTTTCGCAACGCCGCCTGAAAGGTCAAGGATCTGCAGCGCATCGCGGTATTCCTCTTTCGTGACCGCATAAAGCGCGTTCACAAACTTGATGTGCGAAGGATGGATGACCGTTTTTCCAATGAAGCCGTTCGCGCGATCCATGATGGTCTCGCGCAGCAGGCCGTCAACTTCGCTGTTGTAAATGGGAATGTGCCTGATAAGAGATTCCTGAATGTCATGCGCGGGAAGCGGCGCAAACTTCATGGACTTGTCGGCGCGGAAATACTCCCACACAGGTCCCGAAATCACGTAATCGTTGCAGCGCCCGAACACGTTGAGCACGTCGGACAGGATATCGGCTATGGGCTTGATGTCGTAAATGGTGTAGTCAATGCCGCGCCGCACGCCAAATACCGAAGAAAAATCAGTCGCGCCCACGCGAACGTGCAGGATGATGTCGCGATTTTCATCGAGAATCTTACGAATGGCCAAAAGCTGCTCGGTGCGTGTTTCAATGAAGGCAATGCTTTGGTCCTCGATAATGGGCATGCCGTACACGATGTCGCCAAGCGTATCGTTGATCCAACGAAGCGTTTCCAAGTATGCCATGCCGTTTTCCGCGTTGAACTTGGGGAAGTTGATGCCGGCGAGCGCACGCAAATGTTCGGGATGAAGACGCTGCGCAAACGATCGGAACTGCTGTGGATTGCGCACGCGGCAGAAGATAAGGGGCACAACATCATCGGAAAGCGTGCCGGCTTCCAGTCGTGCGCTGACCTCTTTCAGCAGGTCAAGAACGTTTTCTTCCGCAGGTGCTAACTTTGTTTCATCAAGAGCGTCCTCGAAATCAAGCACGATGGACGTTAAGCCAGGCAGCTTGTCGTTGATGATTTTGTCCAAAAAATCGTACGTGGCGGGCATATACATAGTAGCGCCCAGGCAATATTGCAACAGCTGCTTGTCGGTGTGCTTATTGAAGTTGACCGGGTTTTCCACAAAGTGATAATCCGGATTGTGTCGATGATGTCTCATGCTGTGAACTGGCCTTTTCTGTATAAGTTGGATAAAAGGGAAGCGTTCTGGGTAATATCATAGCCTGCCTGGAGCACTTGTTGATTGAAATCAAGGCGACTGCTTGTGTTTTGCTTGAGGTGGGCAGACGAAGGGGTCGGCGAAGTTGTCTGTTCTGTGGCTGGATTGGAGCTTGGCTCTGCTGCCGAACTGGGGTCTGGCGCGGGGGCGCGATCAAACAGGGAGGTGAGTGCGTTAACCCACTCTTCGGTACCTTGATCGATGTCAAGAAAGCGCACGAGCGATGTAACGGCAACTTCTTGGGGCACCTGCGTGGAAACAAGGCAGGGAAGTCCGCATGCCTGGGCTTCAAGTGCGACGATGCCAAACCCTTCTTTGCGCGAAGGAAGAAGAAAGACATCCATAGCTTGCAGATAATCAGCGACGTTTTTCAGTGCACCCGTGAAAGTGACCTGGCCTTTTATATCAAGATCGTGCGCGAGTTCTTCGTATTGGCCGCGCAGGGGGCCATCGCCAATCATAAGGAGGTGCGCTTGGGGGTTAACAGCCAGATAATCGCGGAAAACGTGCAGCACAAATTCCTGGTTCTTTGCATCGTTTTCATAGCGCCCCACGTGACCAAGGCAGACTCTATTGTTTATCCCCAGCTCAGAGCGCATTTTCTCGCGCATTTCTTTATTGAAAGCGAAATGGCGAACGTCAATAGCGTTCGGAAGCAGGAATGCCTGTTGCGCGCGCTTTACGCCAAAGGCGGATTCTGCGGCAACGCGACTTACTGCAATCAGGTGTGTTGCTTGTGCAGCGTTAAGGGCAAAGCCTGCCGCAAATACCTTCTGCTTCAGCGGGTTTTTGTCTTTCAGGTTCGCACGGTAATTGCTGTGGGCGTGCAGAATGCGCACGGGAACGCCGGCTTTTTTCGCAAAATGAAGAGGCAGCAAGTTTTCTGGCATGTTGTTGTGAACCACGTCGAAAGTGTTGTTCTTGAACAAAGCGCGGCACTCTTCCAAGTTGTGCTTGGTCAATTTATGTCCATGAACAGGGGAAAGTTCGTGAATAATGCAACCCATGGAGCAAAAGATCTCCATGCGTGCGGGGTCGTTTTCGAGATGCGTTATCACATGAATCTCGAAAGGGGAAAGGTCCATGTGCGTGAAATACGACTCGAACACTTTCTCGATACCGCCGTGATGGAAGCCGCGGATGAAAAGGGCAATGCGCTTTTTCGATTGCGCGTTAGTCGCGGGGTGGGCTGTGCGGGGCGCATTGCTTGCGCCAGCGCTGTTTGCATGCCGTATCGCGACCGCTCCTGCGTCTGCGTCAGCATCCGAAGCCGCAGTTGCTGCACCCGATGCAGTTGAACTTGCAACTGGGTTCACGGCGGCATTCGCGGCATCTTCCCTTTCCTGCTGTATGAGCGCTAGGTACTCCAGGGGAATTTCCGTTTGGTCGATGGCGCGCCCGTCTTTGTTGTACCCCATGAACGATCCGCGTTGCGCCAGGCTGCGCGATTTCGTTTGCTTACGGTCAAACACCATGCGCACCAGGGCGGCAACCATTTTCACATCTACGGCAAAACTGACGTGCTCAACATACCAGACGTCGTTTTCAAGGCGCTGATTCCAGCCGGAAAGCTCCTTGATCGATTCGTCCAAAATGGGGCACTCCAGGCCAGGACGCACCGCGTGTCGCATCATGTGCCGGTCGGAATAACGGGGCAAGTACTTCTCGATAAGGGGGCGCGGACCAATAAGGCTCATGTCGCCTTTGAAAATGCTCCAAAAATTCAGCAGCTCATCAAGCGATGTCTTTCGCACGAACCGTCCCCAGCGCGTAATGCGTTCCTTGGGTGGCAGCAGCACGCCGTTGGCGTCAGTCTCGTTCGTCATGTTGCGAAATTTCGTGATGCGGAACGGTCTCCCGTTTTTTCCCGTGCGCGTTTGGTGGAAAAGGAGCGGGCGCCCCACATCGAAAAAAGTCGCAATAGCAAGAACGAGATTGATGGGCGATGTGATGACCAGCGCAAACGCCGAAATAACAATATCGAAAAGTCGCTTCACGTAGCGCGTGTAGATGGTGTTGCGTGGGCGCACGACGGGTGCGATAGCGCTTGCATGGGCGCGGTTATCGCGCGCAAGATGCTCTGCAATGGTGGCGCGCTGTGCATCGCTCAGCCGCTGCTCATTGCGTGATTCCATCAAGCGAATCCTTTCCGTGCGCTCTTACTTGCCGTAAGCCGAATCGGTGAACAATTGCCTGCTAGCAAGAGATTATTCGCCGAAGTGCTAAACTAAAATATTATACTCTATTGCGATATGACGCGCAGGATGGAAAGGCGTTTCGCGCGAAGGCCGGCGCCGCGAAGATGGCGGTGGACGCGTAAGTGCGGGTGCCGACAGAAGAAGCGACTGCAAGGTGAGCTTTCGGGCAGAACAACGGTGGCTGGTCGCGAATGCAACGGTTCGGGTTGCGAACGCGGACCGCAAAGGCCGGCGCCGCAAAGGCAAGCTTGGAGATTGGGCGAAGAAGGAACCATGAACACGGAGCAGAAATCATTCAGAGAGCCGAAGCGGCTGCGTCTTCCCGCTACCGAAGAGGAAATTCGGTCATTGCGGGTGGGCGACATGCTTCTTCTTGATGGCTTTCTTTATACGGGGCGCGATGCCGTGCTGCCTCGTTTAGTGGCGGCGTGCGCAAAGCCTTCGTATTGTGGTCCTGACCTGCGGGGAAGCGCTGTGTTTCATACGGCGGTTAGTCCGGCGGGCGTGGGTCCGACCAGCAGCAATAAGCTGGAAATCTTGCAAAGCATGGTTCCCTTGGCCAGGCAGGGAGTTTTGATGCATATTGGCAAGGGCGCCCTTGATCAGGAAACGGTGCATGCTCTTTGCCGCGAAGGCGCGGTGTATGCGGTGACGCCGCCCGTTACGGCGCTTTTCAACGCGTGCATGGAAGAGAGCGAAGTGGTATTCGGCGCCGACCTGGGCATGGAAGCTATGAATCGCCTGAAAGTGCACGATTTCCCCGTTATTATTGCGGCTGCAGGAGGTGAGTCGCTGTATGAAAAACACTAAGGTGAGCGGCAAGGTGAAAACCGTTGAAGCAGCTGAAGTCGCAACAGGCATGGGGGCCGCATCGGCTGCCAAGGTTGCAGCCTTACCTGAGCATGCCGCGTCTGCAGAATCGCAGGTGCCTTCGCCTGCGACCTTGCCCGGGACCGCCGCAGCCGAGTCGCTCGCTGGCGACGGTGTCTGCACGCGTACGATAGAATCGCTGGTGGCCGATGCGTTGGTGCGTGCGGGTTCGACCTTCTCCGACGATAAGAAACGCGCATATGAGCGTGCTATCGAAAACGAAAGCAATCCTCAAGCGCGGTGGGTTTTAGAGCAGGTGCTGAAAAATGCGCAGGTTGCGCAAGAAAACCGTTCGCCTCTTTGCGATGATACAGGTATTCCTCACTTGCTGTTGGAGGTGGGAAGCGCCACTTTGCTTCCCGCGGGTCTGTTCGATGCGATTCAGCGGGGGGTGTGCCAGGGGCTTCGTATGCTGCCCGGCCGGCCCATGGCTGTTTTGGGCACCGATGAGCAACGGCTTGCTCAAAGCGCGGACATAAGCGATGACCCGGCGGCGCTGGAACCGGCGCCTTTGGTGATAAAGACCGTGCCTGGCTCGGTGTTGCGCCTGCACGTGCTCATGTTTGGCGGCGGTCCTGCGATTCGCGGAAAAACGCAGCGCATCTTCCACCAGCATAGTGCGCAAGTGGTTGAAGATGAGCTGGTGGAATGGGCGAAGCGGGCAGTGCGTGAGCTGGGATGTTCCCCGTGCGTGTTGGCTGTTGGCATTGGGCGTTCCGCGTTTGAGGCGTCAAGCCTAATGCTGCAAGCGCAGGCTTTTGGCAACTTTGATGTGCAATCTAGCCTGGAACAACGCATTACAGAGCGCGTGAATCAGGCGGGAATTGGCGCCTTAGGCTTGGGCGGCGATACGTCGGTTTTAGCGAGCTTTATCAAGGTGGGGCCGCAGCGCGCCAGCGGAGTGCGCATTGCGTGCCTGCGTCCGTGCTGTTGTTTTGAACCGCGCCATGCGGTCGTTGATTTGCTGGGGGAATCTAAAGTAGAATAGCCCCAAGAATATGGAAAAACGAACGAAAAAGAATGGAACACTTTCTTTTGAATGCTTCCCAGGCGCTGCTTGACCATATTAGCAAGCTGGCGAAAACAAAATATCCCGCAGAAGTGGTTGATCAGGTGCATTATTGCTTGATCGATTACGTGGGCTGCGCGTACGCGGGGTCTACTCGATCGGTGTATCGCGAAGCGGCGCAAGACTTGCCAAAGGGCAGCGCGCGGCTGCTTGGCCTTGGCAAAACGGCGAACCCTTTACAAGCGTGCCTGGTCAACGGCATTTTTTCCCACGGGGAAGAGCTTGATGATGGGCATCGTCGCGCCATGATGCACTTAGGCGCACCTATTTTTTCTGCCCTTTTGGCAGTTTGGGATGAAGCGAAGGCGAACGGCTCTCTTGACGAGCAGCGGTTCATTGCGGCGGCTGTTTGCGGGTATCAGGCGGCTATCATTTTGGGACAAACGCTTCAACCGCATCATAAGCTGCAGGGATTTCATGGCACGGGCACGTGTGGAACGATAGGCGCGGCGCTTGCGATTGGCGTGTTGCGCGGTTATACCGAAAAGCAGATGCGGGCCACGCTTGCGCTTTCGGCAACAAGTGGAGCAGGCCTTTTGGGCGTGCTGGATGATGGCTCGCAGATGAAACCCTATAACGTGGGACGTGCGGCAATGGATGCCTATGCGGCGGCACAGCTCGGAGCTGCGGCACCTGTTCCGCCCGAGGATATTCTGGGAGGCAAGCGCGGCTTCTTGCGCGTGTTCTCGGGAGATGCGCAAGAGCCACAGCTCCTTCTTCCATCCGAAGGGGAGTACCTGATTCAAGGTGTGTTCCGCAAGCCGTATGCAGCGTGCCGTCATTGCCATGCGGCAATCGATGCGGCGCGCGCGATTGCCAAGGAGCCGCGTTTCAATGCGGATTCCGTGGAAAGTATTTCGATTCGCACGTATGACCTGGGCGTATTTGGGCACGATTGCCAGCGGCCAGCGAATGGCAGCGCGGCGAAAATGAGCACGCCGTTTTGTGTTGCAGCGGCGCTTTTGGGGTATCCGCTGCTTCCCTCTACCTTCACCGATGAGCGCTGCGCCGATGAAAAGCTTGTTCGCTTGGCACAGACAGTGGCGGTTGTGCCTGATTTGCTGGTGACATCGTGGCTTCCCGATAGGCGCGGGTGCATTATGCGTGTGGAGCAGACCGATGGCGTTGTTTTCGGGCAGACCGTTGAATACGCCAAGGGCGAGCCGGAAAATCCGCTGACGACGGACGAGCTTGAGCAGAAATTCTTAACGTTGTGCGCTTCTTCCGCGTTGTCGAAAGAAGCGGCGCAGGGTTTTTTGGCTGCAATAAAGGCTGGTAGCGTGGCCGCTGCGCTATCGTTGCTACAATAAGGGGTGTGTTTATGACTAGCATGGACGAAACACGTGCGTTTTTGGAGCGCTTGGGGTTGCCGGGTGGCGATGCCTATGAGCTTCCTACCAGCGAAAAACGTTTTTCCGATGGCGGACAGTATCGTTTTGAAGCCCCTGGGATTCAAGGGCCTGCCGCCATGCGTGCGCTGCTTGAGAGCACAGCGCATTACGGCGTTGCCATTCATCGCGTGACGCAGACGAAAGGCATTATGCTTCTGCTTGATTCCGAGATTGAGCAGATGGTTGCGTTGGCGGAAAAGCATCAGGTCCAGCTCATTTTGGCAATTGGTCCGCGCGCAACAACCGATACTTCGGCAACGGTCAGGACCGAAGAAGGCAAGCGCATTGGGTATCGTTTACGCGGGCAGGAGCAGATTATTCGCGCCATCGAAGAAGTCAAGCGTGCGGCGCATTTTGGCGTTCGCGGTTTCATGGTATACGACGAAGGCTGTTTGTGGGTGCTCAACGAGGCACGCAAAGCAGGCGAAGTGCCTGCTGATTGCCACTTCAAGATCAGCGCGCATGCGGGCGTGGGAAACCCCTGCTCAGCGCACCTTATGGAGAACATTGGCGCCGATAGCATCAATCCGGTGCGCGACATTCAGCTGCAGATGCTTGCGGCAATGCGCCAGGCGATTAGTGTTCCTCTGGACGTTCATACGGAGAACCCTGCAAGCTCTGGTGGCTTCATTCGTCATTATGAGGTGCCTGAAATGATTCGTGTGGGCGCGCCGATTTACTTGAAAACGGGCGGAAGCGTTGCGCAGTCGCACAGTTGGGATACAACGGAGGCGCAGGCTGCCCAGCGCGCGAAGCAGATTGCGCTGGTCAAGCGTATGATTGATCAATATTATCCCGATGCAGTTGCTTCGCCCCAAGGCTCTCTTGCGTGGCGCTAGCGCTAGCGACGTGAAGGCAACGGCATGAAAAAGATACTCGCAGCGCAACTTGAGATTTTCGCGAAGGATCTGTTGCACGCTATGGGCGTGCGGCCTTCTGATGCTGAAATCCTGTGGGATTCCATGGCGTATGCCGACGTGCGTGGGAAAACAACGCACGGCGTAGCGCGTCTGCCGCTTTACTGGAAGAACATTCAGGCGGGGACGATTGATCCGCAGGCCCAGCCCGTTACCGTTTCCGACAAAGGTGCCCTTGCGGTTTTGGACGCAGGCAATGGTTTTGGGCAAATTGCGGCTGCGCATGCGGTAAAACTTGCTGTTCAAAAAGCAAAGACATTCGGTATTTCCGCAGTTGGTGTGCGCAATTCCAATAATTTTGGCGCAGCGGGGTATTATGGCTTGCTGGCGGCTGAGCAAGGTGTTGCCAGTCTGGTGATGGCTAATGCTTCGCCTGCTTTAGTGGCTCCCGGTGCCTCTGCGCCAGTTTTAGGCACGAATCCTTTGTGCTTTGCTGCTCCGGGCGTGAGTGCCGCGGACGGCGCGAACGGTGGTGTCGATTGCCCGCCGATAATATTCGATATGGCATCTACCGTGGCGGCGCGCTCGAAAATCCGTTTGGCGCTCAAAAACCAGG
This sequence comes from uncultured Eggerthellaceae bacterium, assembly GCA_934648845.1. Classification (GTDB taxonomy): domain Bacteria; phylum Actinomycetota; class Coriobacteriia; order Coriobacteriales; family Eggerthellaceae; genus CAKUOV01. The sequence goes on from CAKUFS010000001.1 coordinate 108,794, forward strand.
AAGCTATTCCGCGGGATTGGGCGGTGGATGCTGCTGGAAATCCCACATCAAATCCGAAAGAGGCGCTTGCCGGCGCGCTTCTTCCTGTTGGTGGTGCCAAGGGATACGGCCTTGCGCTTATGGTTGATTATTTTGCGGGTCTTTTGACGGGATCGGCGTTTGCGGGCCAGGTGAAGCCGCTGGGCAACACAGGAGCGCCGTCGCGCAACGGGCATTTCTTCATTGCTGTTGACGTTGCTGCGTTTTATGGCGAAGACGAATATCAAGAGCGGTACAGCGAGCTGGTGGAGGCTCTTAAAGCAAGCGGCGAAGCCGTGCGCCTTCCAGGCGAGCGTCCTTCGAGGACTGCGGCGGGAGCGCAGGCTTCGTGCGGCGCTCTGGGGGGCTCGGCGGAAGACGCGGAGCACGAAATCGTGCTGTCCGATGCCCAGTATGCCGAGCTTATGGCCTTGAAGGACGAGTTGGAAGGCAGTCAATGTAGCGCGACCGGTAACATGTCGCGTGGCAGCGTAGAAGATGTTCTCAAAACAGCGCTGAAAACAGGAGGCGAGCTGCATGAGCAGGGCTTATGAGGCATTTAAGCAGTCGGCTTTCGTGCAGCATGCCAAGCGCGCGGTGCTGGGAAACAACGGCGGTCTTTATGTGAGGGACCGTGCGGTACCTGGCGTTGTCAACTTGGAATACTCTCATAAGTTGAATTTAGGCGACACGCTTTCTCCTGTTATTGTGAATTGGATGCTTGATCGCCGCGGAATGTCGCTTTCTGCACCCGTGGGCCAAACGAAGCATCTGTTGGCGCTTGGCTCGCTTTTGGGGCGCGGTATTTTCGATGCCACCGTTTGGGGCTCGGGTATTTTGGAAGTGTCCACGCTCCCACGCTTGAAGCACCAAAAAGGCGTTCGTTTCTATGATATTCGCGCAGTTCGCGGCCCGAAAACGCGCGACGTTTTGCTTGACTACGGTTTCCCGTGCCCTGCCGTCTATGGGGATCCCGGGGTGCTGCTCCCGCTTATTGCTCCCGCTTATTGCTCCGCGCCTTCGACGGGCCCCGTTGGCGTGATCTTCCATCGGACAACAGATTTATCTGGTCTTGAATTGCCACGCGGCTGCAAGCGCATTTCGATTGAAACAAGCGATTACCAGCATTTTGTTGAAGAGCTGACAAGCTGCAGTCGCGTTGTGTCCGAGTCCCTTCACGGCGTGATTCTGGCTGAGTCGTACGGCGTGTCGGCGCGTGCTTTTTTGGTGGGCAATCGCGTTTCTGCTTGCTCGTTTAAATATGAAGACTGGTATGCGTCCACAAACCGGTGCGAAACTACGTTTGCGCATTCTTTGGAAGAGGCGTTTGACCAGGCATCTTTGCCCGTGCCAGAGCTCGAGCCCATGCGACAGGCGCTCATGGAAACGTTCCCCTACGATCTTTGGGATGCTTAGGCGCTGCGCATGGAATTCAAAGAAAAGCAGTCGCATATCGATAAACGTTCCGTTGCTTTAGGGAAAAACGCTCTGATTATTGCGTTGGGTACCGTTTTGCCGAAATTGGTAACGCTTATCACGTTGCCAATCTTGACAGGATGTCTTTCAAAGTCCGATTTTGGTGTTTACGACCTGGTGATTACGCTTGTTGCGTTCTTTTTGCCTGCCGCCTCGCTTCAGATTCAAACGGCCGCTTTCCGTTTTCTTGTTGATTGCCGGAAGGATAAAAACGATGAACGTACGAAGGAAATTGTAAGCAGCACGTTTGCGTTTGCGCTGGTGGCAAGCTTGGTGGCGCTGGTAATTTTTGCCGTGCTGTTTCGGGGCGATGCGCTGCTCAAGGTGGGTATTTGCCTTTACTTTTTGTTTGACTTGTTGGCGAATGTGGCAAAGCAATGCGCACGTGGTTTCGGACGCAACAAGCTTTATTCCGCGAGTGCGGCATTAGGGTGCTTTGTGCAACTTGGGCTGACGGTGCTGTTTCTTCTTGTCCTTGACTTGGGCTTATTGGGATCGGTGTATCTTTTGGCGCTTACTGAGCTTGCGGCATGCGCATTTCTTTTCTGTGCACTTTCGTTGGCGCGCTATGTGTCGCCCAAAAGCGTTTCGCGCGCAACGCTGAAAGAGCTCATTTCCTATTCGTGGCCCATGGTGCCCAACAGCTTGGCCATGTGGGCGATGCGTTTTTCAAACAGGCTGGTCATAACGTTTTTCCTGGGGGTTGCGGCGAATGCGGCGTTTGCTGTGGCGTATAAAATTCCGCAAATGCTCAACTTGGCGCAATCTGCATTCACGTTGGCGTGGCAGGAAAATGCCTCGCTGGCAGTGGATGACAAGGACTCCAAGGCGTATTATTCGCGCACGTTTTCGGGCGTGATTGGCCTGACCACGGCGTGCGCCAGCGTGCTTATTGCGTGCGTGCCGCTGCTTTTTATGATTTTGGTGCGCGGGTCGTACGATGAAGCGTATCAGCAGATTGCAATCTTGGCGCTCGCGCTGTTTTTCTACTGTCTAGCAGCGTATTTGGGTGGAATCTATGTGGCGCGCAAAGATACGAAAAGCGTGGGGCTGACCACGATTGTGGCGCTGGTGCTCAACCTTGCTATCGATGTAGCGCTTGTCCCTGTTGTCGGTTTGTGGGCGGCATCGCTTGCCATGCTGGCGAGTTTCGTTTTGCTGGTTTTGCTGCGTATGGCGCAGCTTGTTCGTCGTGGCTGGATTGATGTTGCGCCGTGGCAAATGATTGCCGCATCGGCCCTTCTTTGCGTTCAAGTGGCGCTCTCGTTGCCTCAGCTGCTTTGCTGTGACATTGCCAATGGAGTAATTGCCCTGGTGGCATTCATTCTTCTGGCGCGTTTCTTCCTGAAGCAGGTTAAAAAGTGACGGGGTCTTTTTAACGTCTTGCATAGCAATCTGCTGCTCCTGCCGATGGTCAGGTAAGGAAATGCAAAGCGAAGAGTAAGGGGCGAAGGGTGAAGACGCTCTCCTGTTGCTCGATTCACCAAAGATCATCCGAAAATGTGAAAAAGACCCCGTCACTTTTTAACGCACAGGCAAAAAGAAAAGGCCGAGCACAATGCCCGGCCTTTCGATGGATAGGAATCCGATTGCTGTTCGTGCTTATTTGCCCAGGAAGTTCTGAGTAACAGCGCCCACCAGAATCTTGGTGAACTGTGCACGCGTTGCGCTTGCCTTGGGGTCGAAGTACTTCGTGCCGTCGGCCTTGTTGGTCTTGCCGCCAACAATGTTGTTGTTAGCGCACCAAGCGATGGCGTTGCGTGCCTCAGCGTTGGTGATGGTGGCCTGGTCGGTCATGGAGTTCAGCAGCGTCTGGTCGGCGTTAGCGACTTCAATACCGTTCAGGTTTGCTGCTGCACGAGCAACCATGGTGCACAGCTGCTGACGGGTCAGTTCACCCTTGGGATCGTAGTACTTCGTGCCGTCGGCCTTGTTGGTCTTGCCGCCCACAACACCGTTGTTGATGCACCAAGCAATGGCGTTGCGTGCCTCAGCGCTGGTGATGGTGGCCTGGTCAGTCAGGGTTTCCAGGGAAGCCTGGTCAACGCCGGTCTCGCTGCCGTAAGCGCGGTAGAACATGATGGCCGCCTGCTGACGGTTCAGAGGAATGCTGGGTCGGAAGGTGCCATCGCTGTAGCCACCGATAAGGCCCATGGAAACTGCCTGGTAGATGATGTCATAGTAGCTGGAAGACTTGTACACATCGGAGAAGCGCTTGACAACGGTAACGTTCAGGTTGTCGGTGCTGAATTCAACGCTCTGGTCGTCAAGGTTCTCGGAAGCGCCAGCTACAGCGTCGATAATCTTGATTTCGGGGTTGCCTGTTGCCTTCGCCTTGAACGTCAAAGTTGCAATGTTGGACTGGGTAAGGGTGTTGCCAAAGAAGGAAACCATTGCCTTACCAGGGGTAACAACGGCTTTGTCCAAGTTGGTAACAGCGGCATCGGCGGTAATGCTGTCCTCATCGATGCTCACGATGTCAGAGTTGTAGCTAATGGTGTACTGGCCGCAAGAAAGCGTGGTGGAAGCGTCCTTGGCGCCTGATGCCAAAACGACGTCGAACGTATCGCCGTTTACAGCCCAAGCCTTTTCCGTTTGGATGGATGCGGTATATTTGCTGCCTTCGTCGGCCAGCGCCACTGCGGGGCAAAGGCCGGCTACCAAAGCAACCGAGCAAAGAGCGCCAATGATCTTCTTCCGGGCGCTGCGGAAACTATTCTTTCGCACAGATTCCTCCTTTTGATCGTTTACGATTCTGCATGGGTCGGTGTTCGTGCCAACCGATTTTTATACAGACCGGTTCATGTCATTATATACTACGTATGCCTTGTTCGCCTATTTATTCTCTTTTAAGATAATAAATTAGTGACATGCGGTAAAAAAACGTTTTTTCACGCGTTTTTTTGGCTTGCGAAGGTGGAAATCCGGTGCGTTTATTTGTGGTGGAGAAATGGCTACGTTTACGCAAAAGCCCTTTTCAAGTCCGCAAATCCAGAAAATGCCAGTGCCGCGCCGCCGCCAATGAAAAGAAGGCCCGGTCCCGGAAGGATTAGCATCGGCACGCCGATGAGCGCCAATAATGCGCCGCCTGCAATCTTAGCAATCGATGTAAGGGGCGAAGAAACCTTGCTTTTTTGGTTATATGCGCTGTTGAACGGGTATGTTGTGTAGGTTGTGTGTGCGCCCGTGCTGGCGTTCGAGCCCGTTGTTGCATCGGTGTTGGCATTCGCAAACGTCGCTTTTTCGTAGGTGCAGGAGCTTGCCCGTGAATGCGCGTTGTTGCGCGCCTTGTTTGTGCCGTTGCAGTCGAAGGCCGTTTTGCCCGCAGCGCGGCCTGCGGGTTTTTCCCAGAAATGTTTCGTTTTGTTCGTGCTGTTCGCGTCGTTTTGTGCCATGGTCGGTCCTTTGCTTGTCTCCGCTTCGGTTTGTTTGCTTATTTATACCTTAGAAAAAAACGCAAAGGGACCGCGTGACAAATGGTTTCTTCGCTGTCATGCTTTGTTTTCGCCCCGTTGCCTTTCTGTAAGGTTGAAGTGTGGGGAAGGGGAAGGCGCGGATGCGTCCAGCGAAACAAAAACCCCACAAGACCGAAGTCCTGCGGGGTTGGAAATGCTGCTTTGCTTCTGTCTCGCGATCGAACGCGCTGGCATTCAATCGCGAGGAAAGCTTGTCGAGCGAGCTGGGAGCCAAGACACGCGACCGAGCATGCGCTTCCGCCAAGCCGAATAGGGCTTTATCGAGCGAGCGGAAAAGCGCGTCACGCGACCGAGTGTACTAACGCTACACGACGAGGAGCGTGAAAGAGCTTTTCCGCCGCTCTAGGAAGTCCTATTAGAAGTAGCGCTCCAGCATACCCTTCAGTGCCTTGCCGTGACGAGCTTCGTCGCGCGCCATTTCATGAACGGTGTCATGGATGGCATCCAGGCCGTTCTTCTTTGCGCAGGTAGCAAGCTCAGTCTTGCCAGCAGTTGCGCCGAACTCGCACTCAACGCGCCAAGCCAGGTTCTTCTTGGTGGAGTCGGTCATGTTCGCTTCGCACTCGCTGCCCAAAAGCTCAGCGAACTTAGCGGCATGCTCGGCCTCTTCGTAAGCTGCCTTTTCCCAGTACAGACCGATTTCAGGGTAGCCCTCGCGGTGAGCGATGCGCGCCATGCACAGGTACATGCCCACTTCAGAACACTCGCCCGCGAAGTTCGCCTTCAGCTGCTTCAGAATGTAGTCCTTGTCCTCGTCGGACACGTTGGGGTTATCCTTGACGGTTTCAGCGTAAATGCCGAACTTGTGCTCGGCGGCAAGCTTCATTTCGCCTTCAACCTTCTCGAACATTTCAGCGCCAGCGCCGCAGACGGGGCACTTGAAGTCGGCAGGAAGCTCTTCGCCTTCGTAGATGTAACCGCAAACTTTGCAAACCCATTTCGTCATGATTGTTTCTCCTTTTGTCTCTTCTGCTTTTGGATTCTTGTTCTCTATTGCTTCGCCCGTATTGCCCGGGGCGTTGTAGCTTTTCGCTTGCGACGTTTGCGCCGCGTGCGTTTGCGTTGCTGCCGAAGCCGTTGCTTGCTGCTTCATGCGCGTTCGATAACCCGCGTACGTGATGGGCGGCTTGTCGGAGAGCGCCTGCGCCTGCGTGACCAGCGCCGTGAACTGAAGGTGGCTGCCCAAATCTTGCACGGCAACAACGTTGCACGAGATGAAGCCGCAGGAATTCGCATCGTACAGCAGGCCGTTCTCGCTGCGTTTCATGTTGCTGAGCAGGCCGTTTGCTTCGCTTGCCGATTCACTGGCGAACTTATTCACGCTGCGACCCGATTGCATGCCGAAGTGATGGAAGTACTCAAGCGGCGTATCGTCGGGCAGAATAGACAGGTTGAATGTTCCCGTTTCCTGGATGAGCTCGGGCGTGAAGTTTTGCTTCATGCAGCTCAGCGTGATGTGCGCGGGGCTTGCGGCGGATTGCATGGTGGCGTCCACAATGCAGCCGTTGTCGCGCGCGCCATCGCTTGCGGTAAGCAGGTACAGCCCGTAGCTCATGGCGTAGAAGGCCGACTTGTCAATTGCGGCGCTTGCCTGCGCGCTGATTTCCGTGCTCATGAGCGACCTTCCTTTCCGGTGGACGCGGCGGCTTCTGGTGCTGCCGCCGTGAAGGGCGCGGCTACTGCGGCAGCGGGGGTCTCTTCGCCAGCTGTTTCCGCGCTGGATCCCTCTGCGTTTGCGGAATCTTCGCCAGCCGTTGTTGCGGTTGTTGCGCCAGTGCCTTCTCCATCTGCATCTTGACCTGCGGTTTCATTACCGAAACCTGCCGCCTGACAAGCGGGGCAAATGCCATCGAACTGAAGCGAGCATCCGGTAATCAGGTACGCAGATGCTTTCGCCGCCTGTTCCTCAACGGCGGAAAGAAGGGGGATAATCACGTCGTCCACGCGCCCGCACTCAATGCAGCGCACGTGGTAATGCGGGAAAACCTGGTGGTCGAAATGGTCGGCGCCGTTGTTGATGCGCACGCGCAAAACCTGATCCTCGTCGGACATCTTGTTCAGAACGCGATAAACGGTTGCCTTGCTAATGCTCGGGTGAGATGCGTGCACATGATCGTAAACCGCATCTGCCGTGGGATGGTTTGCCAACTCATTGAGCGCTTGCAAAACAATGCTTTTCTGTACGGTGTTGCGTGTTGCCATTTCGCCCTCCTTTCTGATTAATGATAAGTATAGCTATTTGATATTAAATATCAATAAGAAAATGAAGAAAGACCCAATTGTGTTGATTCGCTGCTCGCTTCTCCACAATTGTCCGCGCTCGAGGGGAGTGGCGCCGCATAAGCGAGCCCAGAAAACGCGGCATTTTGATTTTTCTCCTGATGAGAAGTGTGCTTCTGCTGTTTTATCGTTGACTTTCCGCACCGACCTTTATAAAATACAAAAGTTCGCTTTCAAAAGCCCCGTATTGCAGGGTAACTCGGAGCGTTTTGCCAAGGGAGTCCAGGCCGGAGGCGGCGTAAGATGGCGTAGGAAACCATCGTCCGTAAGACTTGCACTTTTGAAGACAAACACCTTTTCGTCTGTAGCTTCAACAGGCGAATCACAGTTAGTGGAGGATTAAAGTGAAAACGTATCAGGCAAAGCCGCTTGAAGTTGAGCGCGAATGGCTGGTTATCGATGCCGAGGATCAGGTCCTTGGCCGCGTTGCTACCAAGGCTGCACAGCTTCTCAAGGGTAAGCACAAGCCGCAGTACACCCCGCATGTTGACACGGGTGACTTCGTCATCATTCTCAACGCCGACAAGATCAGGGTTACGGGCACCAAGGCTTCTTCCAAGGAATACTACCGCCACAGCGGTTATCCTGGTGGTCTGAAGTGCGAGACGTTCGCCGAGGCCATGCAGAAGCATCCCGAGCGCGTTATCGAGCACGCTGTTAAGGGCATGCTCCCCAAGAACACGCTTGGCCGTGCAATGGGCAAGAAGTTGAAGGTTTACACTGGTTCTGAGCATCCGCATGCAGCCCAGAAGCCCCGTAAGATTGAGTTGGAGGGTTAATCATGGCAGGTGAAGCATTGTATTACGGCACCGGTCGTCGTAAGAACGCTGTCGCTCGTGTTCGCCTTGTTCCGGGCACTGGTAAGGTTACCGTTAACGGTCGCGATGGCAAGGAGTACTTCGGTCGCGAAGCTCTTCTGAACATGGCTCTGACTCCGTTCAAGGTTACCGACACCGTTGATCACTTCGATGTCATTGCCCGCATCAACGGCGGTGGCATTTCCGGCCAGGCAGGTGCTTTGCGTCATGGCATCTCCCGTGCGCTTCTTGAGGCTGGCGAGTACCGCGCCGAGCTGAAGAAGGCTGGCTTCCTTACGCGCGATGCTCGTGTGGTTGAGCGCAAGAAGTACGGTCTGAAGAAAGCTCGTAAGCGCCCTCAGTTCTCCAAGCGTTAATTTGTTGCTGGAGTTTATTTGTACCAAGAAAAGCCCTGCTCACTCGAGCAGGGCTTTTTCTTTCTCGGGGCGCGTGTGGCGGGTGAGGAGTGGTGCATGTAGAGTGCTGTCGCCTCGCTGTTCTTCGCCGTCCGTGCTTTTGCCCATAAAACGCGTGTGCGGCGTGGCCTGCTTCATGTAAAATAGGAATGTTACCTGCGTTCGCGCAATTTGCCGCGCGACACCGAGCGTGCTTGATGCATCCTGCTGCGACGCATCGGCGCAAGAAAAGGGAGTTTCCCCATGAATAAAATTGCTGAAATATACGGCACCATGGTCTACGACCAGCGAGCCATGGAGAAAACGCTGTCGCCCGATGTGTACGAGGCGCTGCGCAAAACCATCCACGATGGCGAGCCGTTGAACATTGATGTTGCGAATGCTGTTGCTCAGGCCATGAAAGAATGGGCTATGGAACGCGGCGCTACCCATTACACCCACTGGTTCCAGCCGCTTTCGGGCACTACGTCGGAAAAGCACGATGCATTCTTGGATCCGCAAGAAGACGGTTCGGCTATTGCAAAGTTTTCGGGAAAAGAGCTGATCCAAGGCGAGCCCGATGCGTCGAGCTTTCCCTCGGGCGGTTTGCGTGCCACGTTCGAGGCGCGCGGCTACACCGCTTGGGATCCCACGTCGTACGCGTTCATTAAGGATGAAGTCCTGTGCATCCCCACAGCGTTTTGCAGCTATACGGGCGAGGCGCTTGACAAGAAGACCCCGCTTTTGCGCTCGATGCATGCCATTGAAGAGCAAACGCGCCGCGTTTTGGACGTGCTGGGCGAAAACAGCGGTGAGCGCATCATGGTAACAGTTGGCGCTGAACAGGAGTTTTTCCTGATTCCCGAGCGTGACTACGCCGCGCGCGAAGATCTGGTGATGACCGGCCGCACGCTGTTTGGCAGCGCGCCGTGCAAGGGCCAAGAACTTGAGGAACATTACTTCGGCTCCATTCGCCCCACCGTGAACGAGTTCATGAAGGAGCTGGACAACGAGCTGTGGGCGCTGGGCATTTCCGCGCGTACAAAGCACAATGAGGTCGCGCCCGCCCAGCATGAGTTGGCCCCTGTGTTCACAAACGCGAACCGCGGCATTGATGAGAACCTGCTCACCATGGAAAAGATGCGCCTTCTGGCCAGCCACCACGGGCTGGCATGCCTGCTGCACGAGAAGCCGTTCGAGGGCATTAACGGCAGTGGCAAGCACAACAACTGGTCGCTTTCCATGGGCAAAAAGAACCTGCTTGACCCGGGCGAGAACCCCATGGGCAACTTGCGCTTTCTGGTGCTTTTGGCGGCAATCGTAGAAGCGGTTGACGATTATCAGGAACTGCTGCGCGCTGTTATTGCGTCGGCGGGCAACGACCATCGCCTGGGTGGTAACGAGGCGCCCCCTGCGATCGTATCCATCTATCTTGGCGATGAGCTGGGCAAAGTCGTGGAAGCCCTGGTGTCCGATGCGGAATACAGCCGCGTTGAGCGCACGGAAATGGACCTGGGCGTGGACGTTATTCCGAACTTCTTGCTGGATACGTCCGATCGCAACCGCACGAGCCCCTTTGCCTTTACGGGCAACAAGTTCGAGTTCCGCATGCCCGGCTCGAACGTGAACCTGTCCGATGCGAACGCCGTGCTGAACACCGCCGTGGCAAAAAGTCTGAAGCGTTTTGCCGACGCGCTGGATGATTACTCCCTGAAAGAGGCGCGCGAAAAGGCGCTTCAATACGTGAAGGACACGCTGCGTGCACACGAGCGCATCATCTTCAACGGCAACGGTTACGCGCACGAATGGGAAGAGGAGGCCGCGCGTCGCGGCTTGGCGAATCATAAGAATACGGCAGAGGCGCTGCCATGCATGATTGAGCAGAAGACGTTTGACCTGTTCGCGGAATTCAATGTGCTTGATGAGGCCGAGGTGCGCAGCCGTTACGAAATCAAGCTGGAGAAATACACGAAGTTGCTCAATATTGAAGCTCGCGTGATGGAGCGTATGGCGCGCCGTACGTACCTGCCGGCTATTACGCGTTTCGCGCGCGAAACGGCCGAGGCGGCCAGCGCGCTTAAGGCCATCGACGTGGAAAACGAGACATCCGTGATTCTTGCGGCGCAGCTGGGAAGCGGCCTGAAGAAGGCGACGGCTGCTACGCAGGAGCTGCTTGCTATTCACGCGCAAGCCGAGGCGATCCGAATTCCCCAGGCCAAAGCCAACTTCTACGCTGCGAACGTTGTTCCCGCCATGGAGAACTTGCGCAAGGAGATTGACGCGCTTGAAGTCATTACCAGCCGCGATGTGTGGCCGGTGCCGTCGTACAACAACATGCTCTTCTACGTATAGAGGCAGCTAGGCGGGCGAATTGGCGCTTGACGCCTGCGGCTCAGTCGGGCTCGCGGCACGAAGGCCGCTTAGCTCGTGTCGCGGAACCTTTCATGCCAATTCGCTCCGCCGATCTGCCTCTATAGTGACTGATGGGCTGCGGCGTTCTGCTGAACGCTGCAATGCCCGATGCTGCGAGGCGCCTAGGCCCGACATTTGACTCTTTTGCGCTCCGACTTCGTGTATTGAAGTACGCTCGGTCACGCAACGAACCAACTGCCTGGGCCGATGCGCCTCTCGCTGACTTTGGTGCGAGGGTGGCGTTTTTTTGGTCCCGCCGAAAATGCGTCTTGTGGCGGATATAAATCCGCTCCGCCGATGCGTTTCCACCCCGAGCGTCGCGGTGCTATCTTTGCTTGGAGCCAGCCGTACCTTTCTGCTCCTGTCCTTCAATAAAAGGAAAACCCTCTATTCTTTGCGGTTTCATAAAGATTTTGCTGCCGCTCCAACCGTCTTGTTGCGAAAACGCCCTTGAATTCAGGCAGATTAACGATATTCGGTGGTTGGAGATTGTGAGACAGGTTTTCTTGGAAAGCTGAAAGCAGCGAATGAAAATCGCTTTTCACATAACCCCAGCTCAGAGAAATATTTCGATCCAAGAGCGATAATCCGACGATACGCCTGGCGAGATGATTGAGGCTCGGACCACCGAATATCGTCGATTTGCCCGAGTTTGACCCCATTTTTCCAACAAGCACTCTCTTTTCGCTGCCTTTTCCGGTTCGGCGCCTGATCGCCCTGCGGTTCTCCTTGCGGATCGCAGCGAATCGCCGCCGCTCGCTCCGCGTCGTTGTGGCAATTCGTCGAAACCCGGCGCGGAAGGCATCCGACGCCGCCGGTGAGCTAAATGGCAAAGCTCAATCCATCGGCGGCAGCCTGAACGCGTCCGTTGTATTGCTCCAGGTAGACGTTGAGTTCGCGCAGGGTGATGGGCTCCATGTAATGCATGGCCAAATGCGTGAGGTAGATTTTCTTCGCATCTAGCTCAAAGCCCTCTTCGATGCAGCTTTGCACGCTGTGGTGCGCTTGCGGAGCGGGGCAGTCCTTCCAGTACGTTGCATCCATGGCAAGCACGTCAACACCGCGCACGCGTTCGGCTGTTTCTGCAGGTAGACGCCCTGTATCGCTTGCGTAGAACAGGCGCGTGTCATCGGTTTCAATCAGATAGCCATATGTTCCCGCTGCGTGCGTTACCGGCAGAGCGGTGTAGCGCACGCCGTCGAACTCGTGAGTGGCAAACGGCTCCACCACGTGCTCGTCAAGCGCATAACTCATGTAATGGAACTCGGTGTTGATCTCGTTGAGCGTAAGCGCGCTGCCGAACGTGGGAATGGCATGGCGCGTGCGCAGCTGCATCATGTACTCCATTTCACATAGGCCGCTCACGTGGTCGGAGTGGCAATGCGTGAAAAGTAGCTGGTCAACGGCGCGCACGTTCTCGCGAATGAGCTGATGGCGCGTGTCGGGAGGCGTATCGATAAGCAGCGTGCCGGTGGGGAAGGTATCGGCGGCGGAAAGGGCATCGGCGGAGGCGGGGAAGGTGTCGCTCGCGGTCGCGCTGCTGGTTCCGGCGGGGAAGGTGTCGCTCGCGGCAAGTCCCAGCTGCGCGCGCAGCTCATCGCTCACGCTGGAGGCGCCTGCTCCGCGCACCATAACGCCGCAGTCACCGCGGCGAATGGTGGGGTTCTCGCGCGCTTCCTGGCAGGCGGGGCAGTCGCAGAAGAAAGCGGGAATGCCGCATCCGGCTCCGGTTCCCATAAACGTGAAGATGTGTTTTTTCATGGCTGACCTTGCCTTTCTGCAGTGTTGCCTGTGCTTGTGGCGGCAGCGTTGGATGCTTGCGCGCGGCCCCTTTGCTTTCGCGAGTTCATTCCATAGAAGTATATCGCTTTTACGTGGGGCGTTTTCCACGTTTGTGCCGCTGGCCGCCCGCGTGCGCCGCCATCGCCACCCGCGCCGCTGCCCGCGTGCACCCCTGGCTGCCCGCGTGCACCGCTGGCCACCTGCATCGCCGCCGCTTGCCCGCCGCTGCCCGTTTAAATCGCGCATTTCTCCACAGATAACCCATTTCCCCTGCATGAATCGCAGCTATTAGATATAATCCACCACCTGGAGCACCCTGTTCATTTTTAAGGCGCTTCATGCAAACGCGTGCGAACTTGATGCGGCAGGCGCCTGCATGAAATTGCCAGGAACGGCGCGAGCTTGGCCCTTTGCGACATAAGCCCAGCGCAAACCGCGAACACCGTGTTTCGCTTGCGGTATTTTCTCGTTCCGCAGGCACGTAAAAGTGATAGGAAAAAACGAGAGAAGCGAGAAGAAGAGGAAAGGTAGATGACTAAAGGTGAAAAGCAAGGGCTTTTTCAGCGTATCGTGAAAAAGCCCAGCATGGACACCGAGGTGGATGTCAATGCCCCGGGTGTTGAAGTAGTAAAGTCGCTTTGCTATTTCTGCCATGCTAACTGCGGCGTCATCGCTTATGTCAAAGATGGCGACGTAATTAAGATCGAAGGCGATCCGAATTACTCCAACCAGGGCGGCCTTTGCTGCCGTGGCACGAGCGCTCTGAAGCACGTCAATCACCCCGCTCGCGTGAATCACGTGCTTAAGCGCGTAGGCGAAAAGGGCGAAGGCAAGTGGGAGCAGGTTGACTACGACACCGCTATCAAAGAGGTTGCCGAAAAGCTCAACCAGATCAAGGCCGAAAGCGGCGCAGAAGCTGTTGCTTCCGCCGGCGGTACCACTCGTACCGACGACTGGGCTCGTCGCCGCTTCCTGAACCAGTTCGGTACGCCTAACGGTTTCCACAATGCACTTCTGTGCTGGATCCCCACGTTCATGGCTGAAACCTGCGTTGCTGGTTGGTCTCCGTTCGAAACCGACCTGGGCGGTGCACGTTGCTTGATTCTGTGGGGCATGAACCCCGGCGCTTCCAGCCTGCCATCCATGCACGGTTACTGGGATCTGTGCCACGATGGCATGAAGACCATCGTTGTTGACCCGCGCTACTCCGAGACCGCTGCAAAGGCCGACCTGTGGCTGCCGCTGCGTCCCGGTTCCGATGCCGCCCTGGCGCTGGCCATGTTGAACACCATCATCATGGAGCGTCTGTACGACAAAGACTTCGTGGCAACCTGGTGCAACGGCTTCGAAGAGCTCAAAGAGCACGTGAAGCCTTACACCGCACGTTGGGCCGCGCCCATCACCTGGTTGTCTGCCGACCAAATCAAGCAGGCAGCTCGCCTGTACGCCAAGAATACCCCTGGTTGCATCCAGTGGGGCTGCACGTGGGACCAGCTGGGTCGTTCTTCGACCACCGCTTCTCATGCGTTGGCTTTGATTCGCGCCGTCTGCGGCAATCTGGAAGTTCCCGGTGGCGACGGCATGCCTGGTCCGGCACTGAACTATCTGACCGACGAAGAGCTGGAACTCAACGAGCTTTTGCCCGAAGAGCAGAAGGCAAAGCAGATCGGCTCCAACAAGTTCAAGCTGGCTTCCTGGCCTGGCTATCAGCTGATTTCCGACAACGCTAAGCGTACGTGGGGCAAAACGCTTCCGGCAGAATGGTTCTGCGAAGCACACGGCCCCAGCGTGTTCAAGGCAATTTTGACCGGCGATCCGTACCCGGTGCGCGCCCTGATCAACTGCGCTACCAACCCCATGATGTCCTACGGTGACTCCAAGATGGTCCTGCAGGCAATCAAGAAGGTCGAATTCCTGGTTGTTGTTGATTACTGGATGACCCCCACTGCGTTGTTCGCCGACTACGTGTTCCCGGCAGCTGGCGCGCTGGAGCGTCCGATCATCGTGACCCACTACGGTGCTACCGACTCGCTCATGGGCGGCCGCCGCGCAATCCAGCCGAAGTACGATCGTCACACCGACATGACGTTCTTCCGCAAGCTGGGTCTGGCCTGCGGTCAAGATCCAGCGAACTGGCCTTGGGAGACCGAGGAAGAAGCCTACTACGCCATCATGCAGCCTATTGGCCTGCCGGTGAGCTCGTGGGATGAGTTCGTTGAGAACATCCGCATGTACTATCCGCCGCTGCACCAGAACAAGTTCGTTACGAATGGCGGTTTCTGGACTCCTTCCGGCAAGGTTGAGTGCAACTCCTCCATCCTGCGCGAGCTGGGTTACCCGGGCATGCCCACCTACTTGGGTTGCTCCGAGAACGAAATCGACGACCCCGAAGTGGCCGCCGAGTACCCCATTGTTCTTACCACCGGTGGCGGCTTCATGCCATATCATCACTCCGAGCATTTCAACATGCCCGAAATCCGCTACCTGTCTCCGGATCCGTACTTCAGCATCAACCCCGAGCTGGCCGAGAAGCTGGGCATCAAGCAGGGCGACTGGTGCTGGCTCGAAACGCGCCGTGGCCGTATCAAGATGCGCGCCGACGTTGAGCCCGTATGCGATCCGCGCGTGGTCTTTGCACCGCGTGGCTGGTGGTTCCCCGAGCGCGATGGCTCCGCTGATCTGGACAACCCGTTCGGCTGCCTTGAGTCCAACGTTAACGTTCTGACCTCGGTCGATGACGAGCACTGCGACCCCATGGGTGGCTCTTGGGCCAACCGTGGCCTGATGTGCAAGGTCTACAAAGTCACCGAAGAAAACGAGCGCACCGCTGCCGACAACGCCTTCTCTATCCCGGGTTCCGACCCTGTGAAGAGCATGGACGTGAAGGAAGCCGTGCATCGTATGCCCAGCGACTTCATTAAGGCGCGCGAGGACGTTCCCTTCGAATGGCCGCAGCCTGAAATTGAAGTGCCGGAAGGCTACGAGTGGGTATGGCAGAACAACTCGCTGTACCGCAAGGACAACCACTTTAGGTTGGACGCTTCGGGCTGGTTGATCAACCCGCGCACGAAGGGCTACCACGATGCAACGTACTGCTATCGCTACGATGCGAACACGCAGTGCCTGGTAGACGATGCCACGGGCGATCGCTACGACATGTCCTACAACAAGCTGGCTCCCGTAATCGCGGGCGTTCAGACCTATCCGAACCAGGATGCTCCGTATGCGGTTCCTGAGAACCTGACCTGGGATAGGGAAGCAGGCTATGCTCGCCTGGGCGACAAGCCTTACATCTACGATCCCAACAGCGGTTGGTTGATGGATCCGGCCACCATGGCTTACCACGACGCGAACTACGGTTATCGTTACGATGCCGCAGGTCAGTGCCTGGTAGACGATGCCACGGGTGCAAAGTACGACATGTCTTACAACCCCTTGTCTTAGAAGCGATCGAGTAGGAAGGAATTAGCATGACCCGTTACGCTATGGTCATCGACAAGCGTCGCTGCATCGGTTGTCATTCCTGCACGGTTGCCTGCCGTACGTGGAACAAACTGCCGATTGATATTATCTACAACCCGGTTCTGACCGAGGGCGTTAAGGGCACCTGGCCCAACGTTCATCGTGAGTGGACCCCCATGCTGTGCCAGCACTGCGCAAAGCCCGCATGCGTTCCCGCTTGCCCCACCGGAGCAAGCATCAAGGACGAAGACGGCACTGTTTGGGTTGACTACAAGAAGTGCATGGCCTGCAAGGTGTGCGTTAACGCCTGCCCCTATGGCATGCGCGATGTGTCCAAGACCGAAGAGTTCTTCCATCGTTTTGTGCGCAAGTGCACGTTCTGCCGCAACGCGCGTCAGCTTGACCCCGATGCGCAGCCGTACTGCGTGAAGACATGCCATCAGAAGGCGCGTATCTTCGGTGACCTGGATGACCCGAACTCTGAAGTATCGAAGATTGTCGCCTCCGTGAAAACGGAGCGCTTGCTGGAGGATTTGGGCACCGAGCCGCAAATCTATTACGTACCTGACATGGGAGGTAGGCTCTAATGCGTCATCATTATTGGGAATGGCCCATTGCCACCTATCTGTTCCTTGGTGGTATGGGCGGCGGCATGTTTTTCTTGGCCGCTGTGCTTTCGTTCTTTGTTATGCCCGAGCAGGCTGCTCTGGTTGGCTCTGCACTGGCTTGGCCGACGTTCTTTGCGTTGGTGTGGCTGGCTGTTGGCTGCTTCTTGCTGGTTTTCGAGCTGGGTCAGCACTACGCGTTCGTGTACGTGTTCTTCAACTCCATGACCTCGGTTATCGGCCACGGCGCGCGCTTGCTGTGCGTTGCGTTGATCTTTGGCCTGTTCTGGTGGATTTCTTATCTGCCGTGGGAATGGATTGCGCCGCTGGCAGGCTTCTTTGCCACGTTCCGCGTGCTTAACCTGGCGCTGGCTGGCCTTGCTGGTTTCTGCATCATGCTCTACACCGGCATTCTGTTCTCTACCCTGAAGGCTCACTCCTTCTGGGCAACCCCGGCGCTGCCGGTGCTGTTCACGGTTTCCGCTCTGTCCACCGCATGCGCTTGCACCATGCTGTGCCTGGGCTTCACGGGTTTGTACCCGAACGTGGGCATTTTCGGTCAGGCTGCCATTGCGTTCGTGGGCTTTGAGATTCACGAACTGCTGCACACGCTGGACATCATTTTGATCCTTGCTGAACTGACCGTGCTGCTGCTGATGGTGCTGTCGCTGATGTGCGCGGGCAACAAGGTTGCTCACGACGCAGCTGCTCGCTGGGTGCGCGGATCTTACGCTCCGCTGTTCTGGCTGGGCATGGTGTGCTGCGGTTTGGTGCTTCCGCTGCTGCTGAACATCATTAACATGAGCACGCCCGCTGCTGTGCTGGCTCTGTGTGGCGGCTTGCTGCTTCGCTTCCTTATCGTGTTCACCGACGACCGCGCGGAGATTCCTGGCGAGACCAGGTACTTCAGCCGTCTGAAGCAGCCCGGTGCGGAATTCATGACGAAGTGGGCTGACGGCGAGAACATCTACTAAGACGTTTTTCGGCTTAACTCAAAGGGGCCTGACTCACGCTGCGAGTCGGGCTCCTTTTTGCTAGAATCGGGTGTGTGCTTTTGCGGGGCGGCGCATGTGCTGCGCTGTTGGTGCCGTGGGGTGGCTCCTGTGCGGTGCTGTTGGTGCCGCGGAGCAGGCGGCGTTCGCTGCGAATCACCTCGAAATCTGTGAAATGACCTGGGCATTTGGTAGATTTTGGAGTGATGAAAAGGGAAGGGGAAGGTTCCGATGGAGACTACGTATTCATTCGAAGACGTGCTTACGGGCGCAACCGTTGCCTGCGGGTACCCGTATTTGCAGAGCCATTATGTAAAGAAGTCTGCGGGCGCGATTCCGTGCGAGTCGGTGTTTTTCCCTGGTTGCAGCTTTATCAACTACGGGTTGCCCCTGGTTCAGGCGGTGTATGACACGCTGCGTCAAGCGGGAAGCGTGCAGGGAATCTCGCTTTTGTGCTGCGGGAAAATTTTGTCATATGAGGCCGGTGGTGATGAGCTGCGCGCTCATTTCGAGCAGCAGTTCCGCGATCATCTGAAGGCGGCAGGCGTGAAACGCCTGGTGGCAGCTTGTCCGAACTGCGTTGCAGCGTTGCGTACCGCGTGTGCGGCCGACCCCGCCACGAAAGACATCCAGGTGGTGGCGTTGCCGCAAGAGTTGGCGCGCTTGGGGTATCGCATTGACCCCGGTGTGGCGCAAAACGTGGCGGCATTGGGTTACCCCGAAGGAGCGGCGCCCGATAACGTGGTTTTTTGCCCGCACGATTCCTGTCCCGACCGCGAGATGGGAGAGTTTGCGGAAGGCATGCGCCTTTTGGCGGAAAACCTTCCTGTGGTAGAGGCGGCGCATCATGGGCGCAAGTCGGTGTGCTGCGGATCGCTTCCGCGTGCGGCGGGGAAGTTCGAAGCAGCTGACAAATGCGCACAGTTGTGCGGTTCCGAGAGTGCCGCTGCAGGTGCGTCGGCCATTATCACGCCATGCGTGAGCTGCTCGTTTCAGCTGACGGTGGCGCAGCACAAGGTGCCCGTGTTCCATTACCTGGAGCTTCTTTATGATTGGCGCATTGATTGGGCGCATGCGGATATGTACATGAAGCTGCGATTCTTGTTCGATGACGTGCCTCATAAGACGGGCGCGCAGGCAAGCAATCGCGCGTTTGTCGCGCTGGGCGGCGCTGCGGATGCGGCGCGTTCCGGCAATACTGCGGATGGCGCCGACGCCGGCGATGCTGCGGCGGGTACGGCTGCGGCGGATGCTGGCGCAGGCACTGGGTCAGACGCGATGCCCGCGATGGAGAATGAATAAATGCAGGAGCAAGATAACATGATTGAGCGCGAAGCAGACGATATCAAGGAATGTGTCGCAGACGGTGAAGGCGTTGATGCAACGGTGGCTAACGTGACTGGCGCAGCGGCAAGCGATGTGTCCGCGATTGGCAGCGCTGCGGAAGAAACACCGAACCGCCAAGTCAAACGCACGAACTGTCACTTCTGCGGCTATCTTTGCGGCTTTCTTGCCACGGTAGAGAACGGTCGCATTGTTGATTTGAAAGTGGACCCCACGCGCTATCCGTACAGCGAGAAAACGCTGGCGGGGTGCCGTCGTTGGCGCATGAACTTGCAAACGCTTGATGCTCCCGATCGCGTGAATTATCCCCTGAAGCGCGTGGGCGACCGCGGCAGCAATACGTGGCAGCGCGTGAGCTGGGACGAAGCGCTCGATGACATTGCGGCGCGCTTGCAAGATTTAGCGGAAAAGCACGGCCCCGAAACGCTTGCATCTATGATTGGCGGCCCGCATACGTCGTTTTGGCCGCTGCATCGTTTCCTGAACTTGTTCGGCACGCCGAACAACATGGGCATTGGGCAGATTTGCTGGAACCCGCGCATCTGGATGGATGTTATTACGTTTGGCTGGACGGTGGAAGCCGATATCATCCCCGGACTTACGGAATGCCTGTTCATTTGGGGTACGAACCCTGCCGATTCCGATAATTCGTCGTTTTGGCAGTTTTTGCGTGAGTATTCGAAAGAAGAAATGGGAACGCTCGTGGTCGTTGACCCGTGCTATACGCGCATGGCGTCGCTTGCCGCGCGGTGGATTCCCGTGTTGCCCGGTACCGATGTTGTTTTCGCATTGAGCCTGCTCAACGTAATAATCGAAGAAGATTTATACGACCACGAGTTCGTTGAAACGTGGTGCCATGGCTTCGATGAGCTAGCGCAGCACGTGAAGGCATTCCCGCCGGCCGTTGCTGCACCGCGTTGCGGCGTTTCCGAAGATGACATTTATTTCGCCGCGCGCACCTTTGCGACTGCGCGCGCTTCTGCTCTTGTTTCCGGCCGCGGCATTGACCAGGTGGGGCGCAATGTTTCCCCTTGTCATCGTGCGATTTGCTGCTTGCGCGCCATTACCGGCAACTTGGACAAGCCCGGTTCGTGTGTGATTATGGACAAGAGCGATTTCGTGCCCGAAGTTGATTTGGAGATGACCGATCATCTGGCGCCCGAGCATCGCGCACGCAGCTTGAACTCGCTGCGCCCCGATGGCACGCCGCTGCAGAGTTATCCCGGCTTCGAGTTCATTCGCCAGTTCACGGAGCGCATTGATGGCAAGGTCCTTCCCGAGCGTTACCTTACGGCGGCGCACCCCGATTTCGTGCTGCACGCCATGGAAACGGGCGAGCCGTATCCCGTGCGCGCGCTGATCGTAGAGGCCACGAATCCGCTGTTGACCTACGGCGATACGCATCGTGTGTTCAACGCGCTTATGTCGCTGGACCTGATTGTGGTGCTGGATTACTTTATGTCGGTAACGGCGTCGATTGCCGATTACGTGCTGCCAGCCGCGCAGGCCATGGAACGCCCCACGTTCCAGGCGCATGGCGGCGTGGCAAACATTGGGTACGGCGGTCCGGCGGCTGTTGAGCCGTATTACGAGCGCAAGACCGACTACGACTTCTTCCGTCTTTTAGGGCTGCGCTTGGGTCAGGCGGAGTTTTGGCCCGATGAGACGTTTGCCGATGCGCTGCGTACCACGTTAGCGCCGGCGGGTATGAGCTACGAAGAATACTGCGAGACGGGCATTTACACGCGCAAGCCCGATTACTACAAACATTTGCGCGTGGACGAATCGGGTCGCTACCTGGGTTTTGGTACGTCAACGGGCCTGGTGGAGCTTGCAAGCGAAGAGCTGACCGCGCTGGGCGGGCAGCGTCTTCCCCTGCCGGGAGAGCCCGCTGTTCTGTGCACGGGCGACACGCTTGCGAAGGGTGCGCACCTGAAGCTGGTTACCGGTTCGCGCAAGCAGCCGTACAACGCGTCCATGTACTTCAATAATGCGGCGTTTCGCAAGCAAGTGAGCGTTCCTGTGGTGGAGATGAGCGCCGCTACGGCCGAGAAGCTGGGTTTCGCTGCAGGTGATTGCGTGTATCTGGGCACCGATAACGGTCAGGCACGCTTCCAAGTGAAGCTGGCAAAGATGCGCGACGATTTGTTGAGCGCCGATTATGGCTGGTGGCATCCGGAATATACGCCGGGCGCGCCGGACTTCGGCGGCATATGGGAGTCCAACATCAACTGCCTTACTTCGTGCGCTCGCGCGGAAGGCGAGGAAATGATTGGCACGTGGTCGTATAATAATATCGACTGCGTTATTTGGAAATCGGACGAGCCGTTGACCTTCTCGTATGAAGAGGGGCGCTCGTATGCGGGCGCGCCGTGGACGGAAGTTGAGCCGGACGCGAGCACGCAAGCGCAATAGAAAGGAAGTCGTATGACCGAGCAAGCAGTACAGAAAGAAGCATTGCTTCTGTTTAGCAAGCCCCCCATTCCTGGAAAGGTAAAAACGCGTTTGACCAGGAAATTTGGCGGTTTTTTGAATGATAATCAGGCGGCTGAGTTCTTCAGGCGCTGCTTGTACGACGTGGCCGAGACGTGCATGCATGCTCTGATTGAGCTTCAGTATGCAAACGACGATGCCATTGCCGCCGACCCTGCTGCGCAGAAAATCCAATACGACTTCTTCATTGGCTGCCCCGAGGATCACTTGCAGCTGATGAAGGACACGTTCGATGAAATTGGCCCGTGGCCTATGGAGATCCATTACGTGACCGACCACGGCAAGACGTTCGATGACCACTTCGATGATGCATTCGGCCAGATTTTCGACATGGGTTACGACTGCATTGTGTCGGTGGGTGGCGATATTCCCACGTTGCCGAAGGACCATCTGTCGCAAAGCTTCCAGTGGCTTGAGTATTTCCGCGCGCAAGGTACGCCGGGCGTGGTTTTGGCACCGTGCCAGGAATGCGGCACGTCGCTGGTGGGCTTCCATTGCGATACCCCCATCAACCATCAGGGCGTTTACTACAACCTGGATGGCAAGCCCGCGCTGGATGCCTACGTTGAGAAGATCGATGCCGAGAACCTTCCGTGTGCGTATTTTGCGCCTATCGCCGACGTTGACGAGGTGACCGATCTGGCTCACGCTATTTCGTGCCTGAAGGCCATGAAGCGCGCTGCTCAGTATCAGCCAACCATTCGCGTGGCACAGCGCGTGCTGGATTGGGTTGATTTTATGGGTATCACCATTTCCACGCCGCCCAACGACGAGCATGACCCGCGCCAGTATCTGGATAACCCCGACGGCACGCATTATTACCCCGAAGGGGAAGAGGAAGGCGCGCCCGCAGCGGAGTAGCGGCTCTGGCGGAGCTGGCGCTCCGGTGGGGCGGCGCTCCGGTGGGGTTGACGCTCCAGCCGGCTTGGCGGGGCGGCGCTTCGGCTGGGCGGCTCTGCGGGCGGGGCGGTATCGATGCCGATGCTCCGGCTGGCCTGACGAGTGCGATGGCCTGTGATTGAGGCTGCGAAACGGGGCGCTGAACAGGTGCTTCGAAGTTTGAATGATTAGACGAAAGGCGACTTTCCGTGGAACATCTCTATAACACGCTGGCGTTGTGCCCGCATTGTCTGAAATCGCTCAAGGCGGATATCTACGCCGACGACCAAGGTGTGGTGCGCATGGCGCGCACTTGCCCCGAGCATGGTTCCATCACCACGCGCGTTTGGCCTAAAAAAGAGCACTTCAAGTGGATAACAAGCGGCGCCATGCCAAAGGTCGCGCCGCGTAACACGTTGCCCGCCACGGCGCCGTGCCCGTATGGGTGCGGTACGTGCGCGCGCCATGAGCGTCGCGGTACGCTTATTGAGATCGAGGTCACTACGAGCTGCAACTTGAAGTGCCCCGTGTGCTTCATGAGCGCCGACACGAACAAGCACGATCCCACGCTTGATGAGATTCGCGCCATGTATCAAGTGATTGCAAATGCCGTGGGAACCGATGGCGCTGTGCAAATCACCGGCGGCGAGCCCACATGCCGCAAGGACTTGATGGATATCATCCGCATGGCGCGCGAAATGGGCTTCTGGGGCGTTGAGTTGAATACAAACGGCCTGGTCATTGCTGCGCGTGACGGTTACATTGAGCAGCTGCGCGATGCAGGCATTACCGGCATCTTCCTGTCCTTCGATGGCTTGACGGGCAAGGTGTACGAAGAAACGTGCGGGCGTGACATTTTGGATATCAAGCTGAAATGCATCGAGCGTTGCCGCCAAGCGGGTGTGCAAGTGGTGCTGTGCATGACTATCCTGGAGGGTCTAAACGTTGACCAGCTGGGCGACGTGCTGCGCTATGCCATGGACAACTCCGATGTCATTGCGGGTCTTGCGTTGCAGCCGGCGTTCTCGTCGGGCCGCTTCGATACGGAGTTCGTTGACAACATCAATGCGGGCGATGTTATCCAAGAGCTTGCGGCGCAGTCCGACGGCTTGCTGGACGTGTACGACATTTGGCCGCTGGGTACGAGCAACCCCTTGTGCGACACGGGCGTTTTCCTGGTGAAAGACGCGGAAGCCGCCGAGCATCCCAGCGGTTTTTATCCGGCATCGCGCCGCATGAGCTACGAGGAATACACGGCAGGCTTCAGTCCCGATTCGCCGCAGGGTTCCGTATTTTTGGATATTCTTGCGAAGAAGGGCGTGTATGTGCGCGACGGCTTGTCCATTGTGATCATGGACTACATGGATGCGTGGACCATGGATATCCAGCGTCTGCGCGAGTGTTCCATGACTGTTGCTATGCCTGATGGGCGCGCAATTCCGTTCTGCTCGTACCACTTGACGAACTCCGCAGGCGAGCGCGTGTATCCGCCTTGGTGCAAAGAAGAGTTGCGCCATTTGCATCATTAATCCCAAAAACATCCCAACATCCAAAAAGCCGTTCAGACGAGCGGCTTTTTTGTTGACAAATTACCCCACCTTTTGTCAACAAAGGTGAAAAAGTGACGGGGTCTTTTTCACCTTTTTGCGATCTATTGCCTGGTCGCAGCGGCGGCAAGGGATTCGCTGAACGGACTCCGCTTGGATAATGCTTCTTCGGGCTTGTAACTCGCTCGGCCCATTCAAAGCATCGCATGTCGGCTCCGCCCTTGCCGGTCGCCTTTTTTTGCGTGCGGGACGTTGAGGTTCCGTCCTTAAGGGAATCGCGGTCAGGTAGGGAAGCTTTCTTTGTTGCGGTTGGCGGGGGAGTAGTAAAATGAAAAAAATGTGCAACTAGACCCTCGTTTCGAGAGGAATCCCATGGCAAATGCTACCAACGAGGCGCAGCGCGCTGAACTTCACAAGACCATCTGGTCCATCGCCGACGATTTGCGCGGCAGTGTGGATGGTTGGGACTTCAAACAGTACATCTTAGGTACGCTCTTCTACCGATTCATCAGCGAAAACTTATGTGATTACCTGAACGCAGAAGAGGCAGCGGCGGGCAACTTCGACTTCGACTACGCGAAGCTTCCCGACGAAGAGGCAGAATATGGGCGCGAAGTGACTGTGAAGGATAAAGGCTTCTTTATTCTGCCCAGTGAGCTTTTTTGCAATGTTACCGCCAACGCTGCCAACGACGAAAACCTCAACGAAACCTTGGAGCGCGTGTTCAAGAACATTGAAGGCAGTGCGGTGGGCACCGAATCAGAAAACGATCTTAAAGGCCTGTTCGACGACATGGACGTAAACTCTGCCAAATTGGGCAACACCGTCGTCGAGAAGAACGCAAAGCTTGCGGCCTTGCTTCAAAAAATCGGCAGCTTGGATTTTGGGGGGAGCTTCAAGGACAATCGCATTGATGCTTTTGGCGATGCCTACGAATTCCTCATGAACATGTATGCCACCAATGCGGGTAAATCGGGCGGCGAGTTCTTTACGCCGCAGGAAATTGGCGAGCTTTTGGCGCGCATTGTGCTCATCGGCCGCGATGAGGTCAATAAGGTGTACGACCCAGCCTGTGGTTCAGGATCGCTTTTGCTGAAGTTTGAGAAAATTTTGGGTCAGGACAAGGTGCGCAAGGGCTATTTCGGCCAGGAAATCAACCTGACCTCGTTCAATCTGGCACGCATCAATATGTTCCTGCATGACATCAATTTCGACAAGTTCGATATCCAGCTGGGCGATACGTTGAAGGACCCTAAACACTGGGATGATGAGCCATTCGATGCAATCGTTTCGAATCCCCCCTATTCTATCAAGTGGGAAGGCGACTCTAATCCGCTCAATATCAACGATCCGCGCTTTAGCCCCGCAGGCGTGCTGGCGCCAAAGTCAAAAGCGGACCTCGCATTTGCCATGCATATGCTCAGCTGGCTTTCTACGGACGGCACGGCGGCGATTGTCGAGTTTCCGGGCGTGCTCTACCGTGGTGGCGCCGAGGGCAAAATACGAAAGTATCTTATTGCCAACAACTTTGTGGATACCGTTATCCAGCTGCCGCCCGACTGCTTCTTTGGTACGTCAATCGCAACGTGCATCATCGTCTTAAAGAAGGCGAAGAAGACGAGCGACGTTCTTTTTATTGACGCGTCGAGCGAATTCAAGCGCTATGACACGCGCAACCATGTGGAGCCCGAGAATATTGAGCACATCATCGCCGCCATTGAAGCGCGTGAAGATGTGGATTATTTCTGCAAGGCTGTTTCCAACGATGACATTGTTGCCAACGATGCCAATCTGAGCGTGAGCAGCTACGTGGAAAAGGAAGACACGCGCGAGCAGGTTGATATCAAAGCCCTGAACGCGGAGATTGCTCACATTGTGGCACGTGAACAGGAACTTCGCGAAAAAATCGACGCCATTGTAGCCGATCTGGAAGGAAAGTGATTCCCAGTCTGCGCCACTACGGTAAAAATCAAGGGCACATAGGGCGCTCTTCAGATAAACGCGAAGGAGGGATACCATGACACATCAGACACGAGTAGCGCACAATCAAGCAGAGAGTATCAAATTATTCGAAAGCAGGCAGATTCGCTCTGCGTGGAACGACGATGAGCAGGAGTGGTACTTCTCCATTGTTGATGTGGTGGGGGCGCTTACCGACAGCGCCGATCCGAAGCAATACATCAAGCGCATGAGACAGCGCGATGTCGAGCTGAATTTGGAGTGGGGTACAATTTGTACCTCCGTAGAGATGCTTGCCCCGGATGGGCGGCGTCGCAAAACAAATGCTGCCACCACACAGGGCATTTTGCGTATCATCCAGTCTATTCCCTCTAAGAAGGCGGAGCCTTTTAAGTTGTGGCTTGCCCAGGTGGGTGCGGAGCGCATCGACGAGACCATTGACCCCGAGCTTGCCATAAACCGCGCGCTGGAAACGTACCTGAAAAAGGGCTACTCCGAAGGGTGGATTCGCCAACGCCTGCTGGCAATTGACATCCGCAAGGAGCTCACCGATGAGTGGCGCCAACGCGGAGTTGAACAGGGAAAAGAGTTCGCCATTCTAACTAACGACATCACGCGCGCGTGGAGTGGGCTTTCTACCCGTGAGTACAAGAATCTGAAAGGTTTGAAGAAGGAAAATCTTCGCGACAACATGAGCAATACCGAATTGGTGCTGAACATGTTAGCGGAAGCCACCACCACTGAAATCTCTCGCGTGGAGCAGCCGAAGGGGCTGGATCAGAATCGCGATGTTGCGAAGCGTGGCGGCACCGTGGCGGGCAATGCGCGCAAGCAGATCGAAGAACAAACGGGAAAGCCTGTGGTAACCAGTATGAACGCGCTGGATTTTGCGCAGTTGTTGGTAAACGTTGCCCGTCTTGGCGATGAAGGGAAGGATGCGGAATGAGTCGCATCGATGAATTGATTGAACGCCTTTGCCCTGATGGGGTGGAGTATAAGACGCTTGGCGAAGTGGTGAGTTATTCAAAGGAGCGCGTTTTCGCATCGGAGCTCGAAGAAGGTTCTTACATCGGCGTTAATGAGTTGCTGCAGGAATATCATGGTAGAAGCACCGAAATTCGTATTCCATTGGAAGAGAAATGCATCGCTTTTCAACCGAACGATATCCTTTTAGGTAATATTCGTCCCTATTTAAAGAAGATGTGGCTTGCTGATTGTGATGGTGGAACAAATGGGGATGTTCTGGTTATTCGCGTAAACGATTCTTCCGAGCTTAGCCCCGCATTTCTTTGGCAGGTGCTTGCTGGACGAACCTTTACTGAATACAACGTGCAGAACTCAAAGGGAGCCAAAATGCCCCGTGGTGATAAGAGGGCAATTTTGGCATTTCGTATTCCTGTTCCTCCTATGGAAGTGCAGGAAGAGATTGTACGTGTGTTAGACTCCTTCGCGGAGCTGGAGGCGGAGCTGGAGGCGGAGCTGGAGGCGCGCAGGCGCCAGTATGCGGTTGCGCTCGATGAACTTATGTCGTTTGATTGCTCCGTACCTCGAATTCCTGTTGGCGACTTATTTGATTTTAAAAACGGATTGAACAAAGGCAAGGAATTTTTTGGACATGGATCGCCCATTGTGAATTATGTCGATGTTTATCGCGGCGGAAAGTTGACTGCCGATTCCGTTAGAGGTTTGGTGGATGCTAGTGAAAAAGATATTGCGAGTTGCAATGCCTTTCGTGGAGATGTTTTTTTCACACGCACCTCTGAAACAAAGGACGAAATAGGTAAAACGGCTGCGTTGGTGGAGGATATCCCCAGTTGCGTATTTAGCGGATTTCTGCTTAGGGCCAGACCAAAGACCGATTTATTGAATCCGTCTTACTGCGCGTATTGCTTTGAAACGCACGATATTCGCAAATGGATTGTTGCTCATTCCTCATATACAACACGTGCATTAACAAACGGAAAAATCCTATCAAAACTAATGTTGCCGGTTCCTTCATTGGAGAAACAACGTGAAATAACCGACGCGCTGGATGTTCTTTACGCTCTTGTCAACGACATTTCCGCAGGCCTTCCTGCTGAAATTGCCGCTCGCAGGAAGCAGTATGAGTACTATCGCGATAAGCTTCTAACTTTTAAGGAAAAAACGGCTTAGTCGGAAGGGCGGGTTTATGGGTAACGAAATCGTCCTCTTCGAATCGGATGATGGCAATCTGAATCTAAGCGTCTAATGTGATGATGATATCGTTTGTCTTTCTGCTGGGACGCGGCATTGCTTACAGTACGTTGGTGGCGCTGGCTATCATGATTGCCGAATTGAAGTCCGAAGAAAAGGAGATTATGGTTTCCTTGGTAATGAATTTCATTGATGGGCTGGAACGATAAGGCGGGGTTTCTTTTGCCTTGTCTTGAACGGAAAGGGAAGATTGCATGACCGATGAGCTGAATGTTTATACCGAGGTGGATGGCCCTGGTTACGTGGAGCATGCTGCTGTGGCGTTCCCCGATGTTGATTCTGCACCCTCGGTTTTGGATAGTCTTCCCAAAGATGTGAGCTTCGATCTTATGGCCTTCGGCGGTCAGTCCACCGTGTGCGCAACCACGCCCATCGATAATGCTCGTTCCGACTCCTACCAGTCCGAAGCGGCTCTTGAGACGGCTTTTATCAAGCAGCTTCAAAAACAAGCCTATGAATACGTTTCCATTTCAAGTGAAACGGATTTGATTGTGAACTTGCGTTCCAAATTGGAGCAATTGAACGACATTACCTTTACGGATGGCGAATGGAAGCGCTTTTTCAGGCAAAGCATTGCCAGCGAGAATGAAGGTCCGCTGGAAAAGACACGCCGCATTCAGGAAGACTATATTCAGGCGTTTTCTCGCGACGACGGCTCCACCAAGAACATTCGTCTGATTGACAAGAAGAATGTCCATAACAACTCGCTGCAAGTGCTTAACCAGTACACCACCGCCGATGGCAATTACGAGAATCGCTACGACGTGACCGTCCTGGTTAATGGATTGCCTTTGGTGCATATCGAATTAAAGCGACGTGGCGTAGCAATTAAAGAAGCGTTTAACCAGATAGAGCGCTATAAACGCGATAGTTTCTGGAGTGGTTGCGGGCTATATGAGTACGTTCAAATCTTCGTTATCTCCAATGGTACGCAAACAAAATACTACTCAAACTCTACGCGTATGAATCATGTGGAAGAGACGACGAAAGCAAAAGGCAGCACCAAAAAAACTTCCAACTCTTTTGAGTTTACTAGCTGGTGGGCAGCTGCGGATAACAAGCCCATCATGGACCTGGTGCCCTTCACTAAAACGTTCTTCGCAAAGCACACGTTGCTGAATATTCTGACCAAGTACTGCATCTTCACCGAAGATGGCACGCTTATGGTTATGCGCCCTTATCAGATTGTAGCAACTGAGCGCATTCTGAATCGCATTCTGATTTCCGAAAACAATAAGGCTATGCTGGGTACAACGGCGGCAGGTGGTTACGTGTGGCATACCACGGGTTCTGGCAAAACGCTTACCAGCTTCAAGACCGCTCGTCTTGCCAGCGGCATGGAAGGTGTGGATAAGGTTATCTTTGTGGTTGACCGCAAGGATCTGGACTATCAGACCATGCGCGAATACGACAAGTTCGAAAAAGGTGCCGCCAACGGCTCGAAGAATACGTCCATCCTGCAGCGTCAGCTGGAGGACAAAGACGAACACGGCGCGCCGCATGAGTACAAGATTCTGGTGACCACTATCCAGAAGCTGTCAATCTTCATTGACAAGAACCCCAAGCATCCTGTTTACGATAAGCATGTAGTGCTGATTTTTGACGAGTGCCACAGAAGCCAGTTCGGCGATATGCATACATCAATTGTGAAGCACTTCAGAAAGTACCACATCTTTGGTTTCACGGGCACGCCTATCTTTGCCGAAAACGCTAGCGCATCGGGCAGCCCACAGCTGCGCACGACTGAGCAGGCATTCGGTGATAAGCTGCATATCTACACGATTGTTGATGCCATCCGCGATGGCAACGTGCTGCCTTTCCGAATCGACTATATTTCCACGCTGCGCGAGCGCGACCGCATGGAAGACGAGAAGGTGTATGCGATTTATCGCGAAAGCGCCTTGAAGACCCAAGCGCGCATTGACATGATTGTGAACTACATTCTTGATCACTACGACCAAAAGACCAAGGGAGGTTACTCGTATCCGCTCAAAGGGCGACGCGTCATGGGTTTCAATAGCCTGTTTTGCGTAGCGAGCATCGATATTGCCAAAGTGTACTACTCGGCCTTTAAGCGCATTCAGGAAGAGCGCGGCGGACAGAAGCTGAAGGTGGCGCTGATTTACTCGTTTGGTCCCAACGAGACCGACGACGGCTGCGGTCTACCCGACGAGAGCTTCGACGTTGCGAGCCTTGATGCGCCAAGTCGCGATTTTCTAGAGTCGGCTATTCAGGATTATAACGCCTGCTTCTCTACGAATTTCAGTACCAGCGGCGGCGAAGACGGCTTCCAAAACTACTACAAGGATTTGAGTCTTCGCATGAAGAATCGCGAGGTTGACCTGGTCATTGTGGTAAATATGTTCCTTACGGGTTTTGACGCCACTACGCTGAACACCCTGTGGGTTGACAAGGATCTGCGTTTGCATGGCCTGATTCAGGCGTTTAGTCGCACGAATCGCATTCTGAATGCCGTTAAGGATTACGGCAATATCGTGTGCTTCCGCAATTTGGAGGACGAAGTCAACAAGGCGGTTAGCCTGTTTGGCGACAAAGACGCGCATGGCATTGTGCTGCTGAAGCCTTACAAGGAGTATTTGGGCGAGTATCGAGATAGATTAGCTGAACTGCAGGCGCGATGGGCTCCGGGCGAGATGCCCTTTGGCGAAGAAAATGAAAAGGCGTTCATCAGGCTATTCGGCACTTTGCTTCGGCTGCGCAACATTCTTACCAGCTTTGATGAGTTTGCCGCCGATGACACGTTGTTGCCTCGTGACGAGCAGGACTACCGCAGCGTTTACGTTGATCTGCGAGAAAAGTATCGTAAACCCGATGTTGACGGCGCACTTATAAACGACGATCTGGTGTTCGAGATTGAGTTGCTAAAAACTGTTGATATAGGTATCGATTACATTTTGATGCTGGTTAAGAAGTATCACGATGACAATTGCCGCGACAAGGTGTTGATTGCCGACATTATGAGCGCTATTAATGCCAGCTACGAATTGCGCAATAAGCGTGACCTGATTGAGCGATTCATCGACTCCATTAATGGTTCAAATGATGTGGATGCTGATTGGCGTGCTTATATTAAGGCAGAAAGTGAAAAGGAACTGGAGAGCATTATCACGGATGAGCGGCTCAAGCCAGAAGAGACGCGCTCGTTCGTTGAGCGTGCGTTTCTTGACGGTGAAGTTTCCGAAAGTGGCACGGCAATCTCGGAGCTTATGGCGACAAAGACGTCGCGGTTTGCTCCTGCGGGGGATTATGCGGGAAAGCGCCTGCGCATCATTGGGAGAATCAAAGCTTTTATTGACCGATTTAGCGGTACGGGTTTGTTTGAGGGGTAGGTGCCCGGCGGCTCCGTCCTCTTTCGGGGAATTGCGGCGTCGTATGTCTGGCTTGCTGCGTGCGTGCCCATGCCATGGTAACGCCATTTGGGTTTTTGCCAATCGGGTGACCTGTTTAGGCTTCGAAGCGAGCATTTTCGCGACAAATTGCCTTGGCGGTGTCAACGTTTTCGTTTTTTTTGGTATCTGCTGTCTCGCAGGATTCACGTTGTTGGATTTTGGGTCCCAAATTCGAAGTTGCGATAGGTTGGGGGTAGGCCGCACCGAGGCTTTTATCGGAAACTGAAACCTGCCCCAATAAAGAATAGCTTTGAACTGGTGTTTTGTTAATGTTCATTTTCTACGCGCAACACATTTTTCGAAAAAGGGTCTAAATCGCGCCCTTCACCTACCCTCAACCTACCACAGCTTCGAATTTCACCCCATTTTTATAACTACGTGAACCCAAAGTTGTTTTCCGTGTTTGTAAGCGCCGCCGCTCTTTCCCGAAAACCCACGTCATCGCGTGGCTTGCTTGCAATCACCCGCAGAAAGTCGCCTTTAGTGCTTGAAAGTCGCAGAGCATTGCGATAATATGACGCTCAAGAAGAATCAGGCCGATTCTGTAATGGAGGAAAGAGGGGCTTCCCTGCGCAGCGGCTTGCTTGAATTCGCGATCGAGCGCGCCCGCAGTAAAACGCGAAAAAAGCCCCATATCTTTAAAGGAGGAGAGATGTCGGGAATGAATGGCTCGACAGCTGGGCTTACTCGCAGAAGCTTTCTCAAGACCACCGCTGCAGTTGCAGGTGTGGCTGCGGTAGCTGGAACTGCGGTTACAGGCACGTTGGCTCCCGTTGCTGAGGCTGGGGAGCTTGCCGCCGAGGAATCGGTATTCCACAGCGGTTGCCGTGGCAACTGCGGAAGCAAATGCCACATGGACGTTACGGTGCGCGAGGGCAAGGTCGTCAAAGTTGCGGCGGCGCAGTATCCCGAGGCCGATGCTCAGTGGCGTCGTATCTGCGTGAAAGGTTACACGCAGCCCCAGCGCCTGTACGATCCGGACCGTTTGAAGTATCCCATGCGTCGCGTGGAAGGCACCGAGCGCGGTGCTGGCCAGTGGGAACGCATCAGCTGGGATGAAGCCATTGCCGAAGTAAGCGGCAAGATTGGCGCAGCAATCAAGCAGTATGGTGGCACGTCGTTCGCAGTGTGGTCGTCTTATGCCTCTTACGGCGTTTTGAATGGCGCTCAAGCTGGCTATATGTCCGTTGCATACGGTCGCTTCCTGACCGCTATTGGCGGCACCGTTTTGGGCGCAAGCGCCGACTACGCTCAGATTTACGAGCAGATGATCGCTCTGGGCAACACGGGCAACAGCTTTGCCGACGCGGTGAACGCGAAATACATCTTCTCGTGGGGCGGCAATCCTGCCGAGGCCTACATCCACGCATGGCAGTTCGTGTGCCAGGCGCGCGAAAAGGGCGCAAAGCTGATCACCATCGACCCGCAGTACACGGCTTCCGCCGCACATTCCGACATGTATGTGCCTATTCGTCCTGGTACGGACGGCGCTTTGATGCTGGCTATGGCAAACTACATCCACGAGAACAAGCTGTACAACGAAGAATACCTGCGCACGCTTACCGTTGCTCCGTTCTTGGTGGGCGAAGACGGCACGTACGTTCGCATGAGCGCGTATGGCCAGGCCGCCAAGGAAGGCCCGCTGAACGCATACGGCATGCCCACCGTGATTGACCCCATTGTGGTTTGGGACGAAGCTACCGGCGCGCAGGCTCCCTTGGAGCAGGCAGAAAAGCCCGCTATCCTGGGCGAATATACGCTGTCCGACGGTAGGAAAGTTAAGACCTGCTATCAGGTTTGCCTGGACAACATCAAGGAATACACCGTTGCCAAGGCTGCCGAAATCTGCGACATTCCCGAAGAGGACATCATCAAGCTTGCACAGATGTACGCCGATGGCCCCAGCTTTGTTATGACGTTCCAGGGCTTCGGTCATCACGTGAACTCGCATCACAACTTCAAGAACCTGGCGCTCATCGCTTGCCAGACGGGTAACTACGGTGTTCCTGGCGGTGCCATTTGCGGTAACACCTCGCCGTTCAACTCGCTGGTCAATAACACCGCCTTCTTCATGGGCAAACTGGGCGTTAACACCACCGGCACGCATCTTCCGGAAATCCTGGAAAAGAAGAGCTGGGGCGGAAAAGAATGCGACATTCAGGTTCTGTGGTGCTGCAATGGCAACATGCTGTGCTGCGAATCGGGCCGTCAGGAGCTTATTGAAGCCGTGAAGAAGGTCCCCTACGTAGTGTGTGCCGACGTCAACATGACTGACACTGCCAAGTACGCTGACCTGGTGCTTCCTGTTCCGCACATCTTTGAAACGGAAGATTACGACAGCGGTTGCCCCACGCCTTACCTTATGTTCCAGCAGAAGGCTGTGGAGCCCGCGTTCGAATGCAAGACCGACCTGGAAATCATGCGCTCCATTGCTGAAACGCTGGGCATGGGTGCCATCTACGGCAACGGTGCATCGAACAAGGAACTCATCGATGCTGTGCTCAAGGATGCAAACGGCCTGAACGAGAAGTTCGGTATCAACTACGACCGCTTCCAGAAGGATTCCATGGTGCGCACGCCGCTGTACACCTCTACGGCTCCGGTTGCCGCAACGGGTTCTGCGGAAACGGCACGCGTGAAGTTCTACCTGGAAAAGCCCACGCCGCGCGGCTACGTTGGCCAGAAGATTGCCGACTACGAGAAGCGCCCCTACTACGAACCGGCGCACGAGGCTTACTGGGAAAACCCGATGCGCGAGAAATATCCCCTGATGGGCTGCAGCCAGCATCACAAGTATCACGTTCATTCCCAGCTTGCCTACACTCCCATGATGCGCGAGCTTGAACCCGAGCCGCAGATCAAGATCAACGCCAGCGACGCCGCCGCACGTGGCATTAAGCAGGGCGACGTGGTGCGCGCTTACAACGATCACGGCTACGTAGTGCTGAAGGCCCTGGTCACCGAAGGAATCAAGCCGGGCGTTATCTCTATTCCCCATGGCTTCCAGGAAGAGCAGTTCATCGAGGGTCACGCTCAGGACCTGACGAACATCTATATGAACGATTTCTGCGACAACAGCGCTTTCTACGACTTCCTGTGCGAGGTCGAGAAGTACAAAGGGGGTAAATAATGGCTCGCTATGGTATGGCGATTGACACCAAGCGCTGCGTAGGCTGCAACGCTTGCACGACTGCCTGCAAAATGGCAAATAATGTGCCGGATGATATTTTCTGGACGCGCGCGCTGACCAAGGGCGGCGATGAAGTTGATACGCCCGCCGGCACCTTCCCCAACTTGAGCATGCGCTACTACACGGTGGGTTGCCAGCATTGCGAAAACCCCGCCTGCGTGAAGGCGTGCCCCGTGGGTGCAACGTACAAGGATCCCGAGACGGGCATTGTGCGCCAGGACTACGACCGCTGCATTGGCTGTCGCATGTGCATGGCCGCTTGCCCCTACACGGGCGTGCGTTCCTTCAACTGGCAGGAGCCGAAGAACCAGATGGGCTTCGCGATTGGCGACGCCGACGCTCCGAAGCACCAGAAGCACACAGTAGAGAAGTGCACGTTCTGCTATCAGCGCACCAGCAAGGGCGAAACACCCGCCTGCATGGATCTGTGCCCGGCACGTGCTCGTCATTGGGGCGACCTGGACGATCCGAATTCCGAGATTTCCCAGATTATTGCAAGCCGCCCGTACGAGCAGCTTCTGACCGAGCGCGGCATGCAGCCGAACGTTTACTACCTGGTGTAAGCGGAAAGGAGATAGAAAAATGTCTGAAGAGACTAAGAAGTCCCCGACCGCTCAATTCGGGGGTAAAACGATGAACATCGCCATTGCCGTGGCGGCCGTTATTACCGTTCTTGGCATTGGTTTGTGGGTGTTTCAGCTGGTCAGCGGTATGGTGAACACCGGCATGCGCAACCTTGACTCGTGGGGCCTGTACATTACCATGTTCATGTTCCTGGTTGGTTTGTCTGCCGGCGGCTTGATCATTAGCTCCATTCCGCGCGCTTTCGGCATGGAAGGCTTCGGCGGCATTTCGAAGGTGGCCGTGTGGACATCCATCTGCGCTACCGTGATGGCTATCGGCTTTGTTGTGGTTGACCTGGGCCAGCCTCTGCGCATTTGGGAGCTGTTCCTGTATTCGAACCTGACCTCGCCGCTGATGTGGGACATCATTGTGCTGGCCACGTATCTGATTCTGTCCTGCGTGTACCTGTGGGCCACGCTGCGCGAAGAAAAGGGCCTGGTCAAGTCAACCACCCTGCGCGTGATCAGCGTGATTGCCCTGGTTGTTGCCGTGTTGGTGCACTCCGTTACCGCATGGATCTTCGGCCTGCAGGCATCGCATGAGTTCTGGCACACCGCGCTTCTGGCGCCGTGGTTCGTGTCATCGGCCCTGGTCTGCGGCACTGCGTTGGTCATGATTGTGGTCATTGCGCTGCGCAAGGTGGGCTATATGGATCTGGACCAGCGCTATATTGTGAAGCTGGCGAAGATGCTGGGCGCCTTCTGCATGGTTGACCTGTACTTCTTTGGTTGCGACTTGCTGACGGCCGGTTTCCCCGGCGGTTCTGGTGCCGAGGTTGTATCTATGCTGGTCAGCGGCCCGTTGGCTCCGTTCTTCTGGGCGGAAATCATTTGCACGATTGTTGCTGCCGTGGTGTGCTTCGTACCCACCGCGCGCAAGAATGGTTTGCTGGTTGGCGCATCTGCGCTGGCAATTGTGGCTATCTTCTGCAAGCGCTTCCAGCTGTTGGACGGCGGCTTCCAGCTGCACAACCTGGATTTCGCAAGCCCTGTGACGGCGCTGACCGCCACGAACAGCGCAAACGGCTGGGCGGGCGTCTATGACGGCCTGGTTTACGGCCCTACGCCGCTTGAGTTCGGCGTTGTGCTGGGTGTGATTGGCCTGGGCGCGCTGCTTCTGCTGCTGGGCCTGAAGTATCTTCCCTTGAAGCCTACGGCTGAATTTCACTAGGCCTCTTTTCTCGCAATGGGCTCGCTTCGTTTGGGGCGGGCCCTTTGTTTACCGTTCGTTTGTTGAGAGCTCGTTTGCGTTTTCGCAGGTAAACGGCCTCTCTTGAGACGAAAGGAGAACAAACCATGGCGAAAGGTATTGCTGCTGTTACGGCTTTTTTCGCCGTGGTGGCAACGTGTGTGCTGCTGCTGGGCACTGCGCTGGAGGGCGATTCGGGTGTTCATCGCATTGAGCCCACGTCGCCGTGCCCGGTGGTGGGGTGCGTGTCGGAATCGTGCCACGGCTACGATGCTATTCCCGAACCCGATGGTGCCCATGAAATGATTTGCCCCGAAGTGGGCTGCGCATCAACGTCGTGCCATGCGTGGGAGACGCTGCAAAACCGTTATCATCAAGCCAGCTCAACGTCGCTTATGCTGTGGATTTTGGCACCCGTGGTGTTCGTGATTGCGCTGCTGTTTATGATGGGTCTGTTCAAAGGGCAAAAACCTAAAGCTGGCTCGGCAAAGAAAGGCGGCGATGATGAGAGCCGCTAAGACCGTTCTTGTTGCCGATGCCGTGCTTGCTGTTTTGTTCATTGCATGCGAACTGCCAGGGGTAACGGGCGTTCCCGCGCATGAATGGTTGGGAATCGTTCTGGCTGTTGCGCTGCTTGCGCATGCAGGAAAACGTGTGATCACCACGGTGAAAAACGCGCGAAACGCTGCGCGTCTGGTCGTTGACGTTGTCATGCTGGTGACGCTTGCCGTGTGTGTTGTTTCCGGGTTGATGATCTCGGGATCGGTTCTTCCGTTTTTCGGATGCTACGCAACGGGGTATTATTTCTGGAGCCCCCTGCATGCGGCTACGGCTACGTTGTTGTTGGCGATGTTGCTGGTTCATGCAGCCTTGAACGCGGGGCGCGTCAAAAGCTTTCTGTCTGCGAAAGAGGACGGCGCGAAAGCGATGGTCGCAGCTACTGATAAAGCGAAATATGCCGATGAGCAGGTGAAACGTGCAAAAGAAAGCCGTGGGGAAGGAATCGCTCATGAGTAAAGACGTCTTGCCGGTAGACGCGCAGCCCCAGGGCTTGGCGCCAGAAGCGGCGCTTGGCTGTTCGGCGACCGCGCACACGGCTTCGCCGGTAGATTCTTCGCAGGCAGTTTCGTGCATGACGTGTTCAACACCGCAGGGCCTTACGGTGCTTCTGGCCCAGCGTCCGAACTTGGCAGCGTGGCTTTCTGAATATGATTCCATCCAGGCGGAATACGCCAACGCGTTGCGTGCGCGCGGCATCGACCTTGACGAAAAGGGCTGCGCCCAAGCGGAAGCGGCGGCGTTGCGCGAACGCTTGCGAGAAAAAGGTGCAAGTTTTCGCAATGGCGGTGCCAGCATTGTGGTGGGCGCGCTTTCCAGCGCTTGCGTTGCGTGCACGGGCGGGCAGGGCAGCAAGACGTTCACGCTGTCCACGGCATGCAATCGCCATTGCTACTTCTGCTTCAACGCGAATCAGGCAGATTATGACCGTTCGCGTGCGTTGAAAGCTGGCTGGCAAAACGAGCTTGATGCATTCCTGGCGAACGGCGATGTTACCCATGTGGCGCTTACTGGTGGCGAGCCGCTGTTGCATCCGCGTGAGGCTGTGGCGTTTTTCCAGCGCGCTCATCAGGCATTTCCCCAGGCGCATTTGCGTTTGTATACCGATGGCGACTTGCTGACCGATGAGCTGCTGGCGCAGCTGCGCGATGCGGGACTGCAGGAGCTGCGTTTGAGCGTGAAGCTTGATGTGCTGGATTCTGACGCACAGCAAAATGCGGCCATTGATGAGGCCTTGGCGCGCATCACGCAGGCGAAGTGCTTCATCCGCGACGTTATGGTGGAAATGCCGGCGATTCCCGGAACGGAGCAAGCCATGCGCAAGCTGCTTTTGGGGCTTGATGCAGCGGGTGCGTTTGGCATTAACTTGCTGGAGTTTGGCTATCCCATGAACGATTGGGCGGAGTTCGCGCGGCGTGGTTTCACGGTGGCAAATCCGCCGTTTCCCGTGGCGTACGATTACGAATATGCGGCGGGCCTTCCCGTTGCGGGCAGCGAAGCGCTGTGTCTTCGATTGCTTGAATTTGCCATTGAACAGGGACTTTCCTTGGGGGTTCATTATTGCTCGCTGGAAAACAAGCATCGCGATCAAATCTTGCAGCAAAATCGGCTGGCAAAGCTGGATGCGCGCACGTGGGAGCTTGATACGCAGGATTTCTTCTACAAAACGATAAAGGTGTTCGATGCGGATGTTTCCCTGGTTAAACAGCAGTTTGACCAGGAAGGATTCCCGTATGTGCAGGATTTCGATGAGGGAAGTTTGTCGTTTGCGCCGCGCCACGCGCAGCACGTTACCGGTGTGCCGGCGGTCTTTGCGTGCTCGTACAATGTTGTTGAGCCAAAGGGAAAAAGCCTAGTCGTGCGAGAAGTTAAGCTGGAATTGATAGAAAATGCCGGTCTGATGCAGGCGGTTGCGCCGCGTGATACGGAAGGAAACGATATGGATATCTGGTCTTTGAAGGCTTCGGCTTGCGAGTTGTTGGCGTTTTCGCTGCGCTACCCCACGGTCGATGTGGCGGGTGCTATTGCGAGCGGCGAATGGACTGCTGCGGCGCAGGAAATTGCGGACGCGCTGGGCGTTGCCTTGCCTGCCGATTTTGCGGCCGGGCTTGCGGGCGGTGTTGCCGACGGTGATGGCAGTGCGCGCGTTTGCGCAGATGAAGACGTTGCGGAAGCGCAATCGGAAGCGCTGCTTCACGCCCTGCGCGCCGATGCAACGCGCCTGTTTGTGGGATCGCCCGAGCCGGTTGTGAGTCCGTTCGAGGGCGTGTGGCGCGCGGCCGACGATGGCGTGGATGCGTTGCTCTTCGTGAATCCGCACTCTATGGAAGTCGAGCGTTTTTGCCGTGCATGCGGTTTGGGACGTCCGCAGGGAACGAACGAGCCGCTGGATTTTGCGCCCACCGAGTTGGAGCTGCTGCAGTATTTGGCATCGCTTGAGGCGGGGCTGATGGAACCTGCGGAAGGTGCACCGGCAACGGCGGATTTGCCTGGCGGATCAGCGGCGGCTGCTTATGGGCAGTTCCTGGCCGAGCATGTTTCAACATGGCTTCCGAATTTTGCAGAAAAGCTGTGTGAGCAGGCTCGTCATCCGTTCTATCGCGCCGTGGGGCAGCTTTTGCGTGCTTACCTTCCTGCGCTGTAGTTTTTCTGCATGAAAGCGGCGATGCTTTATACTGGAAAGCTGTAGTAATCGCATTGTCGCTTGACAAGTTTGTGCGTGAATGCACGCTGCGCGCGGATGCGTTTCCGGCGCGTTGTGGCAGCGCGAACGCAAACGTGCAGGACGCAGCGCAGATGCGCGAACGAAAAACTGCTGGCAGAAAGGCACTCGTGTTCAGCGATTTTGTTATAGGGTATCTGTTTCTGGGCGGCACCGGCGCGGGTGCGCTGGTGGTGTTGTGCCTGTTGGAGTGTGTGAATGCACGCCGCCGATTCGGTAGTCTGAAAGGTCGAACGCGCTTGGGACGCACGCTTTCGGGCCGCACGATGCCGCCGCGAACGCCTGGTCGCCAAGGCAGGGTCTCGGGCGCGTTTGCGCTGCCGGGAGAGTTCTTCGCGCGCGCGTGGTTGGTATGCCTGGTGGTGCTTGCCTGCGCGATTGCGTGCCTTGCCTTTGACCTGGGGCGTTTTGACCGTCTGCTCAACTTGCTGTTCACGCCGCGGTTGTCCATCATGACGGTGGGAGCGTATGTGCTGGCGGCATCGTTTGCAATCGCGGCGGTTTTTGCCGCACTTGCTTTGCTGGATAACGTTTTTCCTGGTCTCGGGTTTGTGTATGTCCTTTCGGCGGTGGGTGTGCTTGTCGGCGTTGCCACCATGGTTTACACCGGCGTGCTGTTGAGCAGTTTGGCATCAGTGCGTTTCTGGCAAACAACGTTGCTGCCGGCGCTTTTTACGGTGTCGTCGCTGTCGTGCGGTATCGCATGCGTGCTGTTTTCGGGTGTGTTCGTTGAAACGCGGCAGCCGGTGGTGGCACCCTTGGCGCGCTTGGCGCATGTCGACGGCTTCGTCATTTTGGCGGAAGCCGTGGTGCTGGCGGCGTATCTGACGTGGGGTATGTTGGGAGATGCGACCGCATGTGCGGTATATGCCCTGATAGCAGGCGACCTTGCGTGGCTCTTTTGGAGCGGCTTGGTGACTGTTGGTCTGGTGGTGCCGTTCGTTATGGAGCGATTCGTTGCCTATGGGAATTACCGGTCCCAGCTTGTTTGGATAGCGGCCGCGGTGTTGCTTGGCGGCTTTATCATGCGTTTGTGCTTTGTGGATGCAGGGCTGTACGATGCAACGCAAGCAGGAAGCGTTGCCAGCGGGCTCATGGGTGAATGGATAGGCTGATGTTGGTTTACCTGCGGCGTGGCGATAGCGGGAGCGACGGTTGCGGATTGCGGCGTGCTTGTTGCGCGCTTGCTGCGTGTCCAAAAGGCATTCGGTGGGTGTTCGGCCAGGTTGCAGGCTTGTGAGTGCGCCGACACCTTCGCCATGGCTTTGAACTGACCTTCCAAGGGGGAAGTTATGAGAAATAGGAAAAAGAAAGACGTGCGCTACGATGCGCCGTATGAGCTGACCGATAAAGAGGCCGAGATTCGTGCGGCTACGAGCTATGTGCCGCGCAAGTCGTCGCGCAACGGTGCGACTATTTTCAGCATTGCGGTGTTTCTGTTGGCGTGTATGCTGGTGCTTTTGGCGTGGACGCTGGTCACGGGCAGCATTGATCCGGCGGGGCTACTGGTGGCACTGCTTGCGGGCTTGTTGGTGCTTTCCTCTACGCATATGGCTCTGAACTGGGAAAAGGTTGTTGTTTTGCGCTTCGGTAAGCTGAATCGCGTGGTGGGTCCGGGCTTGTACTTCACCATTCCCATTATCGAGCACGGCACAATTCGCGTGGATCAGCGCGTTATTGCCACGCCGTTTTACGCCGAGCGTACGCTTACGGCCGACCTGGTGCCGGTAAACATCGATGCCGTGCTGTTTTGGATGGTGTGGGATGCCGAAAAAGCCTGTGCCGAGGTTGAGGACTACTACGCATCGGTGTCGTTTTTGGCGCAGACCGCCATGCGCGAAGCAGTGGGTCGCTCGCAGCTGGCCGAAGTGGCAGTGCGGCGCGACCAGCTGGATGCCGAGATTAAGGAAGATATCGAGCACGAGGCTGCGAGCTGGGGTGTTGACATCATTTCCGTGAAAGTGCGCGACATTGTGATTCCCGAAGAGCTGCAAGAAGTTATGAGCTTAGAGGCTCAGGCCGACCGTGAGCGCAGCGCGCGTGCTTCGGTAGCGGGCGTGGAGG
This sequence comes from uncultured Eggerthellaceae bacterium, assembly GCA_934648845.1. Taxonomy (GTDB): domain Bacteria; phylum Actinomycetota; class Coriobacteriia; order Coriobacteriales; family Eggerthellaceae; genus CAKUOV01. The sequence continues at coordinate 150,702 of CAKUFS010000001.1, forward strand.
CCGATGTTGCCGCTATGCTGTCCGAGGCGGCCGACGTGTATGGCGACCCCGAGGCGGCGTTCAAGCTGCGCGCCATGCTCATGCAGTACGAGACGGTGAAGCGCTCGGGCGGTTCGGTGGTTACGGTGCCCACGGCGGTAAGCGATGGGTTCACAAAGGGTAGAGGCGAATAGCATATGAATTCATTGAAGTCATTTGAGATAGATTACGCGGGTGGCCTGCCCGTTTGGATACAAATTAAAAACCGCATTGCTTACTTGATTGGTTCGGGTTCGTTTGCGGAAGGCGAACAGCTTCCCACGGTACGCGGGCTGGCCGCTGAGCTGGACATAAGCTACAACACGGTGAACCGCGCGTACATGGATTTGGAACGTGAAGGCTACATTGCCACGCGCAAGGGGCGTGGTACGTTCGTGGCGCCGCGTCGCGAAATTGGAGCCGACCGCGCCACCGATAGCCCTATTGAGCTTGTAATCGACGACATGATTCGCGCCTGTTCAAATGCCGGTTTGGCCGATGATGACATTGTAGCCATGGTGCAAGCGCGCTTGGCGCATCGAAGGATGTAGCGCGTGGATCCTTTGATATCGTTTCGGGTTGACCACAATGATGGTCTGCCCGTTTGGTTGCAAATCCGGAATAGGATTGCGTATCTGGTGACTTCGGGCGCTTATTGTGAAGGCGATAAGTTGCCCACGGTGCGCGGACTTGCCGCTGATCTGGACATAAGCTACAACACGGTGAATCGCGCCTATATGGATTTGGAGCGCGAAGGCTATATTGCGTCGCGGCGCGGCAAAGGCACATTCGTTACGGGCAGCAACATTGTGGCGAACGAGGCGGAGTACCGTACCATCGACGCCATGGCCGACGACCTGGTCCACGCCGCGCGCAATTTCGGCATGGATGATGGCAGCATTCTGGCTCTGGTCCAGGGCAAACTTAGGTGAAAAAGTGACGGGGTCTTTTTCACCTTTTTCAGACGAGCGGCTTTTTTGTTGACAAATTATCCCACCTTTTGTCAACAATTCCGGTTTTTCCGACGGTTTGCCGCTGGGCGAGATTCATGTTGTTGAAAAAGTGCTTTCAAATTCGAAGTTAATGCAGTTTGGAAGTAGGTCAAGGGCTCGAATCGGGGTGTTTTCGCCGCATGTCTTACTTGCGGAAAATAAGCATTAGCGAATTACCAGTTCAAATCTATTTCCAACTGAGGCGTATTCAACTTTCCGATAAATGTCGAAGA
>CAKUFS010000002.1 GCA_934648845.1 uncultured Eggerthellaceae bacterium
GGGAAAGCCCCAGCGCCAACGCGGCCGACAGAAGGACGTTCGCGGTTCTCCGCAAACCAGAAGCTTGTCTTTTCATGAGCCACCTCTTTCAGGAAACGTCTCCAATACCACACCATGCAGTATACAGGTCGATGCTGTCCCTCTTGGAGCACGGCAGAAAGATTGGGACACGTGTCCAACCCAAGCCCCCGATCTTGAGCCGCATGTCCCATCTTGTTGACAAATTACCCCACCTTTTGTCAACAATTTCTTCGCGAATCCGCGCTTCGAGGTTGCCTTTCGCCAGCACGAACGGCCCTCAAGAGGGGTGCCTGGCGGCAAGGGACGAGCCGAACTGCGACGCTTTGGATAAGTTGAGCGAACCGCAAGCACGAAGGAGCATTATCCAAGCGGAGTCGTGAGGCGAGCCCTTGCCGCCAGACGCCTTCCCGCGCATTTCTATTGGCAAGGTCACCAAGCCACCGATCATCTTGTCGGAAAATTGGCGCGAAAACGCCTAAATCAACGATACGGGGCAGGTCAAGGATGCGGATAAGGCCGCCGTGAACCCTTCAGCCTCTTCGCACCCAACAAAAGCCCAGGTCGCAAAATCCTCTTGGCGGCTTCGAACACGACATTCCCTTCTCCACCTGCCCCGAACCGTCGATTTGGGCGTATTTGGGCGGAAAAAAGCGACAACATGCCGTCGCGGGATCAAAAAAAGACACTGAAACCCCCAACGCACAATCTCTAAGGGGGCGGCGGCGGAGGGTTGAGCCGAACTGCGACGCTTAGAACAGATCGAGCGAACGGAACGTCGAAGAGAAGCATTATCCAAGCGAGTCCCTGCGACGAACCCGGGCCGCCTGGGCGCGGCGGCGGAGGGTTGAGCCGAACTGCGACGCTTTGGATAAGTTGAGCGAGCCGCAAGCACGAAGGAGCATTATCCAAGCGGAGTCGTGAGGCGAACGCCCTTCGCCGCCGTGCACCCACGCCAACGCGCCGCTGCGCCCATCATCACCAGCCCAGAGCGCCGCTGCGCCCTGCGGCCAGCACGGCGCGCTATTTCTTCGCGCGGGCTTTGCCTTTCGGGCCAATGCCGCGCTGCTTGCCCTTGGGTTCATCTTGGCTGGGATCGTACAGAGGAATGCGAATGGTGAAGCGCGCACCTTCGCCCTTCTTTCCTTCTACCTGCACCCAACCATGATGACGATCCACAATCTCTTTCACCACGGCAAGACCAACGCCCAAGCCACCCGTATCGCGATTGCGGCCAGCGTCGGCACGCCAGAAGCGCGAGAACACCATGCGCGCCTCTTCCGGCGAAAGACCAATGCCAGTGTCTTCCACCACAATGTCGGCCATGATTTCGCCGTGGCGCACGCGCACCGTAATGGTGCCGCCTTCGGGCGTGTAGCGCACCGCATTGGAAATGAGGTTCGCCGTGGCCTGGCGAATCATGTCGGCATCGCCTTTGATGACCACGTTTTTCTGCATTTCGTACTTGAGTGTTAAGCCGGAATCGTTCACGAACGCCTCGTGCGTTTTCACCAGGCCGGAAATCAAGTCGCCCACGTCAATAACTTCCTCTTTCATGGGGTTCGCGCGATTCTCCAAGCGCGAAAGGCGCAGCAGCGCGTCAACCAAGCGGCTCAAGCGTTTGACCTCGGAGTTTACCTGATTCAAGCGGTCTTCGGTGGGCTTATACACACCATCGATCATGGCTTCGACGGTAGCCTGAATTGCCATAAGCGGCGTGCGCAGCTCGTGCGCAACGTCGGTTGTCAAGCGGTGTTCCAGCTCACGATCGTCTTCCACTGCCTGGGCCATGGCGTCAAACGTCCTGCCTAATCGCGCGATTTCATCTTCACCGGAAAGCCCTGTTCGAGCCGACAAATCGCCCTCTTTGATAGCTTTTGCCGTGCGCGAAATGGCGTTGATGGGCGACACCAAGTTGCGCGCGAACATGTAGCCGATAACAGTCGCCAGCGCAATGGCGATAATCGACGCCAGCGCCATGGCTTGATAGGAATTATCGCGGAACGTTTCATCGGCCTTGCGCAAGAAAGAGTCGGAGCCAAACGACCAAATGCGCACAGAACCAATGAACGAACCGTCCACCGTAATGTAGGAAACCGCAGCAAGCGACGACGACTCGGGCACAAGCGACAAGTTCGTGTCCAGATCAGAGGAAACATCAGCGCCCAGCGACGAATCGTAGCGCACCGTGCCTTCGTGATCGGTCACCACAACGCCCACGCCCGGATACGTGGCGGAAACGTAGGAAGCAGCCACCGTCACCTGCGGTGTCCACTTGTAACCTTCGTCAACGTACGCCTGGGCAATACGCGCCGCTGCCGCATCGGCCGTTGCGCGTGCGTTCTCGCGTGCGTAGGAGTTGAAGTGGTCGCCCCACACCACAGACAAAACACCCACCGCAACAAGAAGCGTCATGGCCGCGATGGCCGCAAAACTCATGGTGACGCGCGTCATGTAAGTAAGATCGCTCCAGCGGAAGCTCTCGCGTTTTTTCTTCTTCTTTTTACCATCTTTACCTGCGGATTCATCATCGGGAAGCTCTTCGGTAAGGAACTTTGCCTCGCCGGCTCCTGCAGCGCCCACGGCACCCGCGGCTTCCGTAGCGGCAGCACCTTCTGCCGCGCTCACCTGCGCCGGGGCGGCACCTGCGCCGCAAGCACCCGCAGCTGCGTCCGCATCCGTTGCGCCACTTGCGGCACCGGCGGCCGCGGCGGCAGCGGCAGCGCGCGCACCTGTAGGCACGCCAACTCCCCCCACGCCCAAAGGCGCAGAGGACGACACCACGCCACTCGAATTCGGAAGCGAGCACGCACTTGCCAGAGCAGCTGCCTCTTGCAAGGCGTCTTCGCCTTCACTTCCCACGCGAATGCGCCCCACGTTGATGCGCTCTGCAACAACGGGCGCCGAGGCACTATTGCCCCATCCCAGATTCGCTTCGGCCACTGCCGCAGCTTGGGCCGCTGCCTCTGCAGCCGCCTGAGCTGCAAGTGCTTCGCTTTCACACGTGGCATCAAGAACGCGCTTGTCAGCCGCGCGCTGTTCGTCTTTGTAATTCATGTATCAATCCGTTACTCTAAATCGGTCCTTGCCTGCCGCGTTGCGCATCAAGCAAGTCAGCGGCCCGCCGCCTTTATTGCTGCCTTTTACTGTTGCTTTATTGCCGTCGGGGCCAACAATGCCACTCCCCACATCATCGACACCTGCTACCGCCTTTTACTGCCACCTTCTACAGCAAGCGGCGGCCCAGGCAAACCCGCAGGTCCGTCCAGTCCGCCGCCATACATGCGTTTCTTCGCGTTTATGCGTTTTCCGTTGACACCTTCGTGGGATCCTCAAAACGATATCCCACGCCGTGCACCGTGTGCAGCCATTTCGGGTCGCGCGGGTTGTCGCCAATCTTCGCGCGCAGGTTCTTCACATGCGAGTCAATGGTGCGCTCGTAGCCTTCGAAGTCGTAGCCCAAAACCTTCTCCACCAGCTCCATGCGCGAGTACACGCGGCCCGGGTAGCGAGAAAGCGTGGTGAGCAGCTTGAATTCGCTGGCGGTCAAGATGATTTCCTCGCCGTTGACCAGCACTTTGTGGCCGGAAACATCAATGGTAAGCTCGCCGAACTCCAGCACCTCGCGCTGCGGCTCGGACTCGGAATGCGCGCGACGGAACAGCGCGCGGGTACGTGCCACCAGCTCGCGCGGGCTGAACGGCTTCACCAGATAGTCGTCGGCGCCCAGCTCAAGACCGATAATGCGATCCTCGATGCTGCCTTTTGCTGTGAGCATGATAATAGGCACATCGGACGTGTCGCGCACCACACGGCACACTTCTTCGCCCGAAACCTCGGGCAACATCAAGTCCAAAATGATCAAATCGAAATGATGCGCATGGAATTCGTTCAGTGCATCGCGGCCGTCGCTTACCGAGGTCACCCAATAATCGCGTTCCAGGTACGCGGCAACCGCCTCGCGAATGTCATCGTTATCCTCCACCAAGAGAATACGACGGGTTTCATTGCTCATGATTACCTCCTGTTTCATATGTTGCGGGGCTCCTTTGGAAAATCCATGCACAGGGGGAACTTTCGCCGTCACGGACCCGCTACCCCTCTATAATGGACTTTCGCGCATTTTGAAAAAAGCGCGCAAGAAGCCTCTTATTTCTTTGGGATTTATTGTAACAATCACGCGACACTGCGCCGCAAAGTGAAAAGGAAATGACACAATAAACGTATGGCGATCAAACGAAATCAACAGAGCGGGTCATTCTCTTCGAAGCGCAGCAGCTACAGCGGCGGTTACGGCGGAGGTTACGGAAGCGGCCGCGGCGCGCGCGGCGCATCGAGCGCGCGGCATAAACATGCCTCAAGCGGCTTTTCGTCGTCGTCCCAAATCAATAATGTAGCGGGATACGGCTCTTCGGGCACAGGTACTGGCACCGGCAACGGAAAGCATCGTGCGCGTCACACGGGCAATTTTGGCAGCGCCGGTTTGGGCGGCGGTTCGAGACGCAACAATCGCGGAGGACGTCGCAGCAGCAGCAAGCGCGGCGGCAAACGCACCCAGCCCACCTCGCGCATGCAGGGCAATTCCTTCCTTGACAAGGGCGTTGTCACCATTCCCGCGTCTAACGGCGACATTTTGCTCACGCGCCGTCACTTCCTGTATGGCGCGGCGGGCGTAGGTGTATTGGCAGCGGCTGGAGCAGGCGCGAAAGCGTATACGTCCGCGAAAGCGGAGCAAAACGCCATTACCGTGCTTGCCGTTCCCAAAAGCGCTGTAACGGAATCAACGGATTTAACCGAGGTCGAAAACGGCGGCAAAATGAACTTGTCTGCCGAAATCGAGCTGCCTTACGGCACGCTCATGTGGGCAACAAACGACGACGTGGCGGCGCTTCTTCTGCCTACGGAAACGGGTTCGCCCCTGGCAACTGTCAGTATTTTGCGCCTGACGAGCGGCTATTATTTCTCCATTATCAACCAGGCGGTAGGCGCTGCCGAAGGCTTTGAAATTTACGATGTGCGCGCCTCGGCCGAAGGCGTGGTGTGGACCGAAGTGAACATTCTTGAGGGCGTATGGCGCATCTACGGCGCACCGCTCGCAGATGCCTCACTGGGCACACCGCGACTGCTTGACCAAGATACCGATGATTGGGAGACGCCTTCGCTTGCTATCTGCGGAAAAGAAGCATTTTGGCAAGTGCTGCCCAACGCGCAAGGACCGAAAAAGACCAGCGCTTCCACGTTGCGCTGCGCCTCGGTAACGGGTGCGGCAAGCGGTACCAGCAGCACCGGCGCGGCAGCCGGCGCATCGGACGCCAGCGCTAGCGCTGGCAGCACCGGTACCGACAGCAGCAGCAGCTCAGCAGCAACAAACAGTGTTTCTACCAGCGCTTATGAGGTGGTGCTTTCTTCGCAGGGCCGCATGTGCACGCCGGTTTACGCATCTGATGATGAGATCACGGTAACGCCCCACGCGCAAACGAGCGGCGTTTACTACCAGCTTACCGTGATCAACGCGAACACGCACGAGATAAAAGAAACCATGGTGCTGCCTCAATCCATGAAACCGCTTGAGGCAGGTTACGGCGAAACTGGATTCATGTTCTCGTTCGAGGGCATTTACAGTTACGGCGACGGCATTGCAAACCTGGGCACGTATGCCCCCAAGACCGATGCGCGCGGTGCCGACTACAGCGCGGCGTCGTGGTTCCATTTCGCACGTACGCCTTCCGCCCCGCCCTGCTGGTGCGGAAATTACCTGATGGTCAAATCAACGCGATCGGTTGTTGGCGTTGACCTTGCAGGCGATACGTATTTCCTGCTGAGCTCGATAAGCGGCAGCGACACATACGGCGACTACCTTGCCTCCACCGGCAGCCGGAAGCGCATTTTAGTCTTCTCCAACGTGAACGACAACGCCACGTCAAGCAGCAACAAATATTGCTGCGCCCGCATCTTCACCGCAAACTAACGATACGCGCGGAAACGTTCACGCGCCGATTTGCGCCAATCTGAGCCGATCTGAGCCAATCCGGGCCGCTTTTGCCTGCTCCATAAAAATAAGGCGCTGACCTGAGCCAACGCCTCATTTCACGTATGTCTTTACCAGCAGCTCTAGAATTCCAGCTGCTTCAAGCGATCAAACACCTCGCCCTTGCGCGTAAGAAACGCCCAGGGATCGAAAATCTGGTCGAGCTTTTCGGCGGAAAGCGGGCACTCGGGGTCGGCCTCCAGACGCTCGCGGTACGTGGGGCCGTCCACCGCCTGCTGGATGTCGTCCCATACCGCCATGGCGTTGCGCTGTACCACCACGTACGCATCTTCGCGTGTCATGCCCGTGTCAACCAGCGCCAGAATAACCTTAGAGCTGAAAATCAAGCCCTTCGTGCGCCACAGATTTTGCTCGGACTTCTTGGAGTACACGTTCAAGCCGTCAAGCATCCACTGCATCTTGCCGAACATGTAATCAAGAGCGATGAAGCTATCGGCAAGCGCCACGCGCTCGGCGCCGGAATGCGAGATGTCGCGCTCGAACCACAACGCCACATTATCAAGCGCTACCTGGGAATTCGCCTTCACCACACGCGAAAGACCGCAAACGCGCTCGGCGGTGATGGGGTTGCGCTTGTGCGGCATAGCGGAAGAGCCCTTCTGACCCTTCGTGAACGGCTCTTCAGCCTCAATGACGTCGGATTGCTGCATCAGGCGCACCTGCATGGCAATAGACTCCAGCGTGGAAGCAACCACGGCAAGGCACGTCATGACCTGCGCGTGGCGGTCGCGCGCCAGAACCTGCGTACTCAGCGGGTCGGGAGTCAGACCCATGCGCTCGCACACGTAGCGCTCGATGAAGGGGTCGATGCTGGAATACGTTCCCACCGCGCCGGAGATTGCGCCGGTAGCGGCCACTTCGCGCGCCTGCTCCAAACGCGTTTGCGCGCGCTTGAGCGCCCAGGCCCACGAGCCAAACTTCATGCCGAACGTCATGGGCTCGGCGTGAATGCCGTGGGTGCGGCCCACGCACAGCGCGTCCTCGAACTCGAATGCGCGGCGTTTGCATGTCTCGCCCAGCTGCTTGATGTCGGCCAAAATGATGTCGCACGCCTGAATAATCTGATAGCTCAACGCGGTATCGCCCAGGTCAGAAGAGGTCATGCCGTAATGAACCCAGCGGGAAGGCTTCTCGGTGCCTTCGGGAAGTTCGGCGTCAATATATTTCGCCATGACGGTGGTGAAGGCAATCACATCGTGATTCGTGACTTTTTCTACCTCGTCAATCTCGGGCACCGTGAAGTCGGCATGTGCGCGAATCCATGCGGCGTCTTCCTTCGTAATACCGCAATCGCCCAGCTCAGCATGGGCTTCGCAAGCCAAAACCTCGATTTCCTTCCAAATGGCGAACTTGTTTTGCAGCTCCCAGATAGCGCCCATTTCCGGACGAGTGTAACGACCGATCATTTCCCGTACAGTTCCTTTCCTTTGAATCGCCTTGTTCGTGGCAAAGCGCAGCGACACGTTTTGCGTCGCATTTTACTCTGGTATTCTCGCATGAAAGCGCACCTGTTGGCGCAATGCAACGACAAATGCACTAAAAACGCAGGTGTCGGAAGAGCCGGGACGCGTTCGCTCTACAGCGAGCGGAAGCAGGCGCGTACGGCGTCGCGCACTTCGGTATCGGCCGCAACAATCGCTTTGTCGCCAGGGAAAAGCACGGTATCGGGGCTAGCAACCGACACATCATCTTCGCCGGAAGAAACGGCCACAATCAGGCTTTCCGCCGGCATGGGAATATCGGATACCAGCACTCCTTGATCGTTGGAATGGTGCTTCATGCGCGGAACGGTCATTTCCGCCAGCACCACGTTACCGTGCGTCAAATTCGACATAACGCTCATGGAGCCGGCCATGGTTTCTTCTTCAATCAGATTGGCAATAAGCGTGGTCGATGAAACGCTTTCGATGCCCAGCTCCTGGAAGATGCGCATGTTGCGCGGGTTGTTCACGCGGGCCACGCAGCGGTTCACGTTGAACACGCGTTGGGCAATCTCGCACGCAACCAAGTTGTTGTCGTCTTGGCCGGTTGCCGCAACGAACACGTCGGCACGGCGGATGCCCGCGTCTTCCTGGTACTTGGAGTCGCAGCCATCGCCGTGAATGACCAGGTAGCGGCCTTGCAGCACCACCGAAAGACGGTCCGCAACTTCCAAATCACGCTCGATAACGGCAACATCGTTGCCGCCCTTCAGCATGAGCGCTGCCAGATATTCGCCAACTTTTCCTGCACCCGCAATAACAACGTACATGATGCACCCTAACTTTGAATGAAGCGTGAGAACTGCTCGATAAGTTCGTGGCGCACGCACGCCAGAACCGTATCGCCCTGGTAGAGAATGGATTCTTTCGTGGGAATGGAGCTTGCCGAGCCATCTGAACGCTCGAACGCAATGATGCGAATGTCGTGGTCGCGCTCCATTTCCGACACGCGAATGGTGCGGCGCTTGAGCCATTTCAGGTTGAGCGAGAAGCGCAGCACTTCGTATTCGCCGAACGTGTCCAAGTGGGCACCGTGGCCCGAAACGATTTTCGAGAACACGTCTTCTGCCACCAGCGACGTGCCGCACACGTAGTCAATGCCCAGCTGCATGTAAGCGCGCTCGTGGTCGGGGTTGTACAGGCGTGCGATAACGTGGGGAATGCCGCACAGACGGCTGGCAACTTCCGCAACCATCAGATTTGTGTTGTCGTACTGGGTAACCGCTGCCAAAACGTCGCATTCCGCCGCGCCCGCGTGGTTCAGAACCTCTTCATCGAAGCCCACGCCGCGCACGGTCAAGCCATCGAAGTTGCGCCCCAAGTTGCGAAACGCCTGGGGGTCGCGATCGATGACGCACACGTTGTTGCCGTTTTCCGAAAGCAAGCTGGCAAGCTGCGAGCCCACACGGCCGCACCCTACAACAATGACATTGCTCACGATTTCCCTTTCCTTTGCTTTGGAACCTTGGGGCTGGAGCTGGGCTTTGCAGCACGCCCCGCAAAGCGCTTCCACCTCTACCCTTTTCCGGCTCCGCCTTGTTAGCTACATCTTAGCCATTTCGCCCAGCGTATTGTTGTACCAGTTCGCCGTGTTCGGTGGGCAGTACTTTGCCGCCGCCGAATACGTAATGGAATAGCCGTAACCATCGGCCAGGCCCTTCACGTGGGCGTAAATAGCATCGGTCCAATTAAACCAAATGGAAGCGCCCCAGCCCCATGCGTTGTGAGGCAGGAAGCAGTGCGCGCCCTTGCCGCTTTCCGTGTTGGAAATAGCCGGTGACCAGCGCGGATCCACGCCGTAATCCCACGCGGCCTGCGCAAAGTCGCAGCCGTGGCCCGCCAGATTCGAACCCGCCAGATATGCATCAATACGCTGCGTCCACTCCTCCACGAACGCCTCTTCGCCCACGGAGAAGTCAACTTGCGCCACAGCGCTTTCGCCGCCATACGCGCGCTGTTTCGCCTGAACTTCCTGGATATGCACGCGCTCGGCCGCAAGACGCGCCTCTTCCTCTTCACGGCGCTGCTGCTCAATGCGGTCGGAAAGCGTTTTGAAATCGGCCGTTGCGTTCAACGGCGCCAAGTCGTTCAGTGCGGTGCGGCGCGCAAACGCGTTCGCGAACACATCGGTGGTCGTTGCATTTGCGCTGTTCGCAGCAGCAGGAGCGCCAGATGCCGACGAAGCCGTGCCCGATGCGATGGAGGTGGTGGTGGCATCTACACCCAGCATGCCCGTTGCGGCTTGAGCGTCTGTCTCGTTGGTACCGTCCTCAGAATCCGTTGAGCCCGATGAGGCACCCGCTCCTTGAGCAGCTGGAGCGGACTGCCCGGCTTGGGCAGTGGCGTTTGAAGCACTCGGCGGCGTAATATCGCTGCTCACCGTGATGCGCGCCTTGAACGACCCCGAAGAGCCCAGGCCCATTGAAACCTGATTCGGCGTGAGCATGTTCGAGGAAGCGAACCCGATAACGGCAGCAAGCGCGCACACGCACACGCCGCCGATAACCGCTTTCGCGGCAAAGCTCTTCTTCGCCTTCTTCACACTTTTTCTGCTGGCCATACAACCTTCTCTAAATCAGCAGCACTGCCAATAAACGATGCGTCTTTCGCCCGCGCGGGAAGACGAAAATGCCTTGTGCGCAGCGAAAACCGTTCATTGCGGCCGCATGTTCAACTAATAAATAAGCGAATATTGTAGCATCTGGCGCGAAAAGAGCCTAATCGAGCGTCTTCGCATATGAAGGCTTCTTCACGTTTTGTTCGCTTTTCGCGCTCCCAAGCGCACGGGCGCTTCGGCACGCCGCGCGCGGGTGGCGGCACATCGCCACTGGTCCGTGCCCCCTCTACGCACGTCCTTGATCCAAATCGGGATGAATTGCTCCTCCTCCTGCATTGGCGGCCCCCCTTGTTGGAAAAGAGGGGGCGAATTCGGGCAAATCGACGATAATCGGTGGTTGGCGATTCGGCGGGGAGGCGTGCCTCAGTCGCGCAATTCTCTGACCTGGGGTTTTGTCGGAGCGTTTTTCTCGTTGCGTCCCGCATGCCGGAAAACGGCCCGATTTGCGCCTTGCGACCACCGATTATCGTGCGTTTGCCCGAATTCGGGGGCGTTTTCGCAACAACCGCCCCTTCCGCAAACCCCCGCTGCTGTGCGAGCCTTTGCTTGCCGCGGTTGACCCCTACCCTTCCCCTTTTATCGTTGTTTTCCCGTTTATCGTTGTTTCGTAACGTATTCCCATCTCAGGCGCATACGCCCCAGCCGGTTGCTATACTGTAGCCTGAAAAAAACTGCACGTAACACACTTCCGTTCCCGCGCATTTCACATTTGCACGAAAACGAATATCCCGTAGAAGAGGTAGCATGATGCCTATCGTTGATGCGCATTGCCATATTTATCCGGAAAAGATTGCCACCCGCGCGGTGCAATCTGTCGGCGATTTCTACTCTTTGGAGATGGACGGCGACGGCACCGCAGGTCGCCTGCTTGAATACATGAAGCAAGGCGGCATCACGCATGCTATCGTCCATTCCGTGGCCGTGAAGCCTCATAATGTGACCAGCATCAACAACTTTATTATTGAGCAATGCCAGCTGCACCCCGAATTCATTGGCTTCATGACCATGCATCCCGATTTCGATGACCCCGAAGCCGAAATCGAGCGCTGCCTGGCCGCAGGGCTGCACGGCATGAAAATCCACCCCGACACTCAGTACGTGAACGCCGATGATCCGCGCATGATGCGCATTTATGAGATGATCGAAGGCCGCGCGTGCCTGATTTTGCACGCGGGCGATTACCGCTACGATTATTCGCACCCGCGCCGCATCAAGAACATTTGCCGCGCGTTTCCCCAGCTGAAGGTGAACGCCGCGCATTTTGGCGGCTGGAGCGTGCCCGATTTGGCGGTGGAATACATGAAGGACGAGAGCTGCTTCATGGACTGCTCCAGCTCATTTGCGTTCGTGGGTACCCAGCGCGCGAAGGAGCTCATCCGCATCTACGGCGCCGATCGCATTCTGTTCGGCAGCGACTTCCCCATGTGGGAACCCACCTCTGAGCTGGCATTTTTGCGCAGCCTTGACCTGACCGACGACGAGATGGAAAAAATCCTGCGGAAGAACGCCGAGCGCTTCTTGGGATTTTCCGTAGCGTAACAGAGCACCGCGCATTCGCATCACAGAACACCAGGAAGGAGTCCTGCCATGATAATGGGTCTATCGCGTGAAAACTTTATCGGCCTTGCCGTGTTGACCTGCGGTTCTTTTGTCACGCTGCTCAACCAAACGCTTATCACCCCTGCACTTTCCACCATCATGGTGGAATTCTCCATTGATACGGCAACAGTGCAGTGGCTCGTAAACGGCTTCACCATCGTAAACGCCATCATGGTGCCTATTGTGGCGCACCTTATTGACAACTACAGCACGCGCACGCTGTTCACCTGCGCCATGGTCGCTTTCCTTGCAGGATCGCTTTTCGCCGCATGGGGCCCGTCTTTCCAGCTATTGCTGGTTGGCCGTATGCTGCAAGCCGTGGGCGCGGGCATGCTTATGCCCATGTGCCTAACCGAGCTCATGACATCGTTTCCCGTGGAGCATCGCGGACAGGCGATGGGAATATTCGGCCTGGTCAACGCCGTGGCACCTGCTGCTGGTCCGACGCTTTCCGGTCTTGTTATCGACTCGTTTAACTGGCATGTTCTGTTCTATATCGTCTCGGGACTTTCCGCAGCGGGCATCATTGCGGGCCTGATTGCGCTCAAAAATGGCGATGGCGGCAAACGTGAGCGCAAAAGCCGCATGGACAAGCTTTCCGTTATCTCTTCTTCGCTGGGCCTAGGGTCGCTGCTGTACGGCTTCAGCATGATGGGCACCGTAGGATTTTCGCCCCTGGTTATTGGCTCCATTCTGCTGGGCGTGCTCATCCTGGCATTCTTCGTGCATCGCCAGCTTCACATGGATTACCCCATGTTGAAGGTGGACATCCTGAAGAACAAGCGCTTCGCCATTTCGACCATCATCATTGTGGTTCTGCAACCGGGACTTATGTGCGGACCAATCCTTATCCCCATCTTCATTCAATCGACGCTGGGCTATTCCGCTACGATGTCTGGCTTGACCATGATTCCGGGCGCCATTCTTATGGCGGTTTTGAACCCCGTTGTGGGACGTCTTTTCGATAAGAAGGGGCCGCGCAAGCTGGCAATTTGCGGCGGTGCTCTATTCACGGTTGCCACAATTCCCATGTGCTTTTTCAACCTGGACACGCCCTTGTGGGCTGTAGGCGCGTGCATGGCCATGCGCAACGCGGCTTTTGCCCTGATCAACATGCCTATTAGCACGTGGGGTATGAACGCGCTTGACGATAGGCTGATGAACCATGGCTCGTCCATCAGCAACACCACCCGTATGGTAGCAGGTGCCCTGGGAACGGCAATTATCGTTTCTATCTCGACATTCGCAACGAATATAGGCACGGGTGCAGGTCTTGAGATTCATGCCGCAAATGCGTTGGGCTTCGATGTTGCATTCGTTTTCTCTTCCTGCATTGCCGCACTGGTTATGATTCTGTCCATTGCGCTGGTGAAGAGCAACCGAGCACACAACGTAAGCGCCGACGAGGGCGGACAGCGTCGCTTCACGCTGGAGCAGATTATGAAGCGCGACGTGTTCACCATCGACGACACCGCAACGATCGCAGAGGCCGCTGCCGCGTTTGTGGAAAAGGACGTAAGCGCCGTTCCGATCGTCAACGCACAAGGCAAAGCAGTGGGCTTCATCTCCGATGGCGACATTCTGCGCGCGCTTTCTGGCGAGGAAAACAACAAGGAATACGTTGACCCGGTGAGCATGCTTATTCGCAGCTCGGTGGGCAGCGCCAACTCCGCTGGGTTCGAGGAACGTCTGAAAGCCCTAATGGAGCAGCCGGTCACTTCCATCGCGCATATGGGAATCATTTGCGTAGATATCCATGATCGCTTGTCCGTGGTATGCCGCGTGCTGGGTGAAAATCATCTGAAGAAGGTACCCGTGCTTGACGATGGCGTTATCGTGGGCATCATCAACCGCTCGGATATTACGAAATTCGCCATGGCGCAGTACATGAAAAGCCACGAATCGCTGCTCACACAGCAAAGCGTTGGGGCGTAACACGTAACACGCCGGCGGCTCTTTCGCGCGGCGCTATGCGCTTGTGACTACGCTATTTCGAACCGACCTCCGGGAAGCGTGGCTACAAGCGTCAAGCTGCCCCCCAGCGCCGCAACATACCTACGCAATGAATCAACGCTCATCGCCCCAAGGTCACCATTCTCCATACGAGAAACGCGGTTCTGCGACACGCCGATGGCCTTCGCGACCTGCACCTGCGTCATATGAGATGCTTTTCGAGCTTCACGAAGATTGTATGCCTCGACTAAAGCGTGGGTTTCCCGCTCCGCCTGCTCCATCTGGGCAGGCGTCACTCCTCGTTTAGCCAGATATTCGTCCAAGTTGCTCATTCCTGCTCCTTTAGTTTTTCCAAATGGTCAAAATAGATTGCCTCCGCCTTAGGAATCGCCCTCTTATACCATTCGGACCATTTCGTCTTGCCGTTCTTACCCTTAGCTTTATCCCCACCAAGCAGCATAACTGCATTTCTCAAGTGGTCAAAAGCGAAGATAATCCTTATCTCCGAACCCTTTGGAGACGCAGGTCGCAGCTCTTTCAGATTTTTAACGCGAGCCCCCGAAAGCGTATCCGCCAAAGGTCTACCTAAATTGGGACCCTCCTGCTCTAACCTCTTCAATGAAGCAAATATCTTTGCAATCGTCTCGGTATCTAAGTTATCAAGCCAATCAACGATGTATTCAAGTTCAACCTTCCACATATATCCTCGCTTTTCAGATTATATAGCTTATAAGCTATATTTTCAAGAATAGGTCCCATGAATTTATAACGCGTCGCTCCTCAAAGCCCAATAAACCATTCATTTATATAACTTGACAACGAACATTTGTTTGCTTATAGTAGCATAACATAAAAGCGAACAGGGGTTCTTATTTTTAGAATTTGAAGACAGCTCTGATTGTCAACTGCTAGGGTGCGAAGGAGGTGCTTGTGGACGTTCTTGCAAAGCTGGAAATATTAGCAGACGCTGCGAAATACGATGTCGCTTGCACCTCTTCGGGAGTGGATCGAGGTGCGCGCAAAGGACAGCTTGGCAACGCCCTATCTGCCGGCTGCTGCCACAGCTTCACCGCAGATGGGCGCTGTATTTCCCTGCTGAAAGTGCTTATGACAAACGTATGCGTCTACGATTGTGCTTACTGCGCAAGCCGACATTCGAACGAAGTAAAGCGCGCCGCGTTTACCCCACAAGAGCTTGCCGATTTAACCATATCGTTTTACCGGCGCAACTACATCGAAGGGCTTTTCCTGAGTTCGGGAGTCATTAAAAACGCCGATTACACCACCGAACTTATGATTCAAACGTTGCGAATACTGCGCGAAGAACATCGCTTCAACGGCTATATTCACGCGAAAGCGGTTCCTGGCGCCTCTCCCGAACTTGTTGATCAGCTGGGCAGGCTTGCCGACCGCATGAGCGTGAACATGGAGCTGCCCAGCCAAAAGAGTTTGCAACTGCTTTGCCCGCAGAAAAGCAAGCAGTCAATTTTGGCACCCATGCGCCAGATTCGCGACAGCTCTGCCGAAGATGCTGAATCGCGCAGCCTTGCGCGCAGAAACACAACATATCTGGCACATTCCTGCCCCCGCAGAAAACAGCGTGCATTTGTTCCCGCAGGTCAAAGCACCCAAATGATCATTGGCGCAACCCCTGAAAGCGATTTTCAAATACTAACGCTGTCAGCCGCGCTCTATCAACAAATGGACTTGAAGCGTGTGTTTTTTAGCGCTTACCTTCCTGTAAACGCCGATGCGCGCTTACCGCAAAACGACGCCATACAGCTCAATCGCGAGCATCGTCTTTACCAGGCAGATTGGCTCTTGCGCTTCTACCAATTCGACGTGACCGAAATAATCGATGAAGCCCATCCCTTCCTAGAAACCGATGTTGATCCGAAAGCGAATTGGGCGCTTAACCATCTAGATTTCTTCCCCGTTGAAGTCAACAAAGCACCCCTTGAAGAGCTTTTGCGCGTCCCCGGTATTGGCGCAAAAGGAGCACGTCTCATCGTGAAGGCACGACGCACGCATGCACTGGGAGAAGCAGAGCTCAAAAAACTCGGCATTGCCTATAAACGCGCACGCTTTTTCATCACGTGCAACGGTTCCTATTGCGGCTCAGGCGTTGATTTCTCGCGCGAAGGACTCCATAGCGTGCTTGCAGGCCCCATCAACGGAGGACGTCACGGAAGACGCGCCGATAAGGTACTACCGGGCCAAATGAGCTTGTTCGACAGCGACGCATCAGGGCTTGGCCAACCAGCGTCGTTAGGAAAGCAGCTTACTCCGAACACACCGCAAAAAGCGCTGGTGAATTCATGAAAACCCATGTCGAAGAAGCTGTGCTTGAGATTGCCTACAGCTACGATGGAACTCTTGAGGGGCTGTTCAGCGCTATATTTGCCGCTTACGCCAACCACGAGAACCCGTTGGATATTGCGCCACGCGATCAGCTGCAGCTGCGCTTGGGGCAGGAAGAGCGGCAGATCGAGACCAACGTCGCCCATGCGCAGCGGGTTGCATGCGGCATCGCAAGCGCTGGAGGCAAGGCAACGTTTGAGGCCGTAAAGAAAGCATCAGTCTCCAGCGACCCCCATGCGGGAACCACCATCTTTCACTTCGTGCAGAAGCTCATGAAAGAACGTGGGTATCTGCTCAACCAGCTGGCAGACCCCGTTGTCGGCGAGCTCATGCGCCTGGTGAAAGCCGTGGACGTTGAATGCGAACGCATGCGCCAATTCGTACGGTTTTCTCATTTGGAAAGTGACGGATGGTTTGCCGTATGCAACCCGCGTGATAATGTGATTCCCCTGGTCATGAATTGGTTTGCTGCACGATTCAATGATCAGTCATTCGCTATTTACGACGAAGTGCACCATATTGCCGGCGTGTATGAAAAAAGCAGCTGGTATCTTGTCAACACCAGCTGCTTCAACGCACCAATATATTCCTCGGAAGAATGCCTTATGCAAGATGCGTGGTGCTTGTTTTATCGCACGCTGTCCATTGATGCACGTTACAACCCCGAGTTGCGCCGCCAGCATATGCCCGTGCGCTACTGGTGCAACTTGACAGAAATGCAACAACCCAAAAGCGCATTAGGCGCGCAGGGGGCGCATTGTGCGGCAGTTTCTGGGCCACGACTCAATTGCACCAACCGGAAACACGCAACCAGCCTCGAATGACGTTCGACCGGCTCTTCCTAACAAGGACGTGCCGCAGCAGCAAGAATGACATCGGCTGCTTCGGCCAAATCTTCAAACGAAATGTTCAAAGGAGGCAAAAGACGAACTTTATCTTTAGCGGTCAAGCACAACACGCCTTGTTCGCGGCAATCGGACACCACTTGAGCAGCGGGACGCGTTGTCTTCAGACCCATCATCAAACCTAAGCCCGAAACGCCCTCGATGCCATCTGCACCTTGAAAACGATCACATAAATAAGCTGCTTTCTTGCACACCTGCTCAAGAAGAGCATCGTCGATACGAGAAAGGATACTCAACGCGCCAGCGCAGCAAACAGGATTTCCACCAAACGTCGAGCCGTGATCGCCGTATCCCAACGTGTTTTGAACGCGACTGCCCATGAGGCATGCGCCAATGGGCAGTCCGCCGCCCAGGCCCTTCGCCGTAGTGACAATATCGGGGTTCACATCGTAGTTCATATACGCATAGAGCTTACCCGTACGACCGTTGCCCGTTTGCACCTCATCCACCATGAACAGGCAATCGAACTCATGACACAGCGCTTCAACAGCACGCACATATTCAGGTTCAAGCGGCAGTACGCCACCTTCGCCCTGAATGCACTCGATAAGCACGCCCGCAACGTTATGCGTCTCCAAGCAGGAACGCAGCGCCTGCGCATCGTTTGCCGGAACGTGCACGAATCCAGGCGTCAACGGCTGGAACAACTCGTGATAATGCTCTTGCCCAGTAGCCGCAAGCGTGGTGATGGTACGGCCATGGAAGCCGTTTTGCAACGTCACGATGGTGGAATACTCAGGCCCTTTCGTATCAGCCGCCCATTTGCGTGCAACTTTAATAGCGCACTCGTTCGATTCTGCGCCGGAGTTGGCGAAAAAGACTTTCTTCATGCCGGTACGTTCGCACAGCATTTCAGCCAACTTCGCGCACGGTTCGGTGAAATACAGATTCGAGGTGTGCTGCAGCGTTTCCAACTGGGAAATTACCGCCTGCTGCCACTGCTTATCGGCGTAGCCGAAAGCGTTCACGCCAATACCCGAGCCCATATCAACATAGCGTTTGCCCTGCGCATCGTAAGCATGGCAGCCTTCGCCGCGCACGAGCTCAACGGGAAACCGCTTATACGTTCCCGCTACAAATTCGGTATCAATATCAGTAATGCTCACTGGTTTTCCTTCTCTTCAAGGCGCCTTGTTCTATAAAACCGCAGATGCCCCATAAAACCGCAGGTAAAACGTTGTTTGTTCAGCGCATGTTCGGCTATCCCCAACAAACGGGTCACCAACAGAGCGCTATGCCGTAACCATCGTGCCGGCACCTTCATCGGTCATAAGCTCCATCAAAATGGAATGCGGAATGCGTCCGTCCATAATGACGACTTTTTCCACACCGCGCTCAATAGCGTCAATACAGCACGCCACCTTGGGAATCATGCCGCCTGAAATGATGCCGTTCTCTTTAAGCTCCGATGCCTGTGCAACCGTCATCTCGGCGATAAGGCTTGAAGGATCATCTTTGTCGCGCAAAACGCCCGCGATATCGGTCATCATGATAAGGCGCTGTGCGTTCAGAGCACCGGCAATAGCCGCAGCAGCAATATCGCCGTTGATGTTGTACGTTTCGCCATTTGGACCACAACCAAGCGTCGAGATGACCGGAATATACCCGCCATCAAGCAAATCAAGAACCGGCTTGACGTTAACCGACGTTACATCGCCCACGAAGCCCAACTTCGGATCGCGCTGTTTCGCCTGAATCAAACGGCTGTCCAAACCCGAAAGACCCATAGCATTACCGCCGCGCTGGCTGAGCATGCCTACCAGCGTCTTGTTCACCTTGCCCGCCAGAACCATTTGCACAATGTCAACGGTTTCCTCGTCGGTTACGCGCTGACCATCAATGAACTGCACTTCCTTGCCAAGTCGCTTTGTTAACGCGCTGATTTCCGGGCCGCCGCCATGGACAAGCACCACGCGCACGCCAACAAGCCACAGCAGAACAATATCTTCCATGACCTGCTGCTTTAGATGCTCGTCAACCATTGCGTTGCCACCGTATTTGATAACGATAATCTGCCCCGCATGGAAACGTATGTACGGCAGCGCCTGAGCTAGAACCTCGGCGCGCTGCTCATTGGAAAAGTGATTCTGCATTCTCTTCGTTCTTCTTTCTTTGATGCTGCTCTTGGCAAGGGCCTTTTGTTTCGGCGTGATGCGCCTTAGGTTCGATAATCTCCGTTGATCTTCACGTATTCGTACGTCAAGTCGCAACCCCATGCCGTGGCACTTTCCTGGCCGCTATTCAAATCAACAAGAATTTGAATCTCACTTTCAACCAGGACTTCCTTTGCTTCTTCTTCGGAGAAGGGAACGCCGGCGCCGGCTTCGCACAACAGCACTTCGCCGCCGGTGCTGCGGAAACGCACATCCACTTTATGCACGTCTACATCAACGGGAGCATATCCAATAGCGCACAAAACGCGACCCCAGTTGGCGTCTGCTCCGAAAATTGCTGCCTTCACCAGGCTCGAGCAAATAACGCTTTTCGCCACAACACGCGCCGTCTGTTTATCGGTCGCGCCCGACACCACGCACTCGATAAGCTTCGAGGCGCCTTCGCCATCGGCCGCCATACGACGAGCAAGCGTGCGCGTCACCGTTGCAAGCGCCTCGGTAAACGCCTGATAGTCAGCGCCTTGCGCTGTGGAAATCGGCTTGTTGCCCGCTAACCCATTCGCAAGTACCACAACCATATCGTTTGTAGACGTGTCACCATCAACGCTAATCATGTTGAAGCTATCCTGGATGTCCGCGGAAAGCGCCGTCTGAAGAACCGCCGGCTCAATGGCGGCATCGGTCGTGATAAAGCCCAGCATGGTGGCCATGTTCGGATGAATCATGCCGCTTCCCTTGGAGATACCGCCCATACGGCACGTTACGCCACCCAGCTCGAACTCAACCGCGACTTTTTTCTCCACCGTGTCGGTTGTCATAATGCCTTCCGCGGCGGCGCTTGCACCTTGTGCGCTCAAACCGGATACAAGTTGTGGAATGCCCGCTTTGAACGGATCAAGGCTCATGGGCTGCCCGATAACACCCGTGGAACCAACAACAACGTCATCAGGGGAAATGCCCATTTCGCTGGCAAGAAGCTGGCTTGTTTGCTCAGCGATCTCCGCGCCGTTCGCGTTGCACGTATTCGCATTGCCGCTGTTGCAAATAATGACTTGCGCATGGCCGTCCGCCAAATGGGCGCGCGTCACTTCAAGCGGTGCACCTTTCACTTTATTCGTGGTGTACGTTGCCGCAGCCGCGCAGCGCACTTCGCTTGCAATAAGCGACAAATCACGCTTGGAGCGATTCATGCGGAAGCCGCAATGCACGCCATTGGCGGTAAATCCCGCCGGAGCGCAAACACCACCTTCAATTAATTTCATATCAATCCTTTCCGTTTTCGCAGAAACTTCCGATCGATTACCCTCGTCACTTACGCTACTCACGCGCCCAACCGCGCAATCAAAATAAAGCGATGGTTCAGGCTCACACATTCAAGCCAAGCGTAGGGTCAACGCCTAAAACCAAATTCATGTTCTGGATAGCAGCGCCCGACGAGCCTTTGCCCAGGTTATCGAAGCGCGCCACCAGCAGCAAACGCTCATCGGTACCGCACACGCTTACCTGCATATCGTCGCGTCCCGCGAACGCGGCAGCAGACAGGAATCCCCCTTCGGCGGCTTCCGATTCAGGCGCAAAATGCACCACCCCGCGCGTGTCGCTCGCATAAAACTGCTCATACGCCTGTTCGATAGCCGCTTTGTCGCCCGCCACTTGCGAAGCAAAAACCGGCACGCATACCTCCATGCCCGCATAATACGGGGCGACCGTCGGGCAGAAAATAGGCGCCTGCCCTAAATCGCACATTTTCACCATTTCGGAAAGATGTTTGTGCTGCTGGCTCAAGCCGTAAACACGCGGAGCCGCAAGCAGCTCGTCTTGGTTCGCTGCGTTTTCATACTGCGCAATCATGGATTTTCCGCCGCCGGAATATCCCGTAAGCGAAAAACACGTCAGCTGCGCTGCGGGATCTAAAATGCCACCGCGCACCAAAGGCGCAACAAGCGCGATGAAGCCGCTTGCATGACATCCCGGGTTGGCAATGCGTTTTGCCGTTGAGACAGCCTGGTCATCAGGTAAAATCTCAGGGAAGCCATAAGTCCAGCCTGGATCAACGCGATGCGCCGTGGAGGTGTCGATAATCACCGTGTCCGAGTTTTCCACTAACGTTGCCGCTTCGATTGCCGCAGCATCGGGCAAGCATAGGAACGCGATATCGGCCGCGTTGAGCATTTCCTTGCGCTTGGCACTATCTTTGCGCTGGTCATCGGGCAGCGCAAGCAGTGTGATATCAGGCCGCTGCGCAAGGCGATCGTGGATGCGCAAACCCGTGGTGCCGGCGCTGCCGTCGATAAATACGTTTGTCATAGCAAAATACATTCAATATTGCATAATTAGTTTGTAATATGCAGTTTATTTGCATAAAACGCTTTGTCTAGTCATTTTTAAGAAAAATGCAGAATGCGCTCATTTTTCTCCGTGAACAAGCGTCATACAAGACGTAGATATTGTAAAAATCAATGACCAAGCCCTTCGCCAGCTTGATACCAAATAGAATACATAACGCAGAAACGGTCGCACCACAAACCCGCAGGCAACACCTGCAACCCGCGCCGTGAATGCAGTGCAAAGCACCAGCCACCGCGCGCGCCCAGGAATGCCAACGAAAGGAACCGCATGACCCTCCAACAACTTCGCTACCTTATGGCAGTAGCGCAACAAGGTTCGTTCAACGCCGCCGCTGCGCGCCTATTCGTCTCCCAATCGACGCTTTCCATTTCTATCAAGGAGCTTGAAGAAGAGCTGGGCATTCAGATTTTTTTGCGCTCGAATCGCGGTCTGAAGCTCACCAACGATGGCACCGAGCTGCTTGGTTACGCGCGCCAAGTAATCGAGCAGGCCGAGCTGCTTGAAAACCGCTACGCCACCCGCTCGGAAGAGCGCGCGCGTCTGGCCATTAGCACCCAGCATTACGCGTTTTGCGTCCAGGCGTTCGTGAGCCTGACCAACGAATATCAAGGCGGTGCCTACGACTTCACGCTGCGCGAAACGCGTACCGGCGAGATTATCGATGACGTGCGCAACTTTAAAGCCGACATTGGCATCTTGTACCTTTCCGCCGCAAACGAGAAGGTTCTAATCAGTACATTTGATGAAGCGCATCTGACGTTTACACCGCTGTTTGTCGCTCGTGCGCACGTGTTCGTGGGAAGCCATCATCCGCTGGCGGCGCGCGAAAGCGTTTCCTTGGTCGATCTTGAAGACTACCCGCGTTACTCGTTTGAGCAGGGTCTTACGAACTCGTTCCATTATTCCGAAGAGCCATTCGGCTACCTGCCCCACACGCGAAACATCACGTATTCCGACCGCGGCACGCTCACCACGCTGCTCACCTTCGGCAACGGTTACACGCTGTCCACGGGCGTTTTATCCGACGAAATGTCATCGGATATTGTGGCAATTCCCCTTGAGGAGGAATGCATCATGCGCGTTGGCTACATAACGCACGATGAGAAAGTACTCTCTGAACTGGCTAAACGATACATAACGCTGCTGCATGGTCGCATTGAAATGACGCTTGGCGAAAGAACCATTGGGTAGAAGGCCGCACCGGGCTGTACGCGCCGGGCGGCACGACCGCTCCACATCCGCCCGCCACCCGCCGCGCCGGACGGGCACACCCGCCCTGCGGGCATCGCTACTCCACAACAATGCTGCGTATCAGATAGCGCTCCAGCGCCGCTCGGTCAAGAGCGCATCCAAAACCGCTGGGCGCCTGGGCCTTGTTCAGCGTGACCAGCCCGCGCTCCACCGTGTGAGCGGGATTCGCAATGTCGCTCACGAACTGTCGCAGCACCGAACCGGTGTTTCCCGCATCTTCCACCGTGGGAAGCGTTTGCAGCGCAGCGTGCATTTTTCGCGAAATACCCAGGTCAAACATGCCGCCAACCCAAATATGCACCCCGCGGATATGAGCTTGCCGAACAAAGTCAAGCGTTGGCCGCACGCCGCCGAACTCGCCCACGCGCGCAACTACATACCGCAAATTGGGATATTCCAACGCAAGATAAGCCTCTTGCAGCGTTGGGACCGTTTCGTCCAGGCAAATCGGCGTATGCAGCGTCTGTTGGAAGCGAGACAGCTGCGCCAAGTGACGGCGCACTAAAGACTGCCGATCATTCGCCCGCGCGCCACCCATAAAGCGCGAGGCCACCGCGGGAACATCCCCCGCAAACGCAAGCGGCTCTTCAATCCAAGAAATGTTGAACTCATCCAAAGCACGCAGCTCATCTGCGGTTTCTTCCGTAAAACTACGATGCGCATCAAGCGTTATCATCAAATCCGAGAAAACCTGCCGCACAGCGCGCACGCGCTGATACGTCATGCCCGGGCAAACATCAAGCGTCACGCAGCTATAGCCCGCCTCAACGCAGCGCCACACCTGCTCTACCGTGTCGTGCGCATCCACCAAACCCACCACAGCAGCCGCACGCACGCGACATTGCGAGCCATCGGCGCTGGAAGGCCTGCCGCCAATCAACTGCCAAAACGCCAAGCCTGACACCTTGCCATACAAGTCCCAAAACGCCGGCTCCAGCGCACCAACAGAACGCACGTGTCGCTGGGCATCGGAGCATTCCATAAGGCAGGGAAAAACTTCGCCCGGGTGCAAAAACGCCTGGCCAACAACGTGCGGCGCCAGCACATTCGCCAGATACTCCTCGGCATCCTTCAGCGTTTCAAAACCAGAATCATCGCTGGAAAACGCCACGCACTCGCCAATGCCCGTGCGCCCCGCGTAATCCACAATCTCAACCAAAAGCGACTCGCGCTGCTTGCACTCCTTCCCGCCAATTTTCGCTGCGCTTGCAAGCGGCACGGCAACATGATGCAGCTTCACCTTCGCCACTTCCAAACGTTCGCTGCAGCATCGCTCAAGCAGCGTTTCATCCACACGTCCCGCACTCGTGCGCGGAAACGAATCCAGCGCAAAAACGTGCCGCGGAATGCTGTACGTCGAGAGCTGCGTTGCTAAATTCAAGCGAAGGCGCACGGCAAAATCCCTGTTCGACGGCCTGCCCTGCTGCCCCCGATCGTTGCGCTCCACAAATGCCACGGGACATTGACCCAATGCGGCATGCGGCGCACCGAAAACGTACGCATCGGACACGCCTTTTTCGGCAAGCAGCAATTCTTTGATTTCATCAGGGAAAACGTTGTTTCCGCCACACAAGAACATGGTATCGGTGCGCCCCCGCACAGTAATGCGGTCGGCGTGGCATTTCGCGGTGTCGCCCGTAGGCAAAAAACCGTTCACCGTAATGGAGCCGCGCATGCCCAGATATCGGTCGCACACGCTGGCGCCCTTCACCAGCAAACGCCCAAATCCGCTTGGCGCCGCTTGTTCGATACGCACCTCGTAACCAGGCAGCAAGCGAAGCGAGCCATCAAACGTGCCGTCAATCGGTCCAATAGCAATATGACCTGCGGTTTCGGTAATACCATACCCCGCATATACACAGATGCGCCGCTTTGCGCACGCTGACATCACGCTGTGGTCAAGCGCCGACCCGCCTAGAAGCAGGCAGCTATACCGCCGCAGCGCCGCTTGGTTCTCGCACATCAGCAGCTCAGCCAGCATGGCATCGTCAACCGCGATGTGCGTCGCGCCCAGCCGATCAACATCGCGCAGCAGCGTATCGGGCTGGAAGCACTCGTACACGGCGAAGGCGGAACGATTGCAAATGCTGCGCACGATCACCTGCAAGCCCATAACGCGATAAAACGGCAGCACGGCCTGCCAAACGCCGCGCCCTTGCTTGCACATCACGCTGTTCAGGGATTTTGCCGCTTCCGTTACGTTTTTCCAGCTCAGGCACACTGGCTTGCTCTTGCCCGAAACACCCGCCGTAAACAGAACGACCGCCGGCTTCGTATCATCGAAAAGATGCGCGGAGTGATCGGCGAAATGCACCACCGCTTCTTCCGAATCGGAAGAATAGCGGCGCAACTGCGAAGGCGGAAGCTTCGTTGCGTCGCGTCCCAAGCGTCCCGCTTCCGCATATGATCCCTGAATAGGGCCGCTTGAGAAAGAGGCGCGCACGCCATTGCGCCGGTTCGTGCCAGAATTGGACAACCAGCCGCGCGCCATTTCGGCATCAACGTTTCCCGCCGCACTGCGCGCACCTGCGCGCACGACTTTTCCGCGCAAATAATCGTTCTCGGAACTACCAGCATCGGAAGAAAAGCCTGCTTGAACGCCAGGTGCTTCCCCATCGATGATCAAGCGCGCATGCTGAATAAGATCTTCGATGTTTTCCTGGTCAATGAAACACGAAATGGTCGTGTTGGGAATCGATTCGATTTCGACATAACGCGCCGCACGCTCGGCGGGCGTCAAGTGCGGATCCATGCCTATCAGGGCAAAATTGCCGTACGCCGCCGCAAGCAGCAACAACGGCCACGCTTCACCGTTGGGCAGCTCGACCGCCACATAATGGCCGCGCGCCACACCTGCCGAGCGCAAGCATTGCGCCAAGGCGGCTCCGTGCAAGCGCGCACGATGATAGCTGTACCGCGTCTCGTGACCCGCTGCGTCCATCGCGGTAAAACAAAGCTGACGCGGATTCGTTCGTGCCATGTTTTCGAAAATTCGAAGCATGAATCGCGCCAGCCTTTCGTTATGAGTGGATGAGCGGTGCCCTAGCTCGTCCTCCGAGCAAGCTCCGCTAATTTCGGAAACAGTTCCTGCACGCGGTCGAAGCCGCGCGAACCTTCGTGCATAACGGTACAATACGTGCAGTCTTTGTACCCTTTCTCATTGTAGCGGAACGCGCCGCCACAATCAGGCCCCAATGCGTATAACGGGCAGTAGCAAAAAACGCAATTGAATGTTATGTCGCTGGGCAGCTGATGGCAAGGGAAGTAAGGGCAGGCGTCATGCGTGAAGATGCGCTCGTCCTTTTCCGGAGAAGCATCCGTTGTTGCAGGGGCATCTGCGCTCGCCGCAGCTGCGCACGCTTCCGTTGCGCCGACCTCCGCCATGGGCACTGCCTGCTCCAAAGAGGCGTTCTCTGCCTGCTTTGCTGCTTCCAATTCCTGCACCTCCGTTTCCTATGCCTTTCGCTTTTTTGTTGCCGTCGCCATGTTTACCACCGTCGTGCGGGCTCGGCTCAATGCCACAGGCACGCTTCCCGTCGCTGCGGCAGTTGTCTCGAATGCACTTGGCTAACGCACGCTGCCCCTAAGCGCAGCCGCCGCATCCGCTTTCATCGCAAGCATTCACGCAGCACTTTTCAACGCCGCGCGCACACCTTCGCTATTTTACCGTCTTTTTCCCACGTTTTTACCGTGTTTTGTTGTATTTTACGTGCAATTACAGCAGATGAGCACGCAAATCGGCACCATCAGATGCAGAGAGGTACGCCGGCGCAATATCAAAAACGGTCTTGCAACCTGTGCTTCCTTCGGCCGCCAGACGGACCACCGCGCGCGCATACGCAACCAGCACGCATGCCGTGAATTCGGGGTTCGACTCAAGCTTCAGGGAGTATTCGATGGTGCAGTTCTTACCGCCCGCCGTTTGACCCGAGCGAACGACAAAACCACCATGAGGCAGACCCGCGTGGTCGCGGTCGAGCTCTTCTTGCGAGATGAAGTTCACATCAACGTCGTATTCGTCGAAGTAATCGGGCATGTTCACAATTGCCTCTGTGACCGCCGCAGGGTCAGCACCTTCCTCAAGGACAACCCAGCACTCACGCGTATGCTTCTCGCGCGTAGTCAGTTCGGGGTTTTCGCCCGCACGGACGGCCTCAAGCGCCTCGGGGACCGGATTCGTGTACTGCTTCGCATCGGCCACGCCGGGAATACGACGCAGCGCATCGGAGTGGCCCTGGCTCACGCCGCGGCCCCAGAACGTGTAGTCGTTTCCCTGGGGCAGAATGCAGTTCGCGTACAAGCGGTTCAACGAGAACAGACCCGGGTCCCATCCGCACGAGATAAGTGCCGTTTTACCTGCAGCTTTTGCAGCAGCGTCCACGTTGGCGAAATGCTCGGGGATATGCGCGTGCGTATCAAAGCTGTCAACAACGTTGTACTTCGCAGCGTATTTCGGCGTTTGCTTGGGCAGATCGGTCGCGCTGCCGCCGCAGATGATCAGCACGTCAACGTCTGTCGCGGCGCCTTCATCGAGCTCGCTTGCAGAACGCACCGGCACATCTGGCGTAGCAATGGTCACCGTCGCGGGATCGCGGCGTGTGAACACGCCCACAAGCTCCATATCGTCGTTTTGGCGAATAGCCAGTTCAACGCCTTTTCCCAAGTTTCCGTATCCCAAAATGCCCACGCGCGTCATAGTTACCTCTTTCCATTAATGCAGGTCAGCTGGCGCACCGGCACGCTGACCATCGCAGTCAACGCTACTCATATGAAACGCGCTCATCAGTGCAAAACGCAGCAAGCCGTCACGCAAACCAATGCGCAAATCAATACCAATGCCCAGGCGCAAAACCCAAACGAATAGTCGCAAAAATTCATTCGTATCATAGTAATATTTCGTTTCGCGCCCGTAAACAGAAAGACTTGTTGCCAAATTATCCCAACGAAATCAACGAGTAGCTCGCGGACATACCGCGCAACATGCTGAATCGCCGTCAAATTGCCCCAGCACGTAGCAATTACGTCCAAAAGCGGGCGAGAGGCACGGATGTGAAAAAGTCCCCGTCACTTTTTCACATCAAAGCACGCGACGTTACAAGCAAATCGGACCTCTTGTTGAAAAACCGAGGGTTAATTCAGGCTAATCGACGATAGTCGGTGGTTGAAAAAACGCAGTGTCAGCGATAGGACATCTATTGATATTTACGCAACGCTATGAACTGGGAAAATGTTACTTGAAAACTTTGCGGCCGCTCCGCAAAGCCCCCAAACAAACAAAAAACCGCCCTCGCCCAGCGGCCAAACCACCGATTATCGTCGATTAGCCCGAATCTGAAGGGCTTTTTCCAACAAGGCATCGCTTTAGCACGAGCGCGATGCAATACGGCGCCTCGACAAACCCTTGCTGTCGGAAAATCGAGAGGCCCATGAGCAGCAAGGGATACCCCGGGACGCCTCGCAAACGCGAAAGGGCGTTTGACCCCGCTCAACCACTAATGACAAGAACCGCAGCTATCCTACCCTGTCCGCCGAGTCCCGCGCCGCACTCCGAGATCGCCGATCACGATCTGTTCCCGCAGCGTGATAGGCGCGTTTATTCTCGTACATAAGCAGATCAACGCAGTTAAGAGCCTCGTCCATGGGCATAGTAGCCGGGTCAAAAGAAAGCCGTCCAATCGATGCCGAAACAGGCATCCCCTTGGCTTCCTCAAGCGAGATACCCGCAAGCGCGGTCCCAATATCACTCACGCATGCATCGACCTGCATATCATCCTGCGTGTTCAGCAAAACCACGAATTCATCGCCCGAATACCGGACAACCGCGCCCAACGGCCCCACGACCTCGGACAAAGCGGCACCCACAGCAACCAGCGTTTTATCGCCCACCGCATGACCGTACTTATCGTTTATCGCTTTGAAATCGTTCAAATCCAGCCACAAAATGGTAAGCAGCTCCGGCTTGCGCGCACTCAAAACACCCGCGCGCACAGGCGCGTTAGCAATGCTGTCCAGGTAAAACCGATTGTACAAACCAGTCAACTTGTCGCGCGAAATCAACTCGCTTTGCAGACTGGTCACCACACCGCAACACGCAATTGCGATAAAAGGCCAAATGGTCGAGATACCGTAAATCGTCCCCTGCAACGCAATGCCAAAGATGGCCGGCACCAAAAACACCCACAAAGGAAACGTCTTCAGCACGCCGCCCGTCGCGTGCGCATAGAAATAAACCACCAAGCTGACAACAAGGAACACCACGGCAATTGCCAAGTAGAACCAATAAATCAGGCCTCGCTTGTACACACCCGTCACATCAAAAGAAAAGACCACGGGAATCGCAAGGTTGACAATCAAAAACGCTGCCGCCACCGCAACTATCACACCGCAAGCAATCTTGCTCCATCGCGGAAGCTTCACATCCAAATGCGCCGCCAAAAAATACACCCACAACGGTCCAAACACCACATTCATGGCATAAAGCCAGGTATTCGTAGCGTACCCCACTACGCAGCACAACACGCCCGGGCGACCGGCAACCAAGTTGCTCACGCAATCGATCACACAAGAGATAAAAGAAAGCACAACCAGGGCATACAACGCATCGCTTTCGCGCACGCGCCGATCAAGACGCCAATGACGATTCATGAGAATAATGAACAGCATGGTCATTGCCATTAAATTCGCAATGAGCACCGCGGCGATGTTGACCTCTGCCATGGAGGCTGCCCTTCTTCTCTCTCTTGTTGACGTATTCTTGATAAAACGTAATTCTACCATCATCGCAAAACGAAAAGCCCCCGACACCCCTATAATGACATTATTCAAATCGCGAATTGAACTGCAAAAGAAGGAGCAGCGCATGCTTTCCGATACCATCTCCGCTAACCTCAAACGCTGGATCGAGCGCGCCGATGCGCGCTACCAAGAAGAGCTTGCCGCTCTGGCAACCAACGAAACCGCCTGCAACGATGCATTTTTCCAGGACCTGGAATTCGGGACTGCCGGCCTACGTGGCATTCTAGGAGCGGGCGCGAACCGCATGAACATCCACACAGTAGGCAAGGCAACGCAGGGCCTGGCGAATTACCTGAACGCGCATTTCGAATATCCCACCGTTGCCATTGCGCGCGATTCACGTCACGGCGGCCTGGAGTTTTGCCAGGTGGCAGCAGGCGTTTTAGCGGCAAATGGCGTGAAGTCGTACCTGTACGAGCGCATTGAGCCCACGCCGGCGCTCAGCTGGGCAGTGCGCAATTTGCACTGCAGCGCGGGTATTTGCATGACCGCCAGCCACAACCCCGCCGAGTACAACGGCTACAAAGCATACGGCCCCGACGGCTGCCAGATAACCACACAGGCTGCGCACGATATTCAGGCGGCTATCAACAACGTGGACATCTTCGACGACGTAAACTGCATGCCGTTTGACGAAGCACTCGAACGCGGCCTGGCCACCTACACCGACGAAGGCGTGCTCGACCGTTTCATCGACGCCGTGGCAACGCAATCCTTGGAAGCGCCCGAAGTACTGGCTGATCTTTCTGTGGTATATACGCCGCTCAACGGCACAGGCCTGGAATGCGTGAACCGCATCTTCGAGCGCATCGGCATGAAAAACGTGACCGTTGTGCCCGAGCAAGCGCAGCCCGACGGAGACTTTCCCACCTGCCCCTTCCCGAATCCGGAAATTCGCGAGGCGCTGGAATACGGATTGGCGCTGTGCCAGCAAGTGCACCCCGATTTGCTGCTGGCAACCGACCCCGACGCCGACCGCACAGGCATTGCGGTGTTGCATAACGGCGAATACGTGCTGCTCACCGGCAACGAGCTGGGCGCGCTGCTGGTGGACTACGAATGCACAAAAGCGCAGGAGCGCGGGTGCGACCTGCGCGAAAAGGTATGCGTGAGCACCATTGTGTCAAGCGTCATGTGCGACTTGATGGCACAGGACCGCGGCTTTGAGATGCGCCGCGTGCTAACGGGCTTCAAGTACATTGGCGAGCAAATCGGGCTGTTGGAAGCCGCCGGCGAAGAAGATCGCTTCCTGCTGGGCTTCGAGGAAAGCTACGGCTATCTGGCCGGCACGCATGTACGCGACAAGGACGCCATTGTGACCAGCATGATAGTGGTGCAAATGGCGGCGTGGCACAAGGCGCAAGGCCGCGACCTGGTGCAGGCCATGCATGCGCTGTACGAGCGTTATGGCTGGTGGGAAAACAGCACCATCAGCGTAACATTCCCCGGCGCTGCGGGTGCGGAAACCATGAAACACCTGATGGACGGCTTGCGGATTCTGCCTCCCGCGGAAGTGGGCGGCCTGCATGTGCTGAATATGGTGGACTTTGCAACAGCCGTTGACATGCCTGTCCATGGTGGCGCCGGCACAAGCGCGCTGCAGAAACTGCCCA
This sequence comes from uncultured Eggerthellaceae bacterium, assembly GCA_934648845.1. GTDB lineage: Bacteria > Actinomycetota > Coriobacteriia > Coriobacteriales > Eggerthellaceae > CAKUOV01. The sequence continues at coordinate 31,106 of CAKUFS010000002.1, forward strand.
GCGCAAACGTGCTTGAATTCCAGCTTGAAGACGGCCACAAGATTATCGTGCGCCCCAGCGGCACCGAGCCGAAAGTCAAAGCATACGTGTTCGTCAAGGGAGAAAGCGCTGATCAAGCGGCTGAGCTGTTGAGCGCACTGAAAGAAGCCGCACGCGAACTGTTGGCGTAGCTGCGAATCGCATCAGAGCGAAATACGGAAAGGGGCAGGTTCGGTCCATTTGGACGACCTGCCCCTTTGTTGTGCCTTCAACGCAGTACGCCTTCGTATATCGATGCCACCGACGCTTTCCATGCCTCCGCACGGCGCCGCTGCAACGTCGGCGCTTCAACGCTCACGCTGCAAGCGCAAGCCTTACAGGAAGGTAACTTCCCCCGTGGCCAGACAATACATGGCGCCTATCACGGTGACACCAAGCACGTCTTTGATGTGCGAAACCGCATAGAGCACGTTCAGCTCCGAAGCACGAAGCGGGTCGGTCTCTTCGCCAATTGCGCGTTTGACCTCGTCCAATATGTACTCAATGAATCCTTCCGGGTCATCGTTGGGGTCATCGTGCAGCGCCGCCTCAACCGCGCCGCAATGATCGTGTCCCATGACCACAACAAGCTGCGTGCCCAGGTGCTTGCACGCGTATTCGATGCTTCCCAGTTGATGGGCGTCAATCACGTTTCCCGCAACGCGGATGACGAACAAATCGCCAATGCCCGCCGAGAAAACGGCATCGGGCACAATGCGCGAATCAGAGCAAGTCACCACAATGGCGTACGGCGCCTGGCCATGCGTGGATGAGTATAATCGAGCTGCATGAGAAACATCGCCCTGGTCAGACTCACCTTTAACGAACAGTTCGTTTCCCGCCTTGAGCTTTTCGAGCGCTTCTGTCGCCGTAACGTTTGCCACTTGATGCATTGCCGTGCTCCTTGTCTCTTACGAATGTTCCCGAAGCTTTGCCGCGCGCGCCAGTGCCTTTGCCGGCGCCCTGTCCACTGGTTGGGCGGCTCCCGGGCTTGCCGTTGCGCGCCGCACCGCCGCCCTTGCCGACCTTGCCGGCGGGCTTGCCAGCCGCGTTGCTGGCTGCGCTGCCGGCGCCGTTGCTCTTGCCGCCTTTCCCGCGCTTGCCGCCTTTGCCGGCGCCAGCACCAGCCTTCCCGCCGTGACCCTGGCCACCCGCGCCGGCAAGCTTTCCAACCGCTTTGCCGCTTGCCTTGCCACGGCGACCCTCATCAGCCGTCCTTCCGCTCATATTTCGCGGCTTCACCAGGCATTTTTTATCGAACCCGATCAAATCCAGGCGACCAGCCTTCGTAAGCGCCTCCACCACTAAATCGTAGTTTTTCGGGTTGCGGTACTGGATGAGCGCACGTTGGAGCGCCTTTTCGTGCGACGACGTGGGCACGTACACCGGCTCCATGGTCAGCGGGTCGATGCCTGTGTAATACATGCAGGTTGCCAACGAGCCAGGCGTGGGGTAGAAATCCTGCACTTGCTCAGGGTTGTAACCCATGTCACGCACGTATTCCGCCAGCTGAATAGCCTCGTCAAGACCCGATCCCGGGTGCGAGCTCATCAGATACGGCACCAAGAACTGCTTCATGCCCGCGCGCTCGTTCGCCTGCTCGTACTCCTTGCAAAAACGCTGATAGATGAAGTTGCGCGGCTTGCCCATATACGCCAAAACCGCGTCGCTGATATGCTCAGGCGCCACTTTAAGCTGACCGCTTACGTGGTATTTTACCAGCTCATCCATGAATTCCTGATGATTTGGGTCCGCCATAAGGTAATCAAAGCGAATGCCGCTGCGCACGAAAACCTTCTTCACGCCGGGCAGCGCGCGCAGCTTGCGCAAAAGCTTTAGATAGTCGACATGGGTCGGTTTGCACGCCTTGCATACGGTGGGCGTAAGGCAGCGCTTATCGGTGCAGGCACCGCGCTGCATCTGCTTGCGGCACGCGGGTGCGCGAAAGTTCGCGGTGGGACCGCCCACATCGTGGATGTAGCCCTTGAAATCGGGGTCATCGATGATTTCTTGCGCTTCTTCGAGCAGCGAGGCATGACTGCGCGCCTGCACAATGCGCCCCTGATGGAACGTGAGCGCGCAAAAAGCGCACTCGCCGAAGCAGCCCCTGCTGCTAGTCAGGGAGAACTTCACTTCCGAGAAGCCGGGGATACCGCCTTCCGCATTGTAGCGCGGGTGCCACGCGCGCGCATACGGCAACGCATACACCGCATCCAGCTCTTCAGTCGAAAGCGGCTTGGCAGGCGGATTCTGCACAACGTGCATGTGCGCTGAATACGACTCTACCAGGCGTTTTCCCGTGAAGGGGTCGCTTGCACGATACTGCGCCAAAAAGCTTTGCGCAAACGTGCGCTTGTTCGCGCCAATTTCATCCCAGCTGGGCAAAAGCTCGTAATCATACACGGCGTCAAGGTTGCGCGTGCGATACACCGTGCCATCAATGAACGTGATATCGGAAATGTCGAGCCCCGATGCCAACGCATCGGCAACTTCCACCACCGAGCGCTCCCCCATGCCGTAGCACAAAAGATCGGCGCCGGAATCAAGCAAAATGGAGCGGCGCAGGCCATCCGACCAGTAATCGTAATGGGCCAAGCGGCGAAGGCTTGCCTCAATGCCGCCAATGATGATAGGCGCATCCTTAAACGTTTGACGAATAAGCCCGCAATACACAATAGTCGCGCGGTCGGGTCGCAACCCCATTTTCCCACCAGGAGAATATGCGTCTGAACTGCGATGTTTGCGCGCGACGGTATAGTGATTCACCAGGGAATCCATGTTGCCCGCCGAAACCATGAACCCCAAACGAGGCCGCCCGAACACCGCAATGCTCTCCGGGTTCTTCCAATCGGGCTGCGAAATCACGCCCACCTTGTAGCCGTTCGCTTCCAGCATGCGCGTGATAATGGCCGCACCAAACGACGGATGATCCACGTACGCGTCGCCGCAAACATACGCGAAATCGACCTGATCCCAGCCGCGTTCACGCATCTCTTCAGCCGATGTGGGCAAAAAGGAGTTTCGGGGAGTGTTCATAGGGGCGCCTATACCAAGCCCTTTCTATTTGAAAATAATCTTCTTATATAAAACGAAGTTCCACAGCACAATGCATGCCATGGTAAACACTTTCGCCGCCAGCGGATATACGCCCTGCGCCGCCAGAAGAGAAATGCACATCGTGCTAAACGTCATATTGAACGCGAACAGCACCAGGTACAGCACCAAGCTGCGCAGCGGGTTCGACGTACTTTTAAACGTGACGTTGCGATTCACCAGGAAGTTGAACACCGTGGAAACAACAACAGCCGTAACGTTGGCCGCTGCTAAGGGAATGGCGAAGACAGCGCTGAGCAGCTGAAACAGCACGAGCTCGATAACAGCGGAGCTGCCACCCACCATCAGGTATTTGATTGCCTGGAAAAGCGTTTTCTTGGGGGCGGATTGAGGGTCGCGCACGTTAGCGGCAACGGCACCGGAACCCCCTGCCGCGCCGGTCACAACGCTTGCGCCACCAGCATCGCCTTTGCCACCTGGTGTTGCCGCATCCAGCGCACACGAAGCCCGACCAGCAGAAGCGCTGGTCGGGCTCATGTTTACGTTATTCGAATCGTTTACTTCGCTCATAGGTGTTTAAATCCGCCGCAAAAAATCGCGCTTGCCGCAACGCGAAGCTTAGAGCTTCGTGCCGCATGCGGGGCAGAAATCAGCATCCTCGGGGACCGAGGTCGAGCACGAGGGACACACGAGCTCCACCGCGGGCGCATCAACCGAATCGGGCTCGGGCGCAACTTCGGGAAGCTTCGTACCGCAGTTTCCGCAGAACAGAGCGTCGTCCGCTACCGTTGCACCGCAATTCTCGCACACGCGCGTACCCGCAGCAGCACGGGCAGCCGCAGCTTTCTGCTCTTCAGCGGCAGCAATCTGCGCTTCAATATCCGCAATCGCGCCATCAATCTGATCCACCGCAGCGAACAGCTCTTCATATTTCGCGCGAAGTTCGGCAGTATCCTTCTCACCTGCGTAAAGGGCAGCGCCCAAGGCGGCGCAGGCTTCAGTGCGCTTACGCTGCTGTTCAGTCAGTTTCATCTTATTGGATGCCGAATCAATAGCGCTTGTTACTTTATTAGCGCCCTTATTCAAAAGATTATTAGCGCTGTCAAGAATATCAGAATCAAAAATGCTCATGGCCTGTCCTTTCTTCGTGGTGCGCGTAGTTATGAAATATCCGCTTGTTGCGCTGCGTTTCGCGCGTCGCGCGTACGCTGCAACTTCAAGCTCTTTTTCATTGTACGCCGTTGTGCGGCGCGAACGCGTCACGAGCGTGTCTTTTCGGCATCAGTATCATGACAAAAACATGCCGCATCGGAAGATGCTCACGCGCTCCCCGCGAAAGCAGCCACATGTGGCTATGCGATGCCGCCGCACAACGCCCTCCCTGGACAGACGGAACCAGCACACGAGCAACGCACCCACCAAGCTCGAAGATTCCTTTCCGGAAACAGGGACGAAGGATCTCCTCGGAAGGCGTTCTTGAATCCCCGGGCAGATGAGCGCGGCATTCAAGGCGTTCAAAGCACCGAAAAGCCCACCCAAAGAGAGCAGTTGTTGGAAAAACGGGTGCAAATTCGGACAAATCGACGATATTCGGTGGTCCAATCGCCCCGAGCGCCGTAATTATTGCACCCGAAGAAATCGATACAATTGAATCGGTTCTTCCCTGCATCATAATACCAGGTCAAAGCATTGCATTAAAAACGATAGGAAGATTATCGAATTACCGACCACCGATTATCGTCGATTTGCCCGAAATGAAGGGCCTTTTGACAACAAGCACTGCGTTTCTACATGCCGAATGCTATGCGCAGAGAGCGGTTTTACTTAATAAACCTACGAATGCTGTGTCTTTTTGGGAGAGCACCACTCCCGCTCTTCCGTAGAAATCTATTATTTTATTAGCGGAAACCGCGCTTTCCCTAACCATACTATTGCTTAAATACATTCTATATATGTATAATAGCCATACAAGAGCAATAAAAATGAGATCGTAATTGACGGTATACTATTATCAGTTCGAATGGGACCCCAATAAAAATGCTACCAATATTGAGAAGCACGGAATCGCGTTCGAAGAAGCTTCCACGGTATTTGATGACGTTTTTGCGCGCGTTATCAGCGACCCCGATCATTCGGACAACGAAGACCGATTCATCATCTTAGGGGTTAGCATTAAAGCAAACGTTCTTATCGTTTGCCACTGCTTAAGACAATCGGGGCGATCAATCCGAATCATATCTGCACGAAAAGCAACAAAGAAGGAAGAATCGACATATTGGAGGTATAGGCATGAGAGCTGAATATGACTTTGAAAATTCCCAGATTAATCCCTATAAGAAAGCGCCGCGTGAAAAAGTAACCATTCAGTTGAACGTGGACGTCATTGATTATTTCAAAGCCGAGTCGGTGCGCACAGGCATTCCCTATCAGAACATCATTAATTTCTATCTCACCGATTGCGCACGGGAAGGAAAGCGCCTCACGTTCTCGTAAGGTTGGTCACAAATGCCGAAAAGTTATACTTTGGATTATTATACTTTCAAGTATAACTTTTTCAGGGGCACGAAAACGGGCTGCGTCATAGACACAGCCCGCACTGTTTTCGGGATAAGTTTTACCATCAGCCGCGCCGGGCATCCGCCCCGCTAATCGCGACGATGCAGATTGATGACAGGCGGCTCCAGCTCAAAGCGCTCCTGCCAATCGGCAAGCGTTGCGGCGGCAAGGCGCGCCGCACCCTTATACAGCGGATGCTGCGTTCCCTGTTCGAACAGCTCCAGGAAATACGGCGCCCACGTGAGCAAATGCTCCTCCAAAAGCTCATCAAGCGCCGCACGCTCAACGCCGTTCGTTACGCACCACGAAAGCATCATGAGCATAAGTCCGAAATGATCTTCCGGCTCTTTGTCGGGCAAGCTGAGCTTCACCGCATTATCGCGCATCCATTGACGCACACCCAGCGTTGCATTGCCGAAAATCACGCCCTCGGGGTCGGTGTAAACAGATGCCCACGGCGGCGCAGGAAGACGATGTGGACCAATGAACAGGCGGTTATATTCTTCATGAATCGCTTGATCATCTTGCTGCAACCAGGCATTTTTCATGAGCTCAAGCGCCTCGCTTGCAGCAGGCTGCCCAAACTCCCACGCGTCTTCCCCGTTGGCGGCAAGCCAGGAGAACGCAGTCTTTCCTTTTTCGGAAGCAGGGTCTTGGTAGAAAATCGTTCCCAAAACGGCAGCAGCCTGAGCCACATTTTCGGAATATTCAGCCATGTCGATCCTTTCGGTAGAAAGCAGGGGCACAAAACACCGCAGATGCATGCGCAAACGCAGTTATAACTGCGTCCTATTGTACCCCTAGGACGAGATTGCCGCCCCAGGTAGAGCGGCAATCTCAGAAAAGGAAGTGGAAAGAGAGGAAATTGCAAATAATAAGGGGGTGCGAGAGCTCGCCTTCGCGGCCTTTTGCGTGTTGCACTTACGCATCATGCACCGTACGTCGCGCATCACGCGCAGCGAAACAGCGAATCAGGTCCAAGGGAAGAGGGAGGTTCGAAGGGAGCTCTCGCCAAGAGGAGGGTTAAGCAAACTCTAGAACAGACCCACGGAAAGGAAGATTCCGTAGAAGCAGATGCGCACAAGCACCAGAGCAACCAGCGCAGCAACCGTGGCAACGGCCATCATCGGAACAGCACCTTCAACGGCAGCGTTCTTGAATACCAGGAACGCAGCAACCGCAGCAAGCACAATGGCAATCACGGCAACAATCCAGTACTGACCCATTACCGCAGCAACCGTCAGACCTGCGGAGTTAACCACGCCGCCAGCCATACCGCCCTGGACAAGCACCAGGATAGCAACACCAGCCGCACCAACCAGCGCACAAGCGCCAATCAGCTTGTCGGCCTTAGCACCAGCAAGTGCCAGCACCAGAGCGGTCAGAACAGCGCCACCGAACAGAGCCGCGCACACCTGGCTTACCGCACCCAGCGGAGAATTCCACGTAGCAATAGTGGGCATCATGTAGGCAAGACCGGTGAACAGCGCGCAGATCAGGCCCAATACGATAAGCACAATGCCAAACACTTTGTGCGTGCCTGCCTCGGGGTGCTTCGCCAGCGCAAAGATCCAGTACACAACGGCAACCAGAATGGCAATGCCAGCAACCACAATCTCATTCGACAGCGGCGAAGAACCAACGCCCGAAGCCATGCCGAACACATGAGACGGGCTTCCCAAGTGGGTAAACGAAGCAATCAGACCCACAATGGTAACAACAGCCGGAATGCTCAACAAGGTGTCGAACTTCTTAGCGGCTTCGTCGGACAGACCCAACGAAGCGCGCACCAGGCCCAAAAGACCCATAGCAGTAACGCCCATCGGCACCAAAACGGTGAAGATAAGCAGCGAAATCTCGCTCGCAGCAGTTTCGAACAACATTTACATGACCTCCTTCGGGTTCATGAGTTTGCCTTCCTGCGAACCCATGGCACGCGAAGTGGGGCAGCCCTTCATAATGGTGGTCGGGTTGGTAAAGCTCGGGTCGGGCATGGGAGCAGACCAAACGCTTTCGCCGTACTTCTTCGCCATCTCGTCGGCCTTGCCGAAATCAAGCGCGTACAGCGGGCAAGCATCCACGCAAATGGGGTTTTCGCCCTTGGCAACGCGCGCCGAGCAACCGTCGCACTTGCGCATCTGGCCCAGCACGGCGTCAAACGACGGCACGTTGTAGGGGCACGCCATGGCGCAATACTTGCAGCCTACGCAGCGGTCGTGGTCAACGGAAACGAAGCCGCGCTCATCGCGATGCATAGCGCCCGTGGGGCACACCTGCATGCAAGCAGGGTTTTCGCAGTGGTTGCAGTTCATAGACGTGTAGTAACCCCACACATCGTTAGTGTACGTGCCATCGGCATTTGCGGTGAAGCCGCCGCCGCAGTACTCGTAAACCTTGCGGAATGCCACGTCGGCGGACAAATCGTGGTAATCCTTGCATGCCAGCTCGCAGGTCTTGCAGCCCGTGCAGCGAGAGGCGTCGAAATAGAATGCATATTCAGCCATGATCTACCTCCCTTATTTCTTGATCTTGCGAACGCCGGCAATGTTGGAGTGCTGCGGGTTGCCCTTGGCAATAGGCGAAGGATGCATGTTGGTCAGCGTGTTAATGCAGCCGCCCTTGTCAATGCGGTCGCCGTCCATGTCGGCATCGCGCCATGCGCCCTGCGAAATGGCCAAAGAGCCCGGGATAATACGCGGCGTGACCTTCGCCTGGATGTGCACTTCACCATGCTCGTTGAACACGCTTACGGTTTCGCCGTTTTCGATACCCAGCTTCTCGGCGTCGATGGTGTTGATCCATACTTCTTGCGGCGCAGCCTGCTTCACAACTTCAACGTTACCCCAGCTCGAGTGAGTACGGGCCTTGTAGTGGAAGCCGATCAGCGTAAACGGCATCTCGGTGGTGCAGTCCTCGTAGCTGTCAACACCGGGGGTATACAGCGGAATGGGGGCAATCACATCGCGCGGATCGTCCAGCTGCCACGTTTCGGCCATCTTCTGCAGCTTCTCAGAGAAGATTTCGATCTTGCCGGAAGGAGTGGTGAGTTTGTTCTTCTCGGGGTCTTCAACGAATGCCTTGTATGCGGGCGTGTAGCCAGCGGGGTTGCGGTAATGGAACTCACCCATCTTGTAGCCCTCTTCGATTTCGGGCAGGCGCGGGTCCTTCTTCTGAACGCTTTCGTACAGCTGCTTGGTCCAGCCGTCTTGGTCCTTGCCGTCCAGGTACTTCTCCTTGATGTCGGCACCAGCGGCAGCGCACAGATCGGCGCACACATCAAAAGAGCTGCGGCGCTCGAACTTCTGGCCCATGGTGGTGGGGTCAATGGGGCTTGCGAAGTGAACGGAAGCAACATCGCCGGACCAACCATCGTTGATAATGCCGCGCTGTTCGGCGCGCATGATGTCGGGAAGCAGAATGTCGGCGTACTTCGCGGCGTCGTTCATTAGGGTCTCAAACACCAAAATGAACTCGCACTTCGTTTCGTCAACCAGAATGTCGTGCGCAACGTTTGCGTCGGAGTGCTGGTTCGTGAAGCAGTTTCCGCCGTACTCAACCAGGAACTTGATGTCGGTGGACAACTTGTCGGTGCCTTGAACGCCATCGTGCAGTGCAGTCATCTCATGACCGTGATCAATTGCATCTGCCCAGGTAAAGATTGAAATCTTGGACTTGCAGGGGTTGTCGCCGCCAATCCAGGGAAGACCAATGCTGTAAGCGGCAACATCCAAGCCCGAAGAAGTACCCGGCTGGCCCAGCTTGCCCACCAAAAGCGTAAGCAGGGAAACGGCCAGGCATGCGAGCTCGCCGTTGGAGTGACGCTGAATGCCGTAGTACTGGCCAATAAACGGAGCTTTGGCTTCTGCCAGCTCGTGAGCCAGCTTCGTGATGCGCTCGGCCGGAATCAGCGTAATGGCAGCAGCCCACTCAGGGGTCTTCTCTACCTTGTCGTAGCCCAGGCCCAAAACGTAAGACTCATAAGACATGTTCTTGCCAGCGTATGCCTCGGGCATGGTGTCTTCGGAGAAGCCAACGCAGTAAGTGTCCAAGAAGTCGCGTGCAACTTTGCCTTCCTTGATCAGCACGTATGCGATAGCAGCAACCAAGGCGGCATCGGTGCCAGGACGAATAGGCAGCCACTCGTCGTTCGTGTTGCACAGCGTGTCGTTGAAGCGCGGGTCAATGTGGATGTACTTTGCCTTCGTGTTCGTGCGGTGCTGGTACTCAAAGCCGTGCTTTGCTTCGCCCGTGGAGCCCATCATGGAGTCGGAAGGCGACCAGCCCATGCAAATAACCAGGTCGGCGTCTTTGATGGCGGCAGGGGTCGAAGAAGCCTTGGCGCCCCACATGTACGGAGCGATGAAAGTCATCTGAGCTGCGGAGTACGTACCGTAATATCCCAGGTAGCCACCCGTGCAAGCCAGCCAGCGGCCAACGGGACGACCGGTCAAGCTGTAAACGCCGGAACCCAGCGTCCAGTACACGGCCTCGGGGCCAAAGTTCTTGTAGGTGTACTGCAGTTTGTCGTTGATGGTTTTAATGGCTTCTTCCCAGGTGATGCGCTCGAACTTGCCCTCGCCACGCTTGCCCACGCGCTTCATGGGGTACTTCAAGCGATCGGGATCGTTGATCCAGCGGCGTACCGAACGGCCACGCAAGCATGCGCGCTGACGGCTGGTTTCTTCATTGTCCCACGCCTTCGTTTCGGACTGGATCCACTGAAGTTCACCGTCTTTCACATGCATCCACAGCGGACAACGGCTTGCGCAGTTGCAAGAGCAGTGGCTCTGAACGACGGTTTCCTCTGCGGTTTCCTGGTTAGCCTCGGCGGCAAATGCCGGCTCGGCCTTTTCGAACATGTCATCGAGCAGCATGCCACTCAGGGCAACGCCGACGGCGCCAGCAGAAGCGCCCTTGATCAGCGTTCTGCGCGAAACATTCAGTCCCGTGTTCGATTCCATTTTCCCTCCTTCATTGATCTCTCTTTTTTCGGGAAGAGCCTTTGCACGCTGGGCGCTTTTAACGCTCGCAAGCATCGTTTGCAAGCGAACGTCATCGGCGGTTGGTGCGGCGGGCTTCTCGCGTTTCCCCGCGCCCCCAAACGATGACCTCTTGCGATGCACCGCACCGCGCAAAGCTTCTCTCTTACGCCATGCACTTTACGAGCGTGCGCAAGAAATTGCATCACATAGAATATGTGATATTTCGATTTCCCCTGGTAGATAGCGAAATGACAAGGTAACATACACCAAGAAAAAGTAGGATAGAACATCACATGCAAGCCGTATAATGTTCGGCAGCCGCAACGATAAAGGGATGTTGCGGTTTTCGCTGCGCAAGTTCTTCGCATGTTTTTCGTTTTGCTTTAAGATGCCTCACGGCATAAAGTACTGCTTACTTTGATTGATGCAAAACCGGGGGAAGGGACGCCATGAGACCGATTTCGGCCGCAGATATTTCGCGCGACTTGGCCGACGAGTACGCAACGTATTTACGTCATTTCGTGCAACAGCGCGCGCAGTTTCGCCGTACCATGGCAAGCTTCGGCGTTCCCGTTTCAAGCGATGAAAACAGCCCGTCGCGCGTTGCCGCTTTGCGCGAGCAACTTGTTGCAGCGGGGGCGCGCGTGCGCAATGGTAGCAAGAGCATTGCATATGGAAGCATCTCCCCCGCCTGCGCGCGCTGCCGCACGGGCGTGAAAAGCGTTTCGGAATTTCTCTCGCTAGCATGTCACCGATCGTGCTGGTTTTGCTTCAACGAAAATCAGTGCGACTACCATCTTTATAAGAACGATAAAAAAGATTGGCACGGCGAACTTTCCGCATTCAATAAAAGCATGGGCGGGCTTGATTATGTAGCGCTCACGGGCGGCGAACCGCTCTTGTTCGCCAGCGAGACGTGCACGTTTTTCAAGGAAGCGCGCCGCGACAACCCGAATGCCCACTTGCGCCTGTATACCTCGGGCGATCAGCTGACGCCCGAACTTCTTGACCAGTTGCGGGCGGCGGGGCTTGATGAGATCCGCTTCAGCATCAAGCTTGATGATGCGCCCGAAAACCAACAGCGCACGTGGAATAGCATCCGTGCGGCAGTAAGCGTTATTCCTACTGTTATGGTAGAGATGCCCGTTGTGCCCGGCACGCACGATGAAATGCTGCATATTTTGCGCGAACTGGAGAACGCGGGCGCGTTCGGTATCAACTTGCTGGAACTATGCTTTCCGTTGCACCACGAAAAAGCGTTCAAGGCGCGCGGACTCAAGCTCAAAGCGAACCCCTACGAAGTGCTTTACGATTATGGGTATGCCGGCGCGCTTCCCATTGAGGGCAGCGAAGAGCTGGCGCTGCGGCTCATGTTGGAAGAAATCAAGCGAGGAACCACACTCAACTTGCATTATTGCTCGCTGGAGAATAAGAACACCGCTCAGATATACGAGCAGAACGGTGGCGGCGCGCGCGTGATTCCGCTCTACACGTTTTCGCAGGAAAACTTCTTCTACGAAACGCTGCGCTGCTTTGGCAATGCTGCGTTTGCGCTGGCAGATGCGCTGGAAGCCGCGGATTGCGCTCATGCGCTGGACGTCGAGGGTCGCATGGTGCAGTTCGCACCCGCCGATCTGCCTGTCGTTTTACCCCTTCTAGAGCAGCGCGAAGGGACTGCGAGCCGCAGCGCCGATGAAGGGAACAGCGCGCGCGGCGGCGCGGGCAACAACCCCCGCAACTCCACAACAGGCGCGAAACTCTTCGCCGCGTTCGGCGTTATCGAACGCGACAACACCGGCGCCGCACGCTTCCGCGAAGTGGACGCCCTGGCAGTGGAACCGCACGATTATCAGGAACTTTGCCGCAACTGCACCGAGACTTCCCCTGCTGAAGAAGACTCCGAATCCGGGTTCGCGGGCAACCCCTCAAACAGCGCTTCCAGCATTGCGAAGGGGAACGAAGCGAAGGCTGCGCAGCTTCTGAGCGAAATTCCCCTTCGCAATGGCCACCAAAGCACCACGAAAAAGGAGGCGTAGCCCATGGAATCTGGCATTGCTCAGGGCATCGAGCAGTTTTCGCTAGCGCTGTTCACCACGTTCGCGCCAGCGGCAGTGGTGGCATTCATCCTGCTCACCCTTTACGGCGTTGTGTATGTAAAGGAAGAGGAAACGCGCAAGCGCCTTCACCATTTTCTTATCATTCCGCTGGCATTTTGCCTGATAGGACTCATTGCATCCACTAATCATCTGGGGAAACCCGCAAACGCCCTGTACGTTCTTGCGGGCATTGGGCGCTCCCCGCTTTCCAACGAAGTTGCGGCTTCCGTGGCATTTGCCGGCGTGGCATGGATTTACTGGCTAGCCGGCTTCAGCGAGCGCGTGAGCGTGCGCCAACTGCGCATTGCCATTCCACTTGCCATGGTGGCGGGCATCGCGCAAATCTGGTTCACGTCAAACGCGTACAACATTGAAACCATCTCAAGCTGGTCGCTTGCATTCACGCAGATAAACCAAATACTGAGCGCACTTCTGGGCGGCTCGTTCCTCTTTCTGTTCACGCTTGCCATGGCCGATCAAGATTGCGACGCGCCCATTCTGCTCACAACACTCATCTGCGCAGGCACCTCAACGGCAGCGTTCCTTGTCTCCGAGCTTATCCAGAGCAGCTATTTCTACGAACTGACCAGCTCTACCACGCCCCTGGTCGAAGTCTTCCCGCAATATCCCCTGCTCATTGCTGCGTCAACACTCCTGCTCATAGCGGCGGTTATCCTCACGTTGCTCTGGAAGCGTCAAGGGCGCCTGCTGAATCGAAAATGCGCCACCATCGCACTCGTTTTGGCGCTGGGCGGCGTTTTCGTCGCGCGCTTCTCGTTCTATTGCGCGTATCTGAACGTAGGGCTGGTGGTGTAAATGGCCACAATCCGAGGCGCACTGCGCACGCCTGGCTTCGATATTGCCATTTTGGGATACGCATTGTTCCTGGTCATCAACGCATGCTCGCTGTGGGGCGGCGTGTTCCCCTTCTTTCCGCACGAATTTCATGGCGAAGAAGTCACGTTCGCATTCATGCTGGCGCAGTCCATGGCGTCGCTGCTCACGTATATCGTTATCCTGGTATGCTCGTTCAAGGTGCCCTCTATCGTAGCGAAGTCGCTGCACGGCGTTTCGTCGTTTCCGGCGTTTCTAGGTGGTGCGCTGCTGATTGCCGCGCTGTACCTGCCCGAATGGCGCGTGGCGCTGGTCACCGTTGCCGGCTGCTGCATGGGCGCGGGCGGCACGCTGCTGTCACTCGTATGGGCACGCTATTTCTCGGCGGAAAGCACCGACCGCGGCAACTTCTTCATTTTGACGGGCACGTTTTGCGCACCGCTGCTGTTCGCGCTGCTGTACCTGGTCCCCCAAGCGGTACGCGTCTTTTTGATCCCGCTCATTTTCGTGCCGCTGTGCGGTCTGTCAGTGCTGCTGTCGTTCCGTAAACTGAACAAGGACCTGCCCATTTTCCAGGACGATCCGCGCACGAACGTGCCCGTGTATGTGCGCATCGTACGCGTATACTGGAAAAGCGCGTTTGCCATTGGCACCATGGGATTCGCATCGGGTCTGGTGCGCTCCATTGCCGTGGCGGATGTTCGTTTGGGCGACATCACGAACGTAGCATCGTTTCTGGGGTTGTTCATTGTCGCGGGTCTTATGCTTTTGCTATGGCAGCGCCGCTCGTTCGCATTGAACCTACATTTCGTGTTTATGGTTTCATTTCCTCTGGTGGCAGTCTGTCTTGCCTTCTTCCCGTTTGTCGAAGGCAAAACACTCGCATTCATCAGCGGCATAGTGTTCCTGCTGTTTTCCCTGGCCAATATCATCGTCATGCTGCAAAGCGCGCATATCTGCCTGAACCGAGGCTGCAATCCGTTTTTCGTGTACGGCTTCTTCGGGTCGATTGTAGGGCTCCTGCAAAACGGAGGCTTTATTTTCGGGCATATTGCCATGGCAAATCAATTATTTGGCGAACAGACTCCGTTTGCCATGTCCGTCATGGGCCTTTTGGTGCTGACCATCACGCTGTACGCATTCGTGGGAAGAAGCGAGCGTTTCACCAGCAAGCTGCCGCAATACGATAACGTGGAATTCATCTCGTTCGGCATGAAACCCGGACAGCGCGGACGCATGATGGCGTATCTCGCAGCACCAGCCGCTCCCGTGGACCAAGAGCTTGACAGCAGCGTTTTTGCAGATGACACCATACATTTGAGCGAAGGCGAATACCAGGTAGTCACCAACAGCGCCACTACTGCCTTGCAAAAAGAAGATGCGGATGCAGCCGTTGCGAACGGCAACGCGAACAGCAACAACGCGGAAGGCAGCGAAGCGCATGGAGAAGCGCACGCCGCAAACGCCGCTGCGGGAGCGGGCATGACCACCAGCGCCGGCGCAAACGCAGCCGCAGACACCGGCGCAAGCAACAAGCGTGAGGCAAAAAGCGCACAAGCCGAAACGCGTCGCACGGCACGCAACCCCTTCCCCGACGACATGTATCAATCAATGGAAAAAGGACCGAGCCGCATTACCCTGCGCTGCAAGATTCTTCAAGAAGAATATCGCCTGACCAGCCGCGAAACGGAAATCATGGAGCTTATCGTGCGCGGTTACAGCGTTGCGCGCATTGCCCAGGAACACGTTGTGTCCGAGAACACGGTGCGCACCCATTACAAGCACATTTACGCAAAATTGGGCATCCACAAAAAGCAAGAGCTCATTGCCATGGTGGATGCCCTGAAAGATACGATATAACCGCAAAGCCGGCGCGGGCGCAGGTGCGCATCGCGCCGCACGTACGGCCAGCCAACACGCGAACGACCAAGCTGCCAGCCATGCAGCGTCAATGCGATGCGCTTGCCCATGCTGGCTTTTTCTTTTCGGGAGCAGCGTTGCGAGCGTTATTGCGACCGCCGTCTCCGTGCGAATCCTTGATCCGCTAGCCGCGAACCTCCGCCTGAATGCGCTGCGTACGCTCGACAACTTGAGCCTTCGCCGCTTCAACATCGATGGTCGGCCAAGCGCCATCGCGATACACCACAGCGCCATCGCACATCGTAAGCACCACATCGCTTCCATGACCTGCGTAAACGATGTTTACCAGCGGCGCTGTCATGGGGCACCACGAAGGACCGGTCACATCCAACACGCAAAGATCGGCCTTGAAGCCTTCCTTCACCAAACCGCAATCCGTACGGCCCTGGGCCACAGCGCCATTGCGCGTTGCCGCCGCAAGCACCTGCTCGGGCGTGACCACCGCAGGGTCAAGCTTGTTGCCCTTGGGCAGAAGCGCCATCAAGTACATGTCCTGGAACATGTCGTGGTTGTTGTTCGATGCCATGCCGTCGGTGCCCAAACATACGTTCACGCCTGCGTCCAACAACTCGGCGATAGGAGCAAAACCGCTGGCCAGCTTCATGTTCGATGCCGGATTCAGCGCCACGGAAACGCCTTTTTTCGCCAGCAGCACAATATCGTCGTCGCTTAGCCATACGCAATGCGCCGCCGTCATGGGAACATCGAATGCGCCCAGCGAGTCGAACCACTGAGCGGGCGTCATGCCGTTGTGACGGTCCTTGCAATCCTGCACTTCCGATGCCGTTTCCGCCAGATGGATTTGCATGCCAACGCCGTTTTTCTTTGCCCATTCCACAACGCTTTTGCAGGTCACGTCGTTGTTCGTGTACTCCGCATGCACGCACGCCTCGAACTTGATGCGGCCGTTCGCTTCGCCATTGTGGTTCGCAATGCCGTCTTCCATTTCAGCGAAACACGGGAATTCGGAAATATCCTTGGGTTCAAACGCAAGCGGACTCGTGCACAGATTCGCCTTCATGCCCGCTTCGCAAACAGCCTGCGCGCGCTCGGGCGTGTGATAATACATGTCAGAGAAGGAGACGCAGCCGTAGCGTGCCATTTCCGCGCAGGACAGAAGCGTTGCCCAGTAATTATCCTCGGGCGTCATTTTCGCCTCGAACGGCCACACCATGTCGTTCAGCCATGCCTGAAGCGGCAAGTTTTCCGCGTAACCGCGCAGAAGCGTCATGGGAGCATGCGCATGCAGGTTGTAAAGCGCTGGCATAAGCAGGCGACCTGCACCTTCGTACACTTCGCCGAAGTCTGCGGCGTTTTCGGGAGCGCAATCGCCCACGTATTCAATGCGATCGTCGCGCACGCCAACCCACTGGTGTTCCTTGCATTCGAAATTCTCGTCAACCAAAGTGATGTCTGCAAACAGCATGTCGTCCTCTTTCTGTCGGCTCTTTCTTATTGATCCGCTGGCTTTTATCTGTCAATCCGCTGGTTCTTCCTGGCACTTATACGTCAGCCGTTCCCGGCCGCCTTCTTGCATCGGCTCGTTCCAACTGATTGCTCGGCGACTGGTCCAACGGCTTTCTCGCCGGGCCTCCCGACCGTTTCCCGCCGGGCACCAACGTCTTCCCACCGGGATTCCCCAGCTTCCTCGCAAATCTTCATCCACCCGTCCAGCGCGCCCCTTTGGTGCGTACTCAAAGCGCGCCTGCAACACACCTCCGTGTTAGATTCGCTCTTATAATTGCATGACGTTATAGTAACCGCACACAGAAGCTTTCGCAAAGCATTCTTTGCATATGGTATGATGCGGGAAGTAAATTTTTAGCAGTGACACACCTCGAGTGCTACCCGAGTTGCCACTTCACGAGAGAAAGAGGCATCAATGTCTGAATGCAGTGGACATTGCAGCAGCTGCGGCGAAGAGGGCTGCGGCGAACGCGAGGCCGGCCCTCGCTTCATGGCGCAAAACAAAAAGTCCAACATCAAGAAGGTCATCGGCGTTGTTTCCGGTAAGGGCGGCGTGGGCAAGTCCAGCGTTTGCTCCATGCTGGCTTCCGAAATGAACAAGCGCGGCTACAAAGTAGGCATCCTGGACGCCGACGTAACCGGTCCTTCCATCCCCCGCACCTTTGGCGTGACGGGCGGCAAGATGAGCGCGTGCGAAGACGGCCTGATTCCCGCCGAAACCGAAAGCGGCATCAAAGTCATGTCCGTGAACCTGCTGCTCCCGCAAGAGGATACCCCTGTTGCATGGCGCGGTCCCGTGGTTTCGGGCATCATCAGCCAGTTCTGGAACGAAGTATGCTGGGGCGACATCGACTACATGTTCGTTGACATGCCTCCGGGAACTTCCGACGTGTTCCTGACTGTGTTCCAGAGCCTGCCGGTCGATGGCATTGTCACCGTTTCCGCACCTCAGGAGCTTGTTGCCATGATCGTGGGCAAGGCTGTGAACCTGGCTGGTTCCGTGGGCGTTCCTGTGGTTGGCCTGGTTGAGAACATGGCATACTACAAGTGCGACGAGTGCGGCAAAGAGCACCACATCTTCGGCGAGCCCCAGGGTGCTGCCGTGGCCGAGAAGTACAGCATTCCCGCTGTTGCCACGCTGCCGATTGACCCCAGCGTTGCGCAGCTGTGCGACACGGGCAAGATCGAGGAATATGCCATCAATGGTGCTCTTGACCCCGTTTTGGAGGCCGTCGAGAAAGCATTCCGCGAAGAAGCACACGAAGAAGAAACCGCTACTGAATAGCGCGCCTTCCCACGTGCAGCAGGCGCCCCGACGTGCTCTCGCGAAGCGAACTGCCGAAGGCTCCTGCGAAGCAGCCCGTTAAAGGTGCCCGCAAAGCGAACCCTCAAAAGCGCGATGGACTCACTGTCCGTCGCGCTTTTTGTTGACAAATTACCCCACCTTTTGTCAACAATTTGCGCGGCGTAGTCTGGGCTGCACCTTCTCTGATGCGATGCCGCCCAACAGCGTGGGCGGCATGATAAAAACGACCCGCTTTTCGGTGGATTTTCTTCTTTTCAATCGTCGAAAACCGTCATTTCCCCAGGTCGCATAAAAGTTAGCCAAGGCAAACCCACAGAAAAGCGGGTCGTTTTTATCAGGGCAGGAAAACTCTGTCGCTTTTCGGCTTTGATCGGAGGAATTGTTGACAAAAGGTGGGGTAATTTGTCAACAGTCGATGTGTTCCCGTTCAGCGCGTTCCTGCGCAATGCGCTCTTTCGCACGCGCAAGATCTTCGGCGGCAACCGCTTCCATCACTTCTTCCACATGGCTCTTGATGCCGAAAAGGGTGCGCGTGGAATTCATCACCTGCGGACGCTTCCCTTGCGCCTCGGCCCCAAGAAGCTGCCGCATTGTTTCCCATTGACGCTGGAAATCGCGCTCCGACTGAACCATCTGCCCCCGCTCTCGAACTTATTTTCCCTGCGCAACATTATGCTGCACATCCAAATATACCGTAGCACACCTGCCCGCTCCGTGGTGCATCCGACAACGGTTTACATCCTACGCACAAACGTAAGAGAATGGCAATCAGACCTGGGCAAAGGCATGTAGATAGCGCGCTGCCGCATGTGCGAAAAAACAAATATGCTAAACTGTGCAGTTAGCATTTCGGACTTGGGGAAGCAGGTGAAAATCCTGCACGGTCCCGCCACTGTGAAACGGCTGTTCAGCGGTCGTAAAGTCAGATTACCATGCCGAAACGCGCCAAGGTACGCGCCGGATTTGCGCGGATGGGCAATCCCCTTCTGCGTAAAAAAGCGCAGAAGGCAAGCGGTTGATTTGCACGAAGCTTCGCGCGCAGGACACTCCATGCGCGGCATCCGCAAAGCCGCTTGCGAAACAAATCGGGATGCCCACCAGGGGGAGGTTTTTATGAAGAAGATTACGGTAGTTCTGAGCGTTATGAGCGCTCTTGTTTTGTCCCTGTGCTTGCTTGCCGGCTGCGGCGCAAAGCAAGAACCGGTCACCGTCGAAAACGGCGTTATCCAAGAAACGGGAACGTACAAAGTACCCGCAACGCTTGAAGGCGGATCCGGCAAAGCCACCATCGAATCCCCCGCAACCGTTACGGTTGACGCCAACGGCATGACGGCCACCATCGTGTGGAGCAGCTCAAGCTACGACCTTATGGTTGTCAACGATACCGAATACCGTCCGACCTCAACTTCGGGCAAGTCCACGTTTGAAATCCCGGTAGCATCGCTTGACGCGCTGCTCGAAGTACAAGCGGAAACCACCGCTATGGCCATGCCCCACCTGATTGATTACACCATCACGTTCGATGCATCCGACGCAAAGGCAGCGTAGGTCCATGAAACACATCTACGCCCCCGCGGCGCACAACATTACAGCTGGAGCCTCCGAAACCGCCGAAGTCGCAACAACGGCAGCGAAAACCGGTAAGACCGCAACCTTCGCAAAACGCGTCGCGCTTATTGCGGCGACCTGCGCCCTTGCCCTGGGCCTGCTTTCCAGCTGCTCGCAAGTAAACGACGGCGAAGGATTCCACAACACCGACATAGGCTGTGGCTGGGAACCGGAAAGCTCCCTTGAGCTGCATTACGCAAAAGGCTTCACGGTGGATTACTACGAAGGCGGCTACAAGCTGGTCTGCATCGAGGGCAACCAGCGCTTTCTGGTAGTGCCCGAAGGCGCAACAGCGCCTGAAGGCTTGTCTCCCGACATCAACGTGCTGCAGCAACCGCTTGATAACTTGTACTTGGTGGCAACGGACACATTTTGCCTGTTCGATGCGCTGGACGCGCTCGACACCGTGTCGCTTTCCGGCGTTACCGCCGATGGTCTGTACGTTGAGCGTGCTTCCCAAGCAATCGCTTCGGGCGCCATCAAATACGGCGGCAAGTACCGCGAGCCCGACTACGAGCTCATCTTGTCCACCGGCTGCCCCCTGGCCATTGAATCGACCATGATCGACCACTCCCCCACAGTGAAAGAACGCCTGACCGACCTGGGCTGCACCGTGCTCATTGAGAAGTCCAGCCTGGAGACCGAGCCTCTTGGACGCACGGAGTGGGTCAAGCTCTATGGCGCGCTGCTGAACAAGGAAGACGTGGCCCAAAGCGTATTTGAAGAACAGGAAAGCCTGGTCAAAGCGCTGGAAAACGAAAAAGCAACGGACAAGACCGTGGCATTTTTCTACATCAACTCGAACGGCGCCGCCGTGGTGCGCAAGCCGGGCGATTACGTGACGCGCATGATTGAGATGGCCGGCGGCACGTACATCTTCACCGACCTGGGCGGCGAAGACACCGCAACTTCCACCGTAAACATGGAGATGGAAACGTTCTACGCGCAGGCGAAAGACGCCGACATCCTTATCTACAATGCCACCATTGACGGCGGCGTAAGCTCGGTTGATCAGCTGATTGCAAAGAATCCCCTTCTGGCGGAATTCAAGTCAGTCGAAAACGGAAACGTATGGTGCACCGACAAGAACATGTACCAGCAAATGGTTGAAACGGGCGTCATCGTATCGAACTTGCACACCATTTTCACTGATGAGAGCGCTGAAGTGCTCGATTTCGCTTATCGATTGAACTAGGAGACGAATCAAATCCATGTTGCACGAGAAAAGCGAAAAAGAAAAAGAAACTATCGGAGCTGCGGAAGCCGGCAGTACCGCCAGAGCAACAGCCGCGGCCGCGGAAGCTGGTCGCGCCACGAGCGCTGCCAGCACGGCAGCCACGACCAGCGCCAACGCCGCCGCCGCAAAGCAGACGGCCCCCTACACTCCCACGCCGCTTTCGAAAGCGCAGAGGAACCGTCGCTTGCGCGTTATCGTTGTATTTGCAGCGCTCATCGCGCTTTTGCTGGTCCTTTTGGTTTTGAACATTTGCATTGGAAGCATTGCGATTCCCGTTGACGATCTAGCATCTATCCTGTTCAACGGCGGACAGAGCACCGGCAACGATTTAACCGTTGAATACAAAGTGGTCTGGCAAATCCGTCTGCCGCGCATTATTGCCGCAACGGTGCTGGGCGGTGGCCTGGCGCTTTCCGGCTTCCTGCTGCAGACGTTCTTCAACAACCCCATTGCCGGCCCGTACATCTTGGGCATTTCATCGGGCGCTAAGCTTGTCGTAGCCATTGTAATGATTGTCGGAATGGGCCAGGGCCTGGTGCTGGGTTCCTGGGCGCTCATTGTGGCGGCGTTCATTGGCGCCATGTTATCCATGGCATTCGTGCTGGCCATTTCGCGGCGCGTAAGCTCCATGGGCATCTTGGTGGTAGCGGGCGTTATGATTGGCTACATCTGCTCCGCCATTACGGAATTTTTCATCACGTTCGCCAGCGATCAGAACATCGCGAACCTGCACGACTGGTCCGTGGGCAGCTTCTCAGGCATTGGCTGGAACGACGTGAGTGTTATCATTGCCGTGATTGCCGTGGCATCGGTACTCACGTTCGGCCTGAGCAAGCCCATTAGCGCCTATCAGCTGGGCGAAAGCTACAGCCAAAGCATGGGCGTGAACGTGAAGGTCTTCCGCGTAACGCTCATCTTGCTATCCAGCTTACTGGCGGCAACGGTTACCGCATTCGCCGGCCCCGTTTCATTTGTGGGCATTGCCGTGCCGCACCTAATCAAAAGCTTCCTGAAAACCGCCAAGCCGCTCACGGTTATCCCCGCATGCTTCTTGGGCGGCGCCATTTTCTGCCTGGGTTGCGACTTGATTGCACGCACCATCTTCGCCCCCACCGAGCTTTCTATCAGCGCTGTTACCGCCGTCTTCGGCGCTCCCGTTGTTATTGCGGTCATGCTGCAGCGCAAGAAGAAGGTGGTATAAATGGCCCTGACGCATACGGAAAAAACCCAACAGGAAGAAGTCATGCCCGCGTTCCTTTCAAGTGGCGTGGCGGGCAGCGCCGCGAACGCGGGCGCCGAGATTTGCGCTCTTCACACGAATAACTTGACGGTTGGTTACGAAGGCGTGCCCCTGATCAGCGACATTGAAATCAAGCTACATCAGGGCGAAATGCTCACGCTTATCGGCCCGAACGGCGCCGGCAAATCGACCATCCTGAAGTCCATCGCGAAGTATCTGGAGCCCGTGGGCGGCACCGTGTTCATTGGCGAGAACGACCTGCATAAAATGTCGCCGAAGGATCTTTCCACGAAAATGTCCGTTGTGCTTACCGGACGCTTGTCCACCGAGCTCATGACCTGCCGCGATGTAGTGGAAACGGGCCGTTACCCCTACACGGGACGCCTGGGCATCTTATCGGATAACGACCATCGCGTGGTGGACGAGTCCATGGAGCTGGTCAACGTCACAGAAATTGCCGACAAGGACTTCACCCAAATCAGCGACGGCCAGCGCCAGCGCGTGCTGCTTGCGCGCGCCATTTGCCAAAAACCCAACATCATTGTGCTCGATGAGCCCACCTCGTTTTTGGACGTCCATTACAAGCTGGAGCTTTTGGGCTTGCTGCGCAACCTGGCGAAGGCGCAAGGCATTGCCGTTATCATGTCGCTGCACGAGCTTGACCTGGCGCAAAAGATTTCCGACACCATCATGTGCGTTAAGGGCGATCGCATTTTGCGCTACGGCGCGCCGCAGGACATCTTCACGCGCGAGACCATCCATGAGCTGTACTCACTTGACAACGGAAATTACAACCCGCTGTTCGGCAGCGTGGAGCTCTCCCCAACCCCGGGTGAGCCGCACGTGTTCGTTATTGCCGGTGCTGGCACGGGCGCGGCAACGTTTCGCCTGCTCCAGCGTGCATCCGTTCCCTTTGCGGCGGGCGTGTTGTTCGACAACGACGTTGATTACGCTCTGGCGCGCGACTTGTCAAACAACATTGTCTCAAGCCCCGCGTTCTACCCCGCAAGCGCCGAGTCGCTCAAGCAAGCGAAAGAGCTGCTGGCGCGGGCAAATGCGGTAATCTGCTGCGATATGGCAGAGCACCCCATGAACGAAAGCAACGCCGAGCTGTTGAACTACGCAAAAGAGCTGGGAAAACGCATTATCGATGCAACGCAAGGCCTTTCGATATCGCACGTAGAGGGGCTTTAGCGCATGGCATTCGAGGAATACGTGACATCGAACGGAGAACGCTTACGTCGCGGCTACACCACGGGAACGTGCGCGGCGCTTGCCGCAAAAGCGGCCGCTGAGCTGCTTTTGTGCGGCACAGCACCTGAAAGCGTCTCTGTGCTCACACCCGCGGGCGTTACCGTGACCGTACAGCCCGAAGAGGTGCACCGCTGCGACAACGCCGCAGCTGCAGCATCGGTTGCAGCTGCCCGTGCGGCCGCGGGCATCCCGGACGCCGCCTCGAGCAACGCGAACGCAACGGGCCCAACCGCCCATGCGACCATCATCAAAGACGCCGGCGACGACTACGACGTGACAAACGGCACGCGCGTGTGCGCCTTCGTTACCTTGTGCGACCAGGACATTTCCATTGACGGCGGCATCGGCGTAGGCCGCGTGACCTGCCCCGGCCTTGACCAGCCCGTTGGCAATGCCGCCATCAACTCCGGCCCGCGCGCCATGATTCGCGCCGCGCTTGAAGACGCCGCCCTTGAGGCGGGCTACCTGGGCGGGTTCAACGTGGTGGTTGAAGTGCCGGAAGGCGTAGAAATTGGCCGCAAAACGTTCAACCCCTCGTTGGGCATTGTGGGTGGCATCTCGATTCTGGGCACCTCGGGCATTGTGGAGCCGCGCAGCCTGAAAGCGCTGCAAGACGCGCTGAAAGTCGAGATTCACGTGCGCGCCGCGAACGGCGGCAAGCGCTTGATTGTTGTTCCGGGCAACTACGGGCAGGCATTCCTGGAAACCATGGGTCTTCCCGCGGATATTCCTGTTGTGAGCTGCGCAAACTTCATTGGTTTCACGCTTGATCAAGCAGCTGAAGAAGGATTTGAGCAGCTGCTGCTGGTGGGTCACATTGGCAAGCTCGTCAAAGTGGCGGGCGGCGTTATGGACACCCACTCCCGCATGGCGGACTGTCGTCGCGAGATTTTCGCCGCGCATGCCGCAGCAGCGGGCGCAAGTCAACAGACCGTCTTGGACATCTTCGACTGTATGACAACCGATGCCTGCCTTGACGTGGTAGAATCTGCCGGCGTGAAAAATCAGGTGCTCGACCGCTTGGCGCATGCCATCCAGTATCAGTTGGAGCATCGCGCGGGCGACAAGATGGATATGGGTGCCGTTATCTTCTCGAATAAAACAGGTCTTTTGGCCTGCACCGATAACGCAAAACGATTAATGGACGATTGGAAACGGAAAGAGGAACAATGATTCATTTCGTAGGAGCTGGCAGCGGCGCTGCCGATTTGATCACCGTACGTGGCGCAGATATGCTGCGCAAGGCCGACGTCATTATTTACGCAGGTAGCTTGGTCAACCCTGCTCTGCTTGAGTACGCGCAACCCGAATGCGCCATTTACAACAGCGCCACCATGACGCTTGAGGAAGTCATTGAAGTCATGCGCGCGGCGGAAAAAGAAGGCAAGACCACCGTTCGCCTGCACACGGGCGACCCCTGCTTGTTCGGCGCCATCCGCGAGCAGATGGACATCCTGGACGAAGACGGCATTGAGTACGATTACACGCCCGGCGTTTCAAGCTTCTGCGGCGCGGCTTCGGCCCTGAAGGCGGAGTACACGCTGCCCTCCGTTTCGCAGAGCGTGATCATCACGCGCATGGAAGGCCGCACCCCCGTTCCCGAAGGCGAAGCAATGCGCAAGATGGCAAGCCACGGTTGCTCCATGGTCATCTTCCTTTCCACGGGTCTTTTGGACAAGCTGGAAGGCGAGCTGATTGCCGGCGGCGCTTACACGAAAGACACGCCCGCCGCGCTGGTGTATAAAGCAACGTGGCCCGACGAGAAAGTATTCCACTGCACCGTGGGCACGCTGGCGCAAACAGCAAAGGAAAACAACATTACGAAGACGGCGCTGGTGTGCGTTGGCGGCTTCCTGAACAGCACCTATGAGCGCTCGAAGTTGTACGACCCCACCTTCACCACTGAATTCCGCAAGGCAAGCAAGTCCAGCCATGCGGAATAGCGAGCAAGCAAGCGCAAGGCGGGTCGCGTGGTGCGAACCCGAATAGAGCCGCACCGCAAGGACCGCGCGGCAACCGGAAACGGCACGAAACGCATGAAGCATTACGCAACACGAAGCACCAAGCGCACAACGCGCGGACAAAAGTAAAGGAAAAGGAGCTCCCTCTTATGGATATCGCCTTCATCGCCTTCACCGAAAAAGGGCTGACCTTAGCGAAGCACTTAGCGCAAGGGTTGGAGCAACACGGCCAAAAAACCAGCGTCACCTACGGTTTTGGTCCGAAAAAAGTGAGCCACACGAAATGGGCCCGCGAAAAATTTGAAGTGGCTGACGCGCTGGTATTCATTGGTGCCACCGGCATTGCCGTGCGCACGATAGCCCCCTTGATTCAAAACAAGAAAGACGATCCCGCCGTTATTGTGCTTGATGAAATGGGCCAAAACTGCATTCCGCTGCTTTCGGGACACCTGGGCGGCGCGAACAACTTGGCGCGCATGCTGAGCGATTTCTGCGGCGCGAACCTAGTTATTACCACCGCATCGGATGTGAACGGCGTGTTTGCCGTGGACAGTTGGGCGGCTTCGCAAAACTTGCTGGTGCCCGAAACTGCCGGCATCAAGCTTATCACGGCCGCCCTGCTCAAAGGCGAGACGGTCGAATGCGCCACTGCCTTCCCCATTGATGGCGAGGCGCCCCAAGGCGTGGAAATTATTCCGATTCACACCGTATTCAAAGACGATGGGCGTCCGCGCTTCCATGTTGGTTGCCGCGTTGACACCGTGGCCGACCTAGACGTTATCGTACCCGTTGCGGTGCTGGGCGTGGGTTGCCGCAAGGGCACAACGGCTGAGCGCATCGAGGAAAGCGCTGCGTTGTTCCTGGAAGAAGCGGGCATTCACCCTGCGTCGCTTTGCTGTGTGGCAAGTATCGATCTGAAAGCAGAAGAACCCGGCTTGATTGAGTTCGCGAAGAACCGCGACCTTCCGTTTGTGACGTTTGAAGCCGCTGTGCTCAACAATCAAGAAGGCGATTTCTCGGCATCGGATTTCGTATCGGGCGTTACCGGAACGTCCTGCGTATGCGAGCGCGCTGCCGTGGCCGCAGGCGAACAGCTTTTGACCCACAAGACGGTCATCAACGGCATCACGTTTGCCATTGCTTTGAAGAACCCGCATTTGAACTGGGATGTTGCAAGTCTTCCCACGTCTAACACCCAAGCAGCGCCGCAAGGAAAACGCCGCTTGTCAAAGCAGTCAGGCGAGATGCGCATCGAAGATGCAGAAAGCGCGCGCCTGAAGGCTATACGAGAGCTCGTGTCGCAAATGTCCGAACAGACCTGCGCAATGGGCGCTTTGGGCGCCGTGGCAGACACCATGGCCGCCACGTTCGACGAAGAAAAAGCCGTGAGCACCACGGGGCTCGAGGGAGGCTTGGGCTCCGACATCTATGAGTCACTTTTCAAGCCAAGCCCACAGAAGGGCCAGCTCACCATTGTGGGCTTGGGACCAGGCGATGAAGCGTTCATGTCGCAAGAAGCCGTTGCCACGCTGCGCAACGCGGAAGTACTGTGCGGATACCATGTTTACGTTGACTTGGCGAAGAAGGTGGCACCGAACACCCCCGTGTTCACCACGCCCATGACCAAGGAAATCGACCGTTGCCGCGCGGCGCTGGAAATGGCAGCGGATGGAAAGCACGTTGCCATGGTATGCAGCGGTGATGCGGGCGTTTACGGCATGGCAGGCCTGTGCTACGAGCTGGCACACGAATTCGCGCCCGTCAAGATTCACGTGGTGCCGGGCATTACCGCAGCTCTAAGCGGCGCATCGCGCTTGGGCGCGCCTTTGACCCACGACTTCTGCGTTATTTCCCTGTCCGACTTGCTTACCCCCTGGGAGCTTATCGAGCAGCGTCTTGCAGCAGCGGCCGGCGCCGATTTCTGCATTGCGCTGTACAACCCGGCAAGCCATCGTCGTACCGATTACCTGCAGAAAGCCTGCGATATCTTGCTGGCAAATGGCAAGGGCGCCGACATTATTTGCGGCGTAGTGCGCAACATTGGCCGTCCCGGCGAAGAAACCTGGACGGGAACACTCCAAGAACTGCGCGACTTCCCCGCTGATATGTTCTGCACGGCGTTCGTGGGCAACAAGGCCACCACAATCATCGATGGGAAGATGGTTACGCCGCGCGGTTATCAGAAAAAGAAGCAGTGGAATAAAAACGAGCAGTAACGCCTGATAGAGCACGAGAAGCACGTGAGTTCGAGCGGGTCGTAAGATACGCGGGACGCAAACGAACAAGGCGTTGCGCGGCGCAAATGCAGCGACGAAGTGGCGCATCGAGCCCAAGCGGCAGCAAGCGCAAGCGAGCAGCTCAAGGCGCCAAGGCACAGCAAGAAAGGCACTAAGCGGAAATACCGTGGCAAAGGCATCGAACATACTGATTTTTGGCGGCACGTCCGAGGGACGCGAGCTCACGCAGCTCTTGGCGGATGCAGGCGCATCCGTATGCGTGAGCGTTGCCACCGAGCGAGGCCTGAAAGACTTCTTTATGGACAGCCCCTTGGTTTCATTTCACCAGGGAGCACTCACCCAAGAAGAAAAAGTCCAGTTCATGAGCGATTTCGATGTCATTGTTGACGCCACGCACCCGTATGCGCAAAGCATCAGCGGGCACGTGCGCGAAGCCGCAATGCTGGCAGAAAAACCGTACGTGCGCGTGTTACGTCCCCTGGGCGACGTACAGGGTTGCCTGGTGGCGCCCACACTTGCGGAAGCCGTTGCTCTGATTCCCGCGGAAGGTGCCGTGCTTTCCACAACAGGCGCTAAAGAGCTTGCCGTTTACCAGGCACTTCCCCATTTCCAGGAACGTTTAGTGGCGCGCGTGCTTGATGACGAAGCGTCGCTTGAGAAAGCACGCGGCATGGGGTTGCCCGATGAGCATATCCTGGCGGGTCGTGGACCGTTCTCGCAACAGGAAAACGAAGACGTAATTGAGCGTTTCAACATAAAGACCCTAGTCACAAAAGAATCGGGAACCGCCGGCGGTTATCCCGAAAAACTTGCAGCGGCGCGTGCGCATGGCGTGACCGTTGTGGTGGTCGCGCGTCCCGTTGAAGAAGACGGCATGTCAGTCGAAGAAGCATTCGCTGCGCTGACGGACACCGATAACGAATGTGCAACACCGATTGCCGCAAACGAGATACGCGGCACCGCCGTTGCACCACGCAGCCCCGCGGAATTGCCGCACGCCTTCGCAAACACTGAAATCTGAGCCACATCAGCCCAAGGAGCAAACGAATGAAGAAAGTCTATTTGGTGGGAATCGGCATGGGAAACCCCGACACGCTCACCTTGGGGGCGCAGCGCGCCGTGGAAGAAAGCCAGCTGGTCATTGGCGCGCGTCGTTTGGTTGACGCCTTCCCCCAGTTCGAAGGCGAGCGCTTGATCATGATCAAGTCAAGTGACATCGCGCAGGCAATCCACGAAAGCGCGGCAAGCACCATAAGCGTGCTACTTTCAGGCGACCAAGGTTTCTACAGCGGCGCGGCGGGCTTATACGACCTGCTTGCTGACTGCGATGTTGAAGCGCTACCGGGCATTTCTTCTCCTGTTTACTTCTGCGCGAAACTGAAAAAGCCCTGGCAGAACGCTCATTTAGTATCTGCTCACGGACGCAGCTGCAATGTGGTGGGTGCGGTGCAAAGCCACGCCGTTACGTTTGCGCTTACGGGCGGCAACGCGAAAGTGCACGAGATTTGCCAGGAGCTCTGCGAGCGCGGGCTGGGGCACGTGCGCGTTTATGCGGGCGAGCGTTTGAGCTATCCCGATGAGCGCATTATCAGCGGCACCGCCAGCGAACTGGCACAGCAGGAATTCCTGGATTTGGCAGTCATGCTCGTGGAAAACGACGCTCCCCTGCGCCGTCGCTACAACGCGCCCAGCTTCGCCGACAGCGATTTCCAGCGCGGCGACGCCCCCATGACAAAAGAAGAAGTGCGCGAGCTTTCCGTGTGCAAGCTGCACCTGGAGCCGCAACACATCGTGTGGGATGTGGGTGCCGGCACGGGCTCCGTCTCGCTTGAAATAGCGTTTGCCGTAACAGAAGGCCAGGTCATCGCCATAGAGCGCAACGAGCCCGCGTTGGAACTTATGGCGCAGAACAAGGAACGCATGGGTGCATGCAACTTGCGCATTGTGGCTGGCAAGGCCCCCGAAGCGCTGGAGCCGCTGCCTGCCCCCGATCGCGTGTTCATTGGTGGATCGGGCGGAAACTTAACGCGCATCATGCAAGTGGCGCTTGAGAAGAACCCGCAAGCACGCTTCGTGGTAACCGCCATCACGCTGGAGACCATCGGTGCGGCGCTGCAAAGTTTCAAGGAGCTCGAACTCACGAATGTTGAAATCGTGCAAGCAAATATCTCGCGCGACCGCAAAGCGGGCCCGTATCACCTGATGACAGCCGAAAATCCCGTGTATATCATGAGTGCGGAAGGCGCTGCTGGCGGCGCCGATGCCGCTGGTGCTGCGGCAGATGTTGTCGACGCAAACGCAGGCACCGCCGCGTCCACCGCCGCCGCAAGCGAAGGAGCGAGCGACGCATGTTAGCACAGCTTCCGCGCGTTTTATTCGCTGCCGCATCCAGCGGCTCGGGAAAAACAACCGTGACGAGCGGCATTTTGCGCTGCCTTGACAGGCGCGGCGCAAACGTACATGCGTATAAGTGCGGCCCCGACTACATTGACCCCATGTTCCACCGTTCAGTGTTGAACACGCCCTGCCGCAACCTGGATTTGTACTTCTCCACGGAAGACCAGGTGCGCACGCTGCTGGCCGAAAGCGCACTTGCGGGTGCCTGCGCTGGCGCTCATGCAGAAGGCACAGGCGAAAGCGCTGGTAGAAGCGCCGTTTGCACAGAAGTTGCCAACCTAGAAGCCACCGCTTCACAAGACGCGGCGGCCGTACACGAAGAGACCGCTTCGCACAACGCGGCGGCTGCGCAGTGCATTGCCGTTCTAGAAGGCGTCATGGGCTACTACGATGGCCTGGGAGGCACCACGGTAACGGCAAGCGCTTACCACGTTGCACAAACCACCAGCACACCGGTAATTCTTATTGCCGATGGACGCGGCGCGTCGCTTACCCTGGTTGCATCGCTGAAAGGCATCATCGAATACCGCCAGCCCAATAGCGTGGCGGGCGTCATCATCAACCGCTGCACGAAGAGCTTGGCCGCGCTGCTTACCCCTACCATTGAGCAAGAATGCGGCATTCCTGTTTTGGGATACGTGCCGAACAAGCCCGAGTTCGCACTGGAGAGCCGTCACTTGGGCCTGGTTACCGCAAACGAAGTGGATGACCTGCAAAAACGCATTGATGCTGTGGCGGACACGCTGGAAGAAACCATCGACATCAATGCGCTGCTTACCATAGCGCAGCAGGCACCGGCGCTGGAATATGAGCCTTCGCACGTGACGGCCGCAACTGCAGATAAACCGATTATCGCCGTGGCGCAAGACGAGGCCTTCTGCTTCTATTACGAAGAAAGCCTGGAACTGCTGCGTAAACTTGGCGCTGACCTGGCGTTTTTCTCGCCGTTGGCGGGAGATACCCTGCCCAAGGGCGCATGCAGCGTTTACCTGGGCGGCGGCTACCCCGAGCTGCATGCCGCTGCCTTGGCGGAAAATAAAGCACTGGCACGCCAGCTACGCGAACGTCACACGGCGGGCATGCCGCTGTTTGCGGAATGCGGCGGCTTCATGTACTTGCAAGAAAACCTGACCGATATCGAGGGGCACACCTGGCCCATGGCAGGCGTTATCCCTGGTGAAGTGCATTATACGGGCAAGCTTTCCCGCTTTGGCTACATTGAACTCACCGCCTCTGAACGCGGCATGGGGCTTGATGCGGGCGACACGTTGCGCGCGCATGAGTTCCATTACTTTGACAGTTCGCATAACGGTCAAGCGTGCCATGCCGTGAAATACACGGGCAAGCAATGGGATTGCTGCGTGCTAGAAGACCGTCTTTTTGCGGGATTCCCCCACTTCTATCTGCCAAATTGTCAAAAACTCGCACGCGGTTTCGTGGAAGCGGCGACCGCTTACCAACACGAAACGGACGGCACGGAAGAAGCGCCGTGCTCCGAGCAAAGTGCGACAAATGCGCCATCGAGCAACACGGAAGCGCAGGGCATCTCATGAGTGTTGCTTTCTGCGTAAGCGTAGCGCTTGTTGTAGGCTACGTTGCCGACCTGCTGTTTGGCGAGCATTTCGCCGCTATCTGCCCCGCTATCCTGCTAGGCAAGCTCATTGCGAAGCTTGAGCCGCCGTTGCGTGCGCGCGCCGAAAACGACCCTGCGAAGCTGCGCCGCGCAGGGCGCATCCTGGTAGCTGCCGTGTGCGCTACTGCGTTTGCGCCCACGCTGGCAATTTCGGTGGTGACATGGATCATTCACCCGGCAGTTTTCCTGGTACTGCAAGCATTTTGGTTCTACCAGATTATGGCCACGCGCTGCCTGGCCGATGCCAGCCTGCCCGTCTACCAGGCACTTCAGGAAGACGACCTGGAAAAAGCGCGTCGCGAAGTAGGCATGATCGTGGGACGCGACACCACCGAGCTCACGGCCGAAGGTTGCACGAAAGCTGCCGTGGAAACCGTTGCGGAAAACACGAGCGACGGCTCCATTGCCCCGCTGATTTATTTCGCGTTGGGCGCAGCACCGCTGGCGATGCTTTACAAAGCCATCAACACCATGGACAGCATGCTTGGATACAAAAACGAGAAATACCTTGATTTCGGGCGCGCCGCAGCGTTGCTTGATGACGTGGCGAATTTCATTCCCGCGCGCATCACCGGCTTGCTGCTGTGCGCTGCAGCCATCTTCGTGCCTGGCTGCAGCCCCGCACGCGCCGCTCGCATCTGGGCACGCGATCGCAAGAAAAGCACGTCCCCGAATTCGGGTCAGTGCGAAAGCGCGGTTGCGGGTGCGCTGGGTGTGGCACTGCTGGGCGACGCGGTGTACTTCGGCAAGGTCGTCCACAAGGAGAGCGTGGGCGATGCAACCCGTGCCATTGTGCCAGCCGATATTGCGACCAGCCATAAGCTGATGTTCGCAGCGGCAAGCATTGCGTGCGCATTAGCGCTGGTCATTCGCTTGCTTGTTTCTGGAATTGCCTAGTGCCAAGCTCGCAGGGATTGAGCAGAAGCGCTTGAGAGCGTATTTGAAGGAAGGGGTTTTCCACATGCTTGAACACGGAGGCGACATCAAGGGCTTCCAGGAGGAATACGGCACGCGTCCGCTTGATTTTTCGGCGAACATCGCGCCGCTGGGCGTACCCACCGAGGTGCGCGAAGCGGTGTGCGCCGCGCTGGATGACGTTGCCAACTACCCCGACCCGCTTTGTCGCGACCTGGTACGCGCACTGGCTGCACACGATACCGTGGACGAGCACTGCATTCTCTGCGGAAACGGCAGCTCGGACTTGCTCTTTCGCCTGGTAGCGGCGGTAAAACCGCGCCGCGCGCTGGTTTGTGCGCCTACGTTTGCGGAATACGAGCAAGCGCTGGCAACCACGAACGCAACACTGGATTTCTATCTGCTTTCCGAGCAGTACGACTTCGCCGTGCGTGACGACTTCGCCGACTTCATCACTCCCGAAACCGACTTGGCGGTGATTTGCCAGCCGAACAATCCTTCGGGTGCAACCGTTTCGCATGAGCTGATGGAGCGCATCTTGGAAAAATGCGCGCAGTGCAACGCAACACTTCTGGTGGATGAGTGCTTCGTGGGCTTTCTAGATGACCCGAATGCTATTAGCGTGGTTCCGTGGCTTGAACGCTACCCGAACTTAGTGGTGCTGAAAGCATTCACGAAGCTCTACGGCATACCGGGCATTCGCCTGGGCTACGCGCTGACCAGCAACAGCACGCTCATCGAAGCAATGCGTGCAGCAGGCCAGCCTTGGAGTGTGTCGAACTTGGCTCAGGCGGCGGGCATTGCGGCGCTGGGCTGCACCAAATACGTAGAGCAGGTGCGCACCATCACACGCGAAGAGCGCGCATTCCTGAAAGCGGCGCTGAAAGAGCGCAACATTGCCAGCTGGGGCACCGCGAACTTCCTGCTGTTCCATGTGGCGGAACAGCCCGGCGCACCCACGTTCGTGCAGCAAATGCGCGAGCAAGGCGTGTTGGTGCGTGATTGCGCGAACTACCACAACCTGGACCAAGGGTGGTATCGCATTGCCGTGCGCTCGCATGAGGAAAACGTACAGTTGCTACAAGCAATCGATGCCGTGCTTGAACAGCGGAAACACGGGTGCTAGCAGGGCGGCAAGCGGGCAGTGCCTTCGCAAACAGCAGTGGGTGCGCGATGACACCTGCGCGCTCAACAGAGAAGCCGCCGTAACGGCTTCTCCAAACTGGAAGCCTAAAACGCGAAACAGCGTTACCATAAAGGGAAGCGCACGAAAGGGAAAGGAAATCGCATGACGGCAAAAGCCATTATGGTGCTGGGCACCACTTCCGACGCCGGCAAAAGCTTTGTCGCTGCGGCGCTGTGCCGCATTTTTGCGCAAGACGGCTATAAAGTCGCACCCTTCAAAAGCCAAAACATGGCTCTGAACAGCTACATTACCGCCGAAGGGTTGGAGATGGGCCGCGCGCAAGTCATGCAGGCCGAAGCAGCGGGCATTGAGCCTTCGGTGCTCATGAACCCCGTGCTGCTTAAACCCACGGGCGATACCGGCAGCCAGGTTATCGTACTGGGCGAAGTGCGCGGCGACATGCCCGCGCGCGATTACTACGCGTTCAAGGACCAGCTGCGCCCTACCATCAAGCAAGCGTACGACACGCTGGCGGAGCAAAACGACATCATCGTGCTGGAAGGCGCCGGCAGCCCCGCCGAGATCAACCTGAAACAAAACGATTTCGTGAACTGCGGCATGGCTGCCATGGCGAAGGCTCCCATTATCTTGGTGGGCGACATCGACCGCGGCGGCGTGTTTGCCAGCCTGTACGGCACCATCAAGCTGCTGGAGCCCGAAGAGCAGGCCATGGTGAAAGGCACCGTGATCAACCGCTTCCGCGGCGATGTATCGCTGCTGGAAAACGGCTTGGACATGCTGGAAAACCTGACCGACACCCCCGTGGTGGGCGTTATTCCCTACATGCACGTGGACATCGACGACGAAGACTCGCTTTCGGGCCGCTTGAGCGCCACCGCGCCCACCGCCGGAATGGTTGACGTTGCCGTTATTGGGCTTCCGCACATCTCGAACTTCACCGACTTCAATCCGCTGGGACGCTTCCCCGGCGTTGCTGTGCGCTACGTTTACAAGCCCGAGCAGCTTGGTGCGCCGGACTTTTTGGTGGTGCCCGGATCGAAGAACACCATGGGCGACTTGGCTTGGGTGCGCAAAGTCGGGCTGGACCAGGCACTTCGCGCATATGCCGCAACGGGACGTCCCGTGTTGGGCGTATGTGGCGGCTACCAGATTCTGGGACGCTCCATTGCCGACCCCGACAACACGGAAGGCGGCGGCACGGCAGAAGGCTTGGGACTGCTTCCCGTGCATACCGTATTCCAAGGT
Organism: uncultured Eggerthellaceae bacterium; assembly: GCA_934648845.1. Lineage (GTDB taxonomy): Bacteria > Actinomycetota > Coriobacteriia > Coriobacteriales > Eggerthellaceae > CAKUOV01. Next base: position 66,213 of record CAKUFS010000002.1, read on the forward strand.
GCGAAGACGCGCACACGCGTGAAAGCTACCACCGGCACGTTCGGCAGCGTTTTAGCACCGCTATCAGGCACAACGCTTGATGGCTACGAGATTCACATGGGTGTTTCCACCATCGAAGAAGGCAGCGGCGCCGTACCCTTCGCCACGCTTGAATACGAAGACGGCCGCCCCAGCGCGCAAGACGGCTGCGTATGCGGCAACGTTATGGGCACATACTGCCACGGCCTCATGGAAGAAGGCAGCTTCCCGTTTGAGCTGGCGCGCATGCTGTGCGAAGCACGTGGACTTTCCACCGAAGGATTCCCCACCGAGAGCTTCCGCGCTTATAAGAATCGCCAATACGACCAGCTGGCGCAAACCGTGCGCGAATCGCTGGATATGGACGCTATTTACCGCATTGTTAAGGAGGGGCTATGAGCAACCCATTAGACGAGATTCAGTTTGTGAAGCCGGCCGATATCGAGACGCGCAGCTTTGAGATTATTACCTCTGAGCTGGGAGATCGCGTTCTTGATCCAGAAAACGAGCTGGTTATCAAACGCTGCATCCACACGTCAGCCGACTTCGATTACGCCGACAACCTGTGCTTTTCCGAGCATGCCGTGCTGCGCACCGTTGAGGCGCTGAAGTCGGGTGTGAGCATTGTAACGGACACGAACATGGCGAAAGCCGGCATCAATAAGCGCGTGCTGGGGCGTTTCGGCGGCGAAGTGCTGAACTTCATGACCGACCCCGATGTTGCCGCCGAGGCGAAAGAGCGCGGCATCACGCGCTCCGCCGTGTGCATGGAGCGCGGCGCGGCGCTGGGAAAACCCCTGATCTACGCCGTGGGCAATGCGCCAACCGCCCTTATCCGCCTGTACGAGATGCTCGAAGAAGGCTCCATGGTCACGCCGGCGCTCATCGTAGGCGTGCCCGTTGGCTTCGTGAACGTGGTGGAGTCCAAAGAGCTCATTTTGAGTCGCACCGACGTACCCTACATTGTGGCGCGCGGACGCAAAGGCGGCTCCAACATTGCCGCGTGCATCTGCAACGCGTTGCTCTACCTTGCTTCCAATAACGAGCGCTCGTAACGCCGTTTGTTGACAAATTACCCCACCTTTTGTCAACAATTCGCTGCGATTCGACGCACTGGCTGGCAAGGGCTTATCGCAAAGAAACAAAAGCACAAGAAAAATCCGAGGGCAAACAGCACCTCGGATTTTTTTGTTGACAAAAGGTGGGGTAATTTGTCAACAATATACACTCAGCCTACCTGTCTCGCAATGCCGCAATTCCACCACGAATGAACGTATCCAACGACCCTCGCATACGCGTCCAGTCGGCACTAGCAGGAGTTTCTATCGCAGCCATATAACAGCCGCTCATTTGAAAACGGAAGATCATCTGAGCAACATCCTCAGGCAAGCCGTCTTTCACCAAGTCGGCATAGATGTCGCCCTCCATGATGCCTTCAGGAAACCTCAGATACACCTGGAGAAAATGAGGGTCACGCACCAACGCATGATAACGCCGGCTTTCGCGCAACATCACACAGAAAGGCTGTCGACTACTCCGCTCTTGGCACCCATCACATCGAAGCTGGATACGCAATTCCTGGGAGTGCTGGTTCATCTCCTTAACCAGCCGCACAAATACGTCATCGGCATTGTCAAAGTGCGCATAAAACGTTGACCTGCTCACATTCGCCTCGCGCGCCAGCTCCGAAACACTCACCGTCTCGAAAGGCTTCTTCTCCAGCAAACGCAAAAGAGCATTAGCTATTTGCTGCTCGGTTCGTTTATTTCTTGAGTCGGGTCGTGTCATAGTTCTTCCTTAAATTTCGTACACTATGTACGAAATTGTACAGCAAAACAAAAGTCAATCTTTTACACTTTTTCAAAAACCAACAACACAAGGAGAAGCCATGGCTTTTGAGGTCACCTTACACCAAATGATTATCTTTTTCCTGATTCTTGCCGTTGGCTTTGTCGCTGGCAAGAAAGGCGTCATCAAGCAAGAATCTATGCCCCACCTCACTCAGATCATTTCCAAGATTCTGCTACCGGTGCTTATTTTCTACGGCACTATCGCTACCACCAAAGAGGCCATCGCAGAAAATGCCATCATTGTGGTATTCGCCATCGTCTTCTACGTTGTGGTAACGGTGATTCTTTTCGCTACGGCAAAAATCATGCGCCTCAAGGGAGACCGCGATAAGATTTTTACCTTCTGCTTCATGTTCGGAAACACGGGTTTTGTGGGTATTCCGCTGCTGGTTGCCTTGTTCCCCACCGCAGGCATGCTGTACATGATGCTATTCACCATTGTTGACCAGGCTATTTTCTGGACCTTTGGCATCTGGATGGCCACGAGTCGCGACCGCCAAACCAAGTTCACCATCAAGAATTTCATTTCGCCCAACATCATTGCCATAGCGCTTGCCTTGATTGTTGTGCTTATCGGCGTTCCTATTCCCGTTGTGATCAACGATACCCTAGCAACCATCAGCAAAGCCACCAGCGCTATGTGCATGATGTATCTGGGCGCCATGGTGTGTTTCTCCAAATGGATGCAGGTGCTGAAATGCGCCGAGCTTTATGTGGGCATTGTCGTAAAGATGGTTTTGCTGCCTGTAATTGGCGGCCACATTTTCATGCTTATTGGCTTACCTCAGCCCATGATGGTATCCATGGTTGCCATCATGAGTTTGCCCATCATGACCGTTGTTCCCATGATTGCCTCCATGAACAGCAACGAAGGCGAATATGCCACCGGCATGACCGTGGTCACCCTGGTAGTTTCCGTAGCAACCATTCCGCTTGTGCAGCTTTTGGCATTCATGTAGTCTCAGCGAGCGAACTTTATTTGCCGCAGTAGATAGCGATGGCCTGCGAGACAAACGCCGCATTCTGTCAAACCTGCGGCGTGACCCGACGAGACTGCGCCCCCGTTCCCTTGTTGACAAACTACCCACCTTTTACCAACGAATCAGCACCTCAAATGCGAAAGGACACTTCCGGGGACAAGCTCTTTCCGTTGCCGAGCAGCCTTGACGAGTACAGCGAATCACCCTGGGTAAAATGAGCGGGTAAAGGCCATCTTGTCGGAAATCGGGCGCTGATGCGCAAAATATTCCTGTTCGGGGTAGGTAGAGGGGGAGCCGACCCTCGTTCGCCCGGCGCTTGCAATGCTCGACCTGGGCTTTTGCAAATCGATGACAGCTTAGACGGCACAACATGGACCGCAAGTGCCCTCCAAGGTACCCCGAACGGGAATATTTTGCGCATTCGGGCGGGAAAAACGACAACATAGGCGTCGAAGGACAGCGTCGTTTCCTGCTCTGATAAAAATGACCCGCTTTTCTGTGGGTTTACTCTAGCTTACTTTTTTGCGACCTGGGGAAACACTGATTCTTGGCGATTACAAAGAAGAAAATCCACCGAAAAGTGGGTCGTTTTTATCATGCCGCCCACATCGTTAGTCAGCATCGCATCAGGAAACATCTCAACCCAGATTTCGCACCGCAGCAGAGCGCAAAAACCCGAGGCGCACAGGGCACCTCGGGTTCTCAAATGCTCGAAATGTTGACAAAAGGTGGGGTAATTTGTCAACAAAAGGGCTGCTCGGAAGCACGGAACGCGGCGCAATCGCGCTTACTGATGACCGCCGTTTTTCGCCAAGTTCGCCTTTGCCACGGAGATCATGAGCTTGATGCGGTTCAGCTGGTTCACTTCGGACGCACCGGGGTCGTAGTCCACGGCAACGATGTTACTTTCCGGGTGCCTACGGCGCAGCTCCTTGATGACCGACTTGCCTACCACGTGATTCGGCAGGCACGCGAACGGCTGAGCGCACACAATATTAGGCGTGCCGCGCTCGATGAGCTCCACCATCTCGCCCGTGAGCAGCCAACCCTCGCCCATCATGTTGCACAGGTCAAGAATCTCGCTGGCGCTCTTCGCGCACTGATCGATGGTGCCAATAGACCAGAAGCGCTCGGATTTCGCAAGCGCCTTGCGAATGGGATTACGCAACCTCTCGGCAATCTTGATGCCAATCGTGCCAATCAGGTGGTTCTTGAAATCGGGCGCCAGTTCCTGGTGACGATACTCGCGGTTCGCAATGCCAAACAGGAAGAAGTCCATAAGTCCGGGCACATCCGCTTCGCAGCCTTCCGCTTCAATCACGTCGATGAGCTGGTTGTTTGCCGTGGGATGGAACTTCACCAGAATCTCGCCCACCACGCCTACGCGCGGCTTGCTGCCGAAGTTCACGCACGGCAGCACGTCGAATTCCTGCACGATTTGCGCGTACAGCTTGTTGCACTGACGGTAGCTCAGCTTGCCCATATTCTGTCCCAAGTAGTCCATCCACTTGCGGAACAGGGCGTTCGCACTGCCCAGCTCGGCCTCATACGGACGCACGCGGTACAAGCACTGGCTCAGCAAGTCACCGAACAGGAAGGCGGGAATCGCATCCTTCCACATCTTCGCCGACATATGCCAACCCTCGTTGTGCTCGTTTGTGTGCGAGAGCGCAATGGCGATAACGGGAACATGGCCGTAACCTGCTTCTTTCAGGCCCTTGCGAATCAAGCTGATGTAGTTCGTGGCACGGCAGCCGCCACCCGTTTGTGTAATAAGAACAGCCAGCTTATCGGTATCGTAGCGACCGCTGGTCACGGCTTCCATGATCTGACCAACCGTCAAAATGGACGGATAGCAGATGTCGTTGTTCACGTATTTCAGGCCCGCATCCACCGCCTTCGGGTCAACGGAAGGCAGCAGCTCGGCGTTGTAGCCATACTTGTGGAAAATGGGCACCAACAGCTCGAAGTGGTACGGTGCCATCTGCGGCGCAATGATGGTCCAGCCTTCGTCCTTCATCTTCTGCGTGAACTCGGGACGCGGGAATTCGGTAGAAGCCGCTTCGCGCTGCTCGTCGAACTCGCCCGACACGCACGAATCGCACACCTTCACGCTGTCATACAGAATCTGCTGCTCATCTGCGGAAAGAACATCCAAGTTGGCCAAGGGTGCCTGCTGGCGCAGCGCCGCCAGAAGCGAACGCACGCGAATGCGGGCGGCACCCAAGTTGGACACTTCGTCAATCTTGAGCACGGTGTAAACCTTGCCCGAGCCTTCCAGAATCTCCTGCACCTGATCGGTGGTAAGAGCATCCAGGCCGCAGCCGAACGAGTTCAGCTGAATCAAGTCAAGGTCGTTTCGCTGCGTGACCACTTTCGCCGCGTTATACAGGCGCGTATGGTACATCCACTGGTCGTAAATGCGCAGGTTGCGCTCGAGTTTGCCCAGGTGAGCGATGGAATCTTCCGTAAGCACCGCCAGACCGAAGCTCGTGATAAGCTCGGGGATGGCGTGGTTGATCTCGCGGTCGTTGTGGTACGGACGACCCGCCAAAACAATGCCGTGCCCGCCCGTTTCCTCAAGCCAGCGCAGGCATTCCTCGCCCTTCGCGCGCATGGCATCCTTGAAGCGCAGGTCCTCTTCCCACGCGGCATCCACGGCGGCACAAATCTCTTCTTTTGTGGGGAAGTTGCCGGTCGCGCCCTTCGCCACTTCCGTGCCTGTTGCCGCGGCGCGCTCACGCAGCGCTTCCTGCAGCTTGCCCTTCGCACCGAACTGCTCGAACAAGCGCAGCTTCAGCGCCTCTTTGTCGTCGTACGGCAGGAACGGATTCATGAACGCAATGCGCGATTCCCGCAGGTCATCCACGTTAAGTTTCAGCGCTTCGGAATAGCTCATGACAATGGGGCAATTGTAGTGGTTGTTTGCGCCGTCGTCTTCCTGGCGCTCCCAGCGAACGCAAGGCATCCAAATGAAATCAATGTCGCGGTCCAGCAGGTCCATGATGTGACCGTGCGACAGCTTTGCCGGGTAGCACACGCTTTCGGACGGCATGGATTCAATGCCCGCCTCGTACGTTTTCTTCGAGCTAGGATCGGAAAGCTCCACGTGATAGCCCAGCTTCGTGAAGAAGGTATGCCAGAACGGGTAATTTTCGTACATGTTCAGCGCACGCGGAATGCCCACGCTGCCGCGCGGCGCGTCTTGCACGGGAAGGCTCTCGCGATCGAACAGCAAGTGCTCTTTGAACTCGTACAAGTTAGGCACTTTGCCCGCCTTGCTGGTGTCGCCCGCACCTTTTTCGCAGCGGTTGCCCGTGATGAAGCGACGATGCTTACCCGTGGCAGGGTCCACGCCGAAGTCGTTGATGGTGAGCAGGCACGCGTTTGAGCAGCGCTTGCAGCGCACCGTCTTGTGGCTGGGCGCCAGCGCGTTGATTTCGTCGATAGTGAGCATAGAGGTATGGGGCGAAGCAGCAGCGACATTGGAAGACATGGTGCCCACGGCGGCTTCCGAGTTCGCACGAAGCGAGGACTCCGGTGCCTGGTCCGTCGTGCCGTCAAGGGCATCGGAGCGAAGGCTGCGCAGCTTCTGAGCGGAGATGTCCTCGGCGGCTTCCGCCGCGCGAAGCGAGGACTCCGGTGCCTCAGATTCGGTCGCGCCAAGGCCGTGGCGCGCTTCACTACGCAAGGTCGAAGGCAAGGCCGAAGGTGAGATGCCCGAGTTTGCGCGATCCCGCGCCAGAAGGGCGGCGCCATAAGCACCCATGCAACCGGCGATGTCGGGACGCACGGCGTTCACTTCCGACAGCTGCTCGAAGGAGCGTAGCACGGCGTCGTTCAAGAACGTTCCGCCTTGCACGATAACTTTCGTTCCCACGTCATGCGGGTCGCGAATCTTAATAACCTTGAACAGCGCATTCTTGATAACGGAAAGTGCCAGACCAGCAGCGATATCGCCCACGGTAGCGCCTTCTTTTTGCGCCTGCTTCACGCGGCTGTTCATGAACACGGTGCAGCGACTTCCCAGGTCAACGGGGTGCTCTGCTGCGATAGCGGTCTTTGCGAAATCAGCAACGTCCAAATTCAGGCCGCTTGCGAAGCTCTCAATGAAGCTTCCGCAGCCAGAAGAGCATGCTTCGTTCAGCATGATATGCTCGATAACGCCGTCTTTCACGCGCAGGCACTTCATGTCCTGGCCGCCAATGTCCAAGATGAACTCAACGCCTGGCAGCATTTCCTGAGCGCCGCGCAAGTGCGCAACCGTCTCAATCTCGCCCGAATCAATGCGCAGCGCTTCCAGCAGCAAGCCTTCGCCGTAGCCGGTTACCGTGGCATGACCGATGGTTACCAGCGGTTTTCCCTGTTCATCACGTGGAAGTAGCGAGTCCAACTCGTTGAGCGCCGCACGTGCGCAGCCCAAAACGTCGCCTTTGTTGCTTACGTAACTCGACCACAGAATGCGCGCCTGGTCATCGATAAGCACCGCCTTGAACGTGGTGGAACCCGCATCCAAGCCCAGATACGCAACGCCGCGATAATCCACCAAGCTCGCACGCGCAACGCATTCCTTATCGTGGCGCACCTTGAACTCCGCGTAATCTGCTTCGTCGGCAAACAGCGGGGGCAAGCGAACAACTTCGCTTCCCTGAATGTCGCCTAAGTTGCGCAGGCGCTCCAACACGTCGTTCAACGTTTCGACCTGCGTGTTTTCATCCGCGGCACCCGCAATGGCACAGCCGGAAGCCACAAACAAATGAGCATTTTCCGGCACGATGATGTGCTCTTCGTCGAGCTCAAGCGTCTCGTAGAAACGTTCGCGCAGCTGCGGCAAGTACTGCAGCGGACCGCCCAGGAATGCAACATAACCCCTGATAGGACGTCCACAGGCAAGGCCAGAGATGGTCTGCGTCACCACCGATTGGAAAATGGAGGCGGCAATGTCTTCCTTCAGCGCGCCTTCGTTTAACAGCGGCTGCACGTCGGTTTTCGCGAAAACGCCGCAGCGGCTTGCAATGGGATAAATAGTGGTGTGGTTTGCGGCCAGCTCGTTCAAGCCGCCCGCATCAGTATCCAGAAGGCTTGCCATCTGATCGATGAACGCGCCCGTACCGCCGGCGCACGTACCGTTCATGCGCTGCTCAATGCCGTTGTCGAAGTAGATGATCTTTGCGTCTTCGCCACCCAGCTCAATAGCAACGTCCGTTTTGGGAATAAACGTCTCAACTGCAGTTTTGCTGGCAATAACCTCCTGCACGAACTCAATGTTGAGCCATTGCGCCAAAAGCAGGCCGCCCGAGCCGGTAATGGCAATAGTCAGCGGCAGTTCGCCGTATTCCGCAGCGGCTTCCTCGAGCACTTCCACGATGGTCGCGCGCACGTCCGCGTGGTGACGGCGATACACCGACCACAGAATTTCGTTCTGATCGTTCAAAATTGCAAGTTTGACGGTGGTTGAACCCACGTCAATGCCGATATGCATGTTTGTTGTGGCCATAAGGTCCTTTTCCTTGAACAGCCCGCTGCGCCAGCGCCGCGGGAAGAAACTCCCCGCTGAACTTCTGCGTTTTGTACAGGCGGCAACATTGGCGCGCGAAAAACCCTTTTCAAGGTCTTCTCCACGGGCGCACTAAAGCTTTGCGCACCTGCTTGCAGGCATACTTTTCCATGTTCGCAACGTTTCATTATATCGGAACAGCATTGCGGAACGCACATCTGTCACCGCTCTGCTAACATTCCACAGAAAGGACGGCAAGAAACCTTTATAACCTAATTTTTCATACTTAACGCAACACTAACTGCAACCTTCAAGACTTAGCGCAACAGTTGCAGTTAGTCTGAAAGCGAAAGGGGCGCAAGCCCCGCCAAACACGAGGACCTTTTGGTCCGAGCGGTTGGCGCAAAGACAATAGCGGGCCTTTCCCCTTTATGGTTGATATCGCCACATAGACCCACTATCGAAAAAAAGGAAAGGCCATGGCAAAAGAATACAAGCAGTTGGAACTGAAGGAAAGAAAAGAAATTGAAGAGGGGCTTGCAAGGGGCGATTCGTTTCGTCAGATTGCCCGCACAATCGGCAGGAACCCCTCAACCGTTTCCAGAGAGGTCCGGGAAAACCGACACGCCAAGGCAATCAAGAGCGGCAAGGGGGCATGCAGGGAGCGCAACTGGTGCAAGCGCGTAGGCGTTTGCGCAGAATGCCTGCGCGATGGTGCGTATTGCGCCAGCTGCAATGCAAGAGACTGCCGAGACCACTGCAGCGCCTACGCCGAGCGGATCGCCTGCGATGCGCTGGTTCGGGCGCCTTGGGTTTGCAACGGATGCCGGAAGAACCGCTACGGCTGCAATCGGCAAACTCGTTTTATCTACGAGGCATCAGTCGCCCAGAAGGCCTCCGATGTGCGCCGAAGCGATTCGCGCAAAGGCATCGACATGAGCCCGGATCGAGCCGAGGTCGCGCTATCATGCATAAAAGAGTGCCTGTCTAGGGGTCTTTCTCCTTATGAGATATCGGTTCTTTATGCAGACGTGGTAGGGGTCCATCGCTCCACGATCTATCGCTGGGTGGAGGCTGGCTATGGCGGGCTCTCCAACCTTGAGCTTGAGCGCAAGGTCGGCTTCAAGCCACGCAAGAAGACGGCTAGCCGCAAAACAACAAAGCACTCGCCCAAGCGCAGCCACGATACGTTTCTTCTGCTGCCCGATGCGGCCAAGCAATCAAGAAGCGAACTTGACTGCGTCGTCGGCCGAAGCGCAGATACGCAAGCCATTCTGACGTTATACAACCTTCCCTGCCACATTCAGCTTGCCCTGCTCCTCGACGCATGCGACTGCGCCAGCGTGAGACGCGAGCTGTCCAACCTAAAGTCTGCCATGCCGAAGAGCATGTTCGAGCGCTGGACGAGAACCGTACTTACGGACAATGGAGTGGAGTTTGCAGACGAGGATGGCATAGGGGCGATACTGGGCGAGGCGATCGTTGACGGCAGAATGTCCGTGCGTCTTTATTACTGCGATCCCAGGCAATCGCAGCAAAAGGGTTCCTGCGAGAAAAACCATACCGAGATTCGCCAGATTCTAGAAAAAGGCGCTTTTTCCTTCGATGAGCTTACAAGACGCGACATGGCGGCTCTCATGAGCCACGTCAACTCCAACCCGAGAGCCTCCCTTGGAGGTAAAAGCCCCATTCAGATGCTGCGATTCGTGTATGGCGTAAACGATGCGAACGCCTTGCTTGAGGCCTTGGGGATAGAGGAGAAAGGTAGAGATGAGCTTTGCTTGAAGCCGGAGGTTCTCGATATCGAGCGAGCCAGAAGAAACGAAGCGAAGCTAACGCGGATTAAGTAAGGAATCGCACATACGGAGGTGTTGCGCCTACTTCGAAAGTCTTGAGGAACAAGGCTTGCGCGAGCATGCTCAAAACTAAGCGCAACACACGCAAACCCCTTCGCAAGAGCATGTCGTAGGAGATGTTCGATTGATAAAGGTTGCAAAACGTTGCGTTAACCTTGAATTATCGATGACTTGACGAGGTGTTGCGATTACTTTGCAAAGTTACCCAGACATTTTCATGTCAATCGCACCCATGTTGTTGGAAAAACAACGGGACTTGTGGCGCAAAATCGGGGTGTAAGTGGGACACGTGTCCCATTCTTCCCGACGGGCGCAAAATACGCCTCTGACCTCTGTATACTGCAAGAAGTGGTACAGGCATCGATTGCAGAAAGAGGTGGACAAGATAATGAAAAGACGAACTTCTTCCTATCAAATAACCACAAGCGTTTTCCTGTCAGCCATGCTGGTGCTGGGGCTTGCGCCCATACCAGCCTTCGCAGCGGCTTCCGAGCCGACCTCCCCCCCCCATCGCTCTTGAGCCGTTGGCGGCTACCCTAGCGACCAACGCCACCGCCGATTCACTGGCGACGCCTTCTGCATCTTCCGCCCCCACTCCTTCCATATCTTCCGCATCTTCCATAGCAGCCGAATCTGCGGCCAATCCGACAGCCGCTACTCCTGCTAACGCCACCTTGACTTCGGGCTGGACACGCGTAGGCACATGCGAATGGATGATAGACGCTGCCGGCAAGCTTACCGTGCGTCCGCTTGGCAACGCCACTTGGGGCAGTTTAGGCTCACCATCAGGTTTTTCTCCCTGGTACGATCAACGCGCGACAATCACTTCTGCCGTAATAGAGCGGGGCGTGAACACAAGTTGTTGCCGAGACATGTTCAAGGATTGTCAGAACATGATTGCCGCCGACATCTCGGGGCTCAACACCGCTAAAGTCGAAGATATGGGTAGCATGTTCAGCGGCTGCAAGTTACTAAGGACGTTGGATTTTGGTTCATTTGACTCCAAGAACGTCACGAATATGGGCTATATGTTTTCTGAATGCGAGTCGCTTGAATCCCTTGACCTGTCGAGCTTTGATACCGCAAATGTAACGAATATGCTTGCGATGTTTTCTAATTGCAAGTCGCTCAAAAGATTGGATTTAAGCTCTTTCGATACCTCGAATGTGACGAACATGAATAGCATGTTTTCGGATTGCGATGAACTTGAAGTTCTTGATTTGGATGGCTTTGACACCTCGAACGTGAACACAACTTCTTACCTGTTTGCACGAGATACGAAGTTGCGCACTATCTACGTTTCCGGGGCGTTTGCTATCCCCGCTTCCGCAGTGACAAACGATATGTTCAGCTATTGCACATCTTTAGTTGGCATCTTAGGAACCGCTTATGATGGGGCGCGCGCAGATGCAGCATACGCCCGTATTGATGGCGGCTTGCTGGCCCCAGGATATTTAGCCCTGAAAAGCGGCGACGTGAATTGCAATGGGCGGCTGAACGTAGTGGATGCGCAGCTCGCCTACGATATAGCGCTGGGCAAGCATGCTGAGTTGCCCGGGTATCCAACCATGTGTTCCCGCGCCGATGTTGCCGGCGCACCTGATGGCGGTCCCGACGGCAACATAACCGCCAACGATGCATTTGCCATTCAGTACGCGGCGCTGCACGGTTGGGGCATTTAACCGTTGCTGCCGGCGGCGCGCCCGAATTGACTTTCCAGCCGGCAAGGGAAGCCACCGTCTGTCGCACTCATGCCACAACCCCTTGCCGGCGCCTTGTACGCCCTCCCCTCACGCCCGAGAGGAGGGCTTTACGACGCGAACGGCAACCCGACTTACGGGGTGCCTCCCCTCACGCCTGAGAGGAGGGCTTTTTGCGGGGCGATGATAAAAACGACCCACTTTTCGGTGGATTTTCTTCTTCGCCGCCGTCGAAAACCAGCGTTTTCCCAGGTCGTAAAAAAGTAAACCGCGGTAAACCCACAGAAAAGTGGTGTCTTTTTCTCATGTTGACAAAAGGTGGGGTAATTTGTCAACAAAAAAGGAGCTCGATTTCTCGAGCTCCCCTCCGAGTTAAATGTGATGCCGTTATGTGGTGCCGTTCGGCTTAGAAGAAGCGGCGCTTCTCCCACTCTTCGAAGACAGCGGAAGTACGGTCGTCGCCCACGATCAGGGCATTACCGCGCTCGTTGAACATCAGCGGGCACAGGATGAAGCCGCCCTTCTTGCCGTAATCCTCCATGCAGCGAATGGTCTCGTCGCGAATTTCGTCGATGGTGGCGTCCACGCAGCCCGGGCGTCCCGAAGAGTCCCAGCCGCCCTCGATGGTCAAACGGCCATGGAACTTCTCCTGAATGCCCTTCAGGTCGTTCATGGTCTGGGCAGAGTGCCAAATCTTGGTGCCGATCTCAACGTAGTCTTCCAGCAGGTCCTCGCACTTGCCGCAGGTGTGCTCGCCGAAGATGACGCCGCGGTCGGTGATGGCCTTCGCCAGGCGCTCGTGGCACGGCTTGATGACTTCGCGGTACGTCGTGGGAGAGATGAACAGGTTGTTCGCGGTGGCAATGTCGTCGAAGTTGTAGTAGATGTCAAGGTCGTACGCGTCAATAAGCTTGTTGGCGATCTCGATCTTGTGATCGGTGATGGCCTCCATGAACGCGCGGCTTTCCTCGGGATCTTCCGCCATGGCGATCAGGGCGTTCTCGAAGCCCATGTAGGCGGCCAGGCGCTCGTAGCAACCGCAGGTGGAGTAGAAAGCAATGGCCTTCTGCGTGCGGTCAACGTTCTTCATTTCGGCTTCGGCCGCGGCCTTGAAGTCAATTTGGCTGATGTCCGGGATTTTCACGACGTCGCGCCAGTTCTCGATGTCGTCCAGCAGCGGCGGCACGGTGGTGTCGTGCATGGCGCCGGCCGGCGTGATGACCCAGCGGATACCGTACGGGTCGGGACCGTTCTGACGAGGCTGCTCCAGGTACTGCAACAGCGGCAAACCGCAGGTGTAAATGCACTCGCCGGTGAACGGCATGTACTCAGGATTACCGAAATTGATGGTTTCGAGCAGGTTCTCACGTGGTGTAAGCATGGATTAAACCCCCTAAATAGATGATAGCGGCTCCCCCAAGAGCCTTTTTGAGTGGATTGCCCGCCGTCCTGGTTCCTCCCTCCAAAGCAGCGGAAATCCTTATGAATCCATCATAGTCCCTACGGAAGAAGGAAGGAATAGACAAACCCCTTCGCTTGTCAAGTAATGATTTTCATTTTTGCGCTTTTATCCAACTTGCTTTACAATTAGTGGGCAAAAGTAAAGCGCAAATAGACAATCATGCGCAAGAATGAATTATTCCCCGAAAAAGACACGACGATGCCGAGGGACTGTCAACATTACTTGACAGATAATGCCACAGACTCGATAATGCCTTATAAATAAGATTTATTGGACTTGACAAACCGATTGGATGCTTATGTCTGTTGAACGAATCGGCTTCGAAACGAAAGCGCAAATTTTCTCGGCCCTTAAGCATCTGGTGGAAAACGGGTGTCCCTCGAAATCGGTGTCGGTAACCGATATCTGCAAAGAGGCCGGTGTCTCGCGACAGACGTTTTACAACCACTTCAAAGACAAATATGCCGTGACCCAATGGTTCTTCGATCTGGTGTCTAACCGCTATTTGCACGAAGCGGGACGGTCGCTGAGCTATTACGAAGCGAACCTCTTCACGAATCGCATTTTCGCATCAAACTTGACCATGGTTTCCGCGCTTCTGAAGGAAAACGGCTACCAGGCTTTAGGCGCGTACGCATACCGAGGCCGCAAGGAAGAGCTCGTGCGCACCATCACCCAATACAAGGGCCTTGAGATAACGCGTGAGCTGGAGCTTATCCTGGATTACCACGTTACCGCCGAAACATCCCTGGTGGGACGATGGATCAAAGACGGCGCGCTCGAGTCGCCCGAACGCTTCGCCGAGATTCAAGAAGAATGCGTTCCGCGCAAGCTCTACGAAATCATCGGCAAGCCCACGCCCGGTTGCGAGCGCCCCGTGGAATCCATGCTCCAATTCATACTTTGGAATCTTGAGGCGTAAGCTTTTTTGTTGACAAACTTCTCCACCTTTTGTCAACATTTTTCGACAAAAGCGCTGGTGAAGGGGTTGGCGAAGGGTCCGGCGGCGCGGTGGGCGAAGACACACAACTAGGCCGAAAGACGAGGCACGGAGGCACCTATGGAGCAGCCAGATCATCGAAGCAAGCGACGCGACAAGCGCGACCGCCAGCCGCAACAAGAGCGCACGCAGCATGCCGCGCCCACAAGACGGACGGCTTCCAGCACCCGCCGCGCTTCCACCGCGAAAGAATCCGGCGCGCAACCCCCTGCCCGCGATAGCTCCCCGCTGTCGGCGCGGCCCCCCTGCCCGCAGCAGCGCCCGCGCATCTTCTTGCAACATTACCCCAACCATGCGGCCCGCCTCGCGCAGTAGCGCCGGCGCAAGCCGCACGCGCAACTCCGTCGCAGGACCCTCCGCTGAGCGAACCGCCGCACGCAACATCGCGCCCGTTGCCGTTGCGGTAATCGCATTCGCGCTGGTCATTGTGGGCTTGGCATGTGCCGTACGCAGCTGCTCCGCTGAAAACGAAACAGCACCGGACGCTTCCGCAACCGCCGCGCAAATCACAAGCACCGTAAGCTTCGTTGCCGTGGGCGACAACTTGCCCGAAGCCGTGCTCGCCGAATACGCGTGGGCGCAGGGCGGCGATCGCTACGACTTCCGTCCGATTTACGAGTTCGTAGAGCCCGCCATTGCCGCCGCGGACATTGCGTACGTGAAACAGGAAGTCCACTTGGATGACAGCATTGGGCCGCACGGCTATCCGTCGTTCAACGCGCCCGAAAGCCTGGCCGATGATCTGATTTCCGTGGGCTTCGACGTTATTGGATCGGCAAGCAACCACATTTACGACTGGGGCTATTTTGGGGCATGTGCACGCAATCGCGAGGTCTGGAACAGCAAAAACGTGGTATTTGCAGGCAGCAACTTAAACGCCGAAGAAGCCGAAACCATCGCGACGTTCGAGAAGGGCGGCATTCGTTTCGCGTTTCTGGATTACACGTACGGCGTGAACGGCTACAGCCCCAGCGACCTTGATTGGTGGGAAGTCAATTTCATAAGCGAAGACCGCCTTGAACGCGATGTTGCACGCGCCCATGAGCTGGCCGATGTAGTGATTGTGGCCATGCATTGGGGAACGGAAAATTTCACGGGAATCGATGATTACCAGGCAAAATACGCGCAACTTTTGGCGGATTTGAACGTGGATCTCATCTTGGGGTCGCACCCGCACGTCATTGGCCCGGTGGAATGCCTCACCGGCACAGACGGACACCAGACCCTGGTGGCTTACAGCCTGGGCAACTTCCTGAGCCGTCACGAAGCACCCGATGCCTACAACGAACTCGAAGGCATGCTGAGCTGCGATTTCGTGCGCCAGGGCGGCACCGTGACCATCGAAAACGCCACATGGACGCCGCTGGTGAATCATACCGATTGGGAGAATTATTACTTCCGCGTGATCCCCCTGGGCAGCTACACGAATAAGCTGGCAGCAAACGGGGTTGCCATGAGCCAGCTTGACAACGCCGAAGAGTGGGTGCGCGCCACAAGTCGCGAAATTGTGGGCGACCAGATTGCGTTCGCCGACTAGTTACGTACTACAATGTAAGAACCACGATAATACGGTAATCACAACGTGAAAGACGCACGATAGTACCCGAAAACAACGAAAGCGAACCGCCATGCAAATCACACCAGCAGAGATTTCCGAAACCCTGAACATGGTCAACAAGCAAAACCTGGACATTCGCACCATCACGCTGGGACTTTCCCTGCGCGGCTGCGGCGACAGCAGCGTGGAGGCCGTGTCCCGCAAGGTGTACGACCGCATGACCAGCGCCGCAGAGAACCTGGTTCCCGTGGCTGAGCAGCTTGAACGCGAATTCGGCATTCCCATTGTCAACAAGCGCATCTCCGTAACGCCCATTGCCGAGATCAGCGCGGCGGTGCAAGAGCACGACCTGTCCCCCATTGCGCAGGCTATGGACCGCGCTGGCAAAGAAGTAGGCGTGAACTTTGTGGGTGGCTTCTCCGCGCTGGTGCAAAAAGGTGCCAGCCGCGCCGACATCAAGCTCATGGAGTCTATCCCGCAGGCTCTGGCCACCACCGATTTCGTGTGCTCGTCGGTAAATCTGGGCTCCACGCGCGCGGGCCTGAACATGGACGCCATGCTGAAAATGGCGGGCATCATCAAGAAGACCGCAGAAGCAACAGCCGACAAGCAATGCATTGGCGCAGGTAGACTCGTTGTTTTCTGCAATGCGGTGGAAGACAACCCGTTCATGGCAGGCGCATTCCACGGTTCAGGCGAAGGCGACGAGGTCATTAACGTGGGCGTTTCCGGCCCGGGCGTAGTGCGCGCGGCGCTGGCAAGCTTGCCCGAAGACGCCGACATGACCGCCGTAGCGGAAACCATCAAGAAGACGGCGTTCAAGATCACGCGTGCCGGCGAGCTTATGGCACGAGAAGCAGCGCGCCGTTTGGGTTACCAGAAGGGAATCCTTGATCTTTCCTTGGCACCGACTCCCGCACGCGGCGACTCGGTAGCCGACATTTTGGAAGCTATCGGCGTGGGACAATGCGGCGGCCCCGGCACCACGGCAGCGCTTGCCATGCTCAACGACGCCGTGAAGAAGGGCGGCGTTATGGCCAGCTCAAGCGTGGGCGGGCTTTCCGGCGCGTTCATTCCCGTGTCCGAAGACGCCGGCATGATTCGCGCAGCTGAAGCAGGCGTTTTGAGCCTGGAGAAGCTTGAGGCCATGACATGCGTGTGCTCGGTTGGCTTGGATATGATTGCGATTCCCGGAGACACATCGGTGGAGACCATCTTCGGTATTATCGCAGATGAATGCGCTATTGGCATGATCAACAACAAGACCACCGCCGTTCGCATCATCCCCGCTATTGGACTGAACGTGGGCGACCGCCTTGATTTCGGCGGCCTTCTGGGATACGCACCTGTTATGCCCGTACGCGAAGGCGCGGGCGACATCTTCGCACACCGCGGCGGCCGCATGCCCGCCCCGCTGAACTCGCTGAAAAACTAGACGTCGCACCCGCACACCGTACCGCTTTATTGCTTTTGCGGTAAGGCGGCACGGGAATTCGCGCAGGCAGAGGACGTGAGGGAAAAGATAGGAGGCACTATGCGCGTTTACGAGAACCCTGACAAAGAGACGGTGCGCATCGTGCGCGAAGGCCTGGCGCAAAAGGACGGCTACTGCCCGTGCCGTCTTGAACGCACGCCCGACACGAAATGCATGTGCACCGAATTCAAGAACCAAATCAAAGACCCCGATTTCGAAGGGTTCTGCCACTGCATGCTCTATTACAAGGAGAAATAGAAGGTTAAAAAGTGACGGGGTCTTTTTCACCTTTGAAGGTTAAAAAGTGACGGGGTCTTTTTCACCTTTCAGCCGGACAGCCCGAACCGCGTCGCAAATTGTTGACAAAAGGTGGGGTAATTTGTCAACAAACGACGAACGATTATTCAATGCAAAACGGCGCGAACCAGGTATTCAACATTGCCCTTCGCGCCGGTGATGGCGCTTTCCACCACACCGGTCACCTGGAAGCCTGCATCACGCAGGGCCTGCTCCACTTCGCCAATCACCCGTTGACGCACGGATTCATCGCGAACAATACCGTGATCGCTCTCGTTGGCCGCGCTTTCGAACTGTGGCTTGATAAGCCCCAAAAACGCACTTCCCACCTGGCCTAACGATGCGAAAACAGGGGCGAGTTGCGCTAAACCGATAAAACTCAGATCCGCAACAATGATATCGAAGGGGGCACCCAGCTCAGCGGGATCGGCCGTGCGAATGTTCGTGCGCTCGAACGCCGTAACGCGCGCATCTTGCCGCAGCTTCATGGCAAGCTGGCCGTAATTCACATCCACACACGCAACGCTTGCCGCGCCCGCCTGCAGCAGGCAATCGGTGAAGCCGCCCGTGGAGCTTCCCACGTCAATGCACTTGCAGCTGGTCACGTCCTGCGCAAACGCATCCAGGGCCGTTTGCAGCTTGTGACCGCCGCGCGAGACATAGCGCTTCGCGCCACGCACGAAAATGTCGGCGGTGGGCAGCACCTTGATGGCGGCGCTCGTGGCATACACATCGTCCACGCGCACCTCATGAGCCAGCACCGCACGCAAAGCAGCTGCGGTATCGGGGAAATACCCCAGCTCAACCAGCAGTTCGTCTAATCGTATTTTCTTCGGCTTTTTCATGATGCCCAGTATAGCGCAAGCAAATGCGGAAGCTTGTCACAAGCTGCGTACTCGCACCATGCGACGCACGAGCTACGCGCGCTTACAGGTAATCCTCAACCTTTTTATCTTTGCCCTTGGCAAAAACGGTCGGCTCGCCCAAAAGCGTCATAGTGATCTTGCCGTCTTCAATAGTGGCGTTCGTCATGCCCAGCGTCTTCTGATTCGGCTTGAACGTGATAGTGTTCCCATCGGCGCACTCCCACGTGCCGTCGTTATCCATACCAACCATGATCAGGTGAAACGTTTTGTCTTCGTTCAGATTGATAAACAAGCTGAAGCCCGATTTTTCCAACTGGGCAATCTCTTCATGGGTCGTGCCGTTCGAACCCTGTATCTCGTACAGATCATACGTACCAGCGATTTTGCCCGCCGTATTCGCCGAGCAGCCCGCGCACGCCGTGAGCGCAACCGCAAAAACGGCGGCGCACAGCGCAACCAGCGCAATCTTGGCCTTTCCCATATGCTTCGTCTTGTGGTTCATGTAGGCTTCGCTCCCCCGCAATGCCGTGGTGCTTTCGTATGTGTCGCTATGATAGGTCACGTTGCGGAAGGCGGCTGTCACAAAACGCGCGCCCCTGAAAAAACCACAACAGAGCCGAAATTGAGGCGCGTTATGAAAGGCTCCGACGCCACCCACTTCCAGGGAGCACCATGCGCCGCCACAACATTGCCCCGCGTGCCTTCGCCTTCCGCGCGAGCAACAACGCCCCTTGCCCGAAAAGAGAAGCAGGAAACGGAGCAACGCGCCGCCCGCACAGTTTCGCATATTGTGTCCGTTATAATAAAAGTGGAAAAACCCGAGCAATTTCATGTGAAAATGCACGAAAATGCAGGAAACAAAACGAACGACTGGTCCTGAAGCGAGAATAATCATATGAAGTCCCTGGAAGAAGCACGGGCGAGCATCGACGCCATTGACACCCAAATTGCGCAGCTTTTCGAGGCACGCATGCGCGAAATTGAAGACGTTGCGCTCTACAAGCAAGCAAACGGCCTGCCCATTGAAGATATCGCGCGCGAAGAGAACGCATCAGCCGAGCACGCGAAACACGTTACCGACCCCGTTGTCCGCAGCTACTACGTTGACCTGCAGCACAGCATGCTGGATATTTCCAAGGCGTACCAGCGCCAACTTTTGCAGGGCATGCGCATTGCGTACAGCGGCGTAGAGGGCGCGTTCGCGAACATTGCTGCCCGCCGCATTTTCCCCGAAGAGCAGATTGTGGGCTTCTTGAATTTCCAGGAAGCTTACGACGCCGTGGTTTCGGGCGATTGCGATTGCGCCGTGCTGCCCATCGAAAACAGCTATGCCGGCGAAGTGAGTCAGGTGGTTGACCTGATGTTTAGCGGATCGCTGCACGTCAACGGCGTGTATACGTTGCGCATCCTGCAGAATTTGCTGGGGCTTCCCGGCACAAGCGTGGCCGACGTACGCACGGTAATCAGCCATCCGCAGGCGCTTGCGCAGTGCATGCCCTACATCAAGGAACACGGTTTTGCCACGGAAGACGCCGTGAACACGGCACGTGCTGCTGCCGCCGTTGCCCAAGCGGGCGACCCCAGCGTGGCTGCTATCGCCAGCGCGGAAACGTCCAACTTGTATGGACTGGAAGTCATTGAGCGCGGCATCAATAAAAGCTTGCTGAACACCACACGCTTTGCCGTGTTCTCGCGCTGCGAAAACCCCTCGCGCGCCCGCACGAACAGCACGTTTATGATGCTTTTCGCCGTGAATAACGAAGCCGGCGCGCTGGCCAACGCCATCAACGTGATTGCGCGCCACG
The DNA here is from genome assembly GCA_934648845.1 of uncultured Eggerthellaceae bacterium. GTDB lineage: Bacteria > Actinomycetota > Coriobacteriia > Coriobacteriales > Eggerthellaceae > CAKUOV01. Next base: position 86,576 of record CAKUFS010000002.1, read on the forward strand.
GGTTCAACATGACCACACTGCGCAGTCATCCGCTGAAAAACAAGCCGTGGCAGTACTACTTTTATGTGGAAGCAGAGGGCGACGAGTCGTCCGAGACGGGCAAAAACATGCTCTCTGAGCTGCAGGAACACTGCTCGCAAATCAAGATTATCGGCCATTACAACATGGAAGTTCCCCTGGAGGACAACGAATGATTCTCAACGTTGGTCTGGGCGAGCGCGCCTACGACATTGTGATTGAGCGCGGCTGTCTGGCGAAGGCGGGCACGCTGTGCAATCTTGACCGCAAAGTGCTTGTTGTTACCGATAGCGGCGTGCCGCTGGAGTACGCTCACACCGTGGTCGATCAATGCGCCGAAGCACACCTAGCAGTTGTGGCGCAAGGCGAGCAAAGTAAAAGCCTGGAAGTGTTCGGCAGGCTGCTGCAAACCATGATTGAAGCGCAGTTCACGCGCGGCGACTGCGTGGTTGCCGTGGGCGGCGGCATTGTGGGCGATCTTGCGGGATTCGTTGCCGCAAGCTACATGCGCGGCGTTGATTTCTACAACATTCCCACCACGGTGCTTGCGCAAGTCGATAGCTCCATTGGCGGAAAAACTGCCATTAACCTGGGTGGATATAAAAATATGGTCGGCGCGTTCTATCAGCCGAAAAAAGTGCTCATTGACCTGGACGTGCTGCGCACGCTGCCACGTCGCCAAATCGCGAACGGACTTGCAGAAGCTGTGAAGATGGCGCTAACCTCCGATGCGCAGTTGTTTGGGCTGTTCGAGAAAGCAGCTGCCGCGGGCGGCTTTGCTGCCGACGCGGGCGCGGATGCAGAGGCGGCGGGTGCGACCGGCACAGGTATGGGCACAGACGCAGAAGCGGCGGATGCGACCGACACCGCCAATCGCACGGATGCCGTGTACGCAGCGCTTGAACCGCACTTGGAAACCATCATCGAGCGATCGCTTCGCGTGAAAAAACATGTTGTTGAACAGGATGAATGCGAAGCGGGCTTGCGTAAGATCTTGAACTTTGGACACACCATTGGCCACGGCGTTGAATCCTACGAACAAGCGATCTACGGCGAACCGCTTGCAGATACTTCCGCATCTGCAAGCGACGCGACCTTCGCCGCTACCGATGGCCGCGAACAAGGCCTCTACCACGGCGAATGCGTTGCGTTGGGAATGATTCCGCTGTGCGCCGCCTCCGTGCGCGCACGCCTTATTCCCGTCTTGCGCGCTTTGGGGCTGCCCACAACGCGTGCGTTTGACGCCGTCGCGGTAACGCAAGCAATCAAGCACGATAAAAAGAGCAGTCAATCAGGGGTAACGATCATCACCGTCCCCGAAATAGGAACGTATACTATAGAGCAAACAACCGCCGAAGCGCTGGGCGATCTGCTGCCGCTCATCCAGGAAAAGGAGGCGTAAAGCCCCATGAAAAACACGTTTGGCAACAGCGTGTCCATCACGCTGTTGGGCGAAAGCCATGGCGCCGAGCTGGGCGCTGTACTGGATGGTTTGGCACCTGGAATCCCTGTTGACCAGGCATTTATTGCTCATCAGCTCGATTTGCGCCGGCCCAGCGGACGCATTTCCACGGCGCGCCAAGAAGCCGACCCCTTCCGCATTGTCAGCGGCGTTTTCCAGGGGAAAACCACCGGCACACCGCTTACCATTCTGATTCCCAACACAAGTCAGCACAGCAAGGATTACGCGGCAACGCGTGCGCTGGCGCGTCCGGGACATGCCGATTACACCGCGTTCGCGAAGTATCACGGCTTCGAAGATTACCGCGGCGGGGGGCATTTCAGCGGACGCGTGACCGCGCCGTTGGTGGCCGCAGGCGCCATTTGCCTGCAAGCGCTTCAGGCGCGCGGCATTTTCGTAGGCACGCACATTGCGCAATGCGGATCGGTTCGCGATGACGCATTTGCAACCAGCACCGACACGCTCAAACAGCAGCTTCTTGACCTTGACCAGCGCGTTTTCGCTACCATCAGCAATACAGCAGCAACACAGATGAAAGAAGAAATCGAAGCGGTAGCCGCCGCGCACGACAGCGTGGGCGGTATTTTGGAAACAGCCGTGGTCGGCATGCCGGCAGGCGTGGGCGAGCCATGGTTCGACTCGCTTGAGAGTATGCTTTCCCATGGGCTGTTCAGCATTCCCGCCGTAAAAGGTGTGGAATTCGGCGCTGGCTTTGACCTGGCCTGCAGCACGGGAAGCCGCTTCAACGATGCGTTTCGCATGGCAGATGGTGGCCGCGTGATTACGGAAACGAACAACAACGGCGGCATTAACGGCGGCATTTCAAACGGCATGCCGCTGCAGTTCCGCTGCGCCGTAAAGCCCACGCCAAGCATCTTCCAACCGCAGGAAACGGTTGATTTCCTGGCCAGCGAAAACGCCACGCTGCAGATTCAAGGACGCCACGACCCCGCTATCATTCATCGCGCGCGCGTAGTGGTTGACAGCGTGGTGGCGCTTGTCCTGTGCGATGCGCTGGCACTGCGCTATGGCACCGATTGGCTTGCGCCGGGCGAAGCGTACGAAGCGGCGGCACCGATGAAAACGTGCGCGGCAGCGGAGCCGGGGCACGAAAAATGCCATACCGACCACGGCTCTGAACAGGAATAGCAATGGAATATGGTTTGATAGGCATGCCACTGGGCCACAGCTTCTCCCAGGAAATCCACGAGAGTTTGGGCTGGTATCACTACGAGCTGCACCCTGTGGAAGCGGCGGATTTCCCCGCATTCATGGAAGCGCGCGCCTTTCGCGGCATCAACGTAACCATCCCCTACAAGCAAGACATCATACCGTATCTGGACGAGATCGACCCGCTTGCTGCCGAGATTGGCGCAGTCAATTGTATTATCAATCGCAACGGCAAGCTCTGCGGCTACAACACCGATTTGGCAGGTATGCAAGCGCTGGTCGAAAAACTCAGTCTTGACCTGCGCGGAAAGAAAGTGCTTATCTGCGGTACGGGCGGCACCAGCAAAACAGCGCGCACTATGGCGCGGGCAGCGGGTGCGGCAAGCGTTATCCGATTGAGCCGCACCGTGAAAACGGGCGCAGATTTCACTGACGTGATCACCTATGCGCAAGCATATATCGACCACACCGATGCGCAGATAATCATCAACACCACACCAAGCGGCATGTTCCCCAACAACGGCGAATGGGCCATTAATGCAGCAGCGTTTCCTCAGCTCGAAGGCATAATCGACGCGATTTACAATCCGCTTGAAACGGCACTGGTTCAGCAAGGGCGCGCGTTGGGCGTGCCATCGGCGGGTGGGCTCTACATGCTGGTTGCGCAAGCGGTCATTGCCGCAGAGCGCTTCATGGAAGCCGCTGGCGGCAACGGCGCGGATGACGCACGCACCGCTGCAGCAGATGACGCCGCTGGCACCGAGCTCGCTTCCAGCACATCCGCCGCTGGCGAAGGCGTGCCCTTCCCCACCACAAAAGCGCAGATCACAGCTTTATGCGACCGTATCTTCGCCCAGCTTGAGCGCAGAAAACGCAACATTGTGCTTATTGGCATGCCGGGCTGCGGAAAAACAACGGTCGGCACGTTGCTCGCGGAAAAAACGGGGCGCGCATTCGTTGACACTGATCAGGTAATCTGCGAAATAGCAGATAAAACACCTGGCCAAATCATCAGCGAAGCAGGAGAAGACGTTTTTCGTGCCATCGAGACGCAAGCAATTGCCCAAGCGGGCAAAAATACCGGCTGCATTATTTCCACCGGCGGCGGCGCTATCCTTCGCCCGGAAAACGTGGCTGCGCTGCGCCAAAACGGAACGCTGTATTTCATAGATCGCCCCGTTGACCAGCTGATTCCCACGAGCGATCGGCCGCTTTCCAACTCTGCCGAAAAACTCGTACAACTCTACGACGAGCGATACCCCGCCTACGCTGCCTGCGCAGATTTCACGATTCCCGTCAATGGCAGCGCCGCGAGCGTTGCTCACTACATTGAAGAGAGGCATTTCTCATGAAGATACTGGTGATCAATGGCCCCAACTTGAACATGCTGGGCATTCGAGAACCCGAAATATACGGCGCGCAAACCTACGACGCGCTGTGCGCTATGATTTCGAAACACGCGGTTAAACTGGACATATCCGTTGAATGCTACCAATCGAACTACGAAGGCGACTTAGTGACGAAAATCCAAGACGCTTATTCTTCAAACGTCGATGGCATTGTTTTGAACCCCGCCGCATACACGCACACCAGCGTGGCGCTGCTTGACGCGCTGAAAGCGGTGCAGATTCCCACGGTGGAAGTTCACATTTCCCAAGTTGACAAACGTGAAGAGTTTCGCCAGGTCAGCTACGTGCGACCAGCGTGCGTAACCGCTATTTGGGGGCACGGTTTCGATGGATACTTGGAAGCCATGGACCTGCTGGTAAGTCTTGCGCGCGGTATATCAGAAGACGTAATTGCGCCCTGCACCGAAAACGCAGTGGACACGGGAGATACAACCGCTACAGAAATCACCGCAGAAGAAGGCACGCCATGCGCGTAACCATCAAACCGAGCATGCCGCACGGGAACGTTTGCGCGCCGCCCTCGAAAAGCATGGCGCATCGCATGCTTATTTGCGCAGGTCTGGCGCAAAAATCGGAGCCGTCTCTGATTTTTGGACTCGAAGACAGCCAGGATATTTTGGCAACCATCGACTGCCTGAACGTCTTGGGCGCAGGCACCAGCCGCCAAAACGGCTGCACTGCAGTTTACGGCATCGACACCGGCGCGATATGCAAAAACGATGTGCTGCCCTGCCGCGAGTGCGGAAGCACGCTGCGCTTCTTCGTGCCCCTGTGCCTGCTTTCCGACAAGCCGCTCACCCTTACGGGAAGCGCCACGCTCATGAGCCGGCCGATGGACGTTTATCGCGCCATCTGCCAGCAACAGGGCCTTCATTTTTCCCAAGATGAACAGGGAATACACGTTCAGGGGCCTCTGTGCGCCGGCACATTTACCGTACCCGGCAACATCAGCAGCCAATTCATCAGCGGCCTGCTGTTCGCGCTGCCGTTGCTTGACGCCGACAGCACCATCAACGTGGTGCCGCCTGTGGAAAGCCGTCCGTACATCAACATGACCATCGAAACACTTTCGCTTTTTGGCGTTCGCGTGAATTGGGAAAATGATGCAACGCTGCACATTCCCGGCAATCAACGTTACCAGAACATCACTGCCCACGTTGAAGGCGATTACTCGAATGCCGCGTTCCTGGAAGCCCTTAATTACGTGGGGACACAGCGTGCGGAAGGCACCGGAGCAGCCCTATCTGCGGCACCCGCGGCAAATGCCGCAGCCGATGAACTCCCGGTAGCCGCCGCAGCCGTCGGAGCAACCGCCACATCCCCGGCAACCGCAGCCGCCGCCGGAGCAACCGCCACATCCCCGGCAACCGCAGCCGCCGACAACGACCCCGCCCCCGCCGCCGCACCAGCCGTGCGCGTTACCGGCTTGCGCGAAAGCAGCTTGCAGGGAGACCGCGCCTACCAGGAGCTTTTTCCCGCCCTTTCCGCAGGTACGCCCACCATCAGCTTGGCGGACTGTCCTGATTTAGGCCCCATCCTTATGGCGGTGGCCGCGGCGAACAACGGCGCCACCTTCACGAATTGCAGACGCCTTGCCATCAAGGAAAGCAATCGCGGGCAGGCCATGGCGCAAGAGCTCGCGAAATTCGGCATTGTCGTTGCCGTGAGTAACGACACGGACACCATTGTTGTACAGCCGGGAGCGCTGCGTGCGCCTTCCCTTCCCTTGGATGGGCACAACGACCACCGCATTGTCATGGCGCTTGCAACGCTTGCCTGCGCGGTAGGCGGAACCATTGCCGGCGCACAAGCGGTGAACAAGAGCTTCCCCGATTATTTCGAGCGCCTAACGCAACTGGGCGTTGACCTTTGTTTGGAGGACGAACATGAAGTGGATTAGCGAAGAAAGCATACTCATTGTGGGCTTGGGCTTGATTGGCGGCAGCTACGCGCGGGCGCTCAAGCGCCTGGGTTTTCACGTGGCGGCCATCGACATCAACCAGGAGTCCATTGATTACGCCCTGGAAAACGGCATCATCGACGAAGGATACACCACCGTTGAGCCTAATGTGGTTTCCCGCGCCGATGTGGTGGTGTTCGGTCTGTATCCCACCGTGTTCAAGGAATGGATTGCCCAGTACCAGCAATTCCTGAAGCCGGGCGCTATGCTCACCGACGTCACCGGTGTAAAGAGTTGCATTGTGTACGATATTCAGGACATGCTGCGCCCCGACGTCGAGTTTATTGCCGCGCACCCCATGGCGGGCAAAGAAGTGTACGGCGTGCAGAACAGCGACGAGCACATCTTCCACGATGCGAACTACATTGTGGTGCCCACGGAGAAAAACACGCCCGAAGCCATTGAGTGGTGTCGCAGCTTAGGCATGATTTTAGGCTTCAATCACATTGCCGTTTTGTCGCCGGAAAAGCACGACGAGATGATCGGATTCGTGTCGCAGCTCACGCACATTATTGCCGTGTCGCTCATGGAATGCAGCGACGACCATAGCCTGGTGGATTACACGGGTGACTCGTTCCGCGACCTGACGCGCATTGCACGCATCAACGACAAAATGTGGAGCGAGCTGTTCATGATGAATAAAAAAGAGCTGTTAGCGCAGATGGACCGCTTTATTTCCGTGTTCCAAGATTTTCGCAACATGCTGGCAAACAATGACGTGGAAGGAATGCGTGCGGCGATGAGAGTTTCCACCGAACGCCGCGCCTGGTTCGATCGGTGAATGTCTCGCGGGCCATTTCGCGCTTGACGCTTCGCTCGCGGCTTCTCGCGGCACGAAGGCCAGCTCGAATCCGCGCCGCGCGAACTAGCTCCGCGATTCATCCCCCGATCCAAGGTAGCAACTCGGTCGCACGACAGGCGTATCGCCTCAGCCGAAATGCCACCGATTCCAGATGGACAGGAGCCAACTCGAATCCGCGACGAGCGAACTTGCTCCGCGATTCATCCACCGATTCCATTTTTTAGATTATTGAGTAACGTTAAGAGCTTTTCTGGACAAGATAGCACGCCCGCTGCACAACCGAGCTTGCTTCATCCAATAACGAGGAGCGCACAAGAGATACCGTATCCGCCCAGAAAAACGATACCCCATAAAGGAGAGACACATGAATGCCGATTTCACCCGCAAACTGACCATTCCCGCCGAGCTGAAAAAGCTGCAGCCCACAACGCCCCTGGTAGACGAGGTGTTCGCACGCCGTGGTAAGGAAATCGCCGATATCTTCACCGGCAACGACGACCGCTTGTTGCTTATCATTGGGCCTTGCTCGGCCGATCGCGAAGACAGCGTGCTTGATTATCTGAGCCGCCTGGCAAAGCTTGAGGAAAAAGTATCCGACAAGATCTATTTCATTCCGCGCGTTTACACGAACAAGCCGCGCACCACAGGTCTGGGATATAAAGGCATGCTGCATCAGCCCGACCCCGAGGCTAAGCCCGACATGCTCAAAGGCATCATGACCATCCGCGATTTGCACATGCGCGCCATCACCGAGACGGGATTCATCTGCGCCGATGAGATGTTGTACTGCGACAACCACAAGTACCTGGACGATTTGCTGGGCTACGTTGCCGTGGGCGCGCGCTCGGTGGAAGACCAGGACCATCGCCTGACATCCAGCGCGCTGGATATCCCCGTGGGCATGAAGAACCCTACCAGCGGCGACTTCTCCGTTATGCTGAACGGCATTACCGCAGCTCAGCACAGCCATACATTTATCTATCGCGGCTGGGAATGCACGAGTAAGGGCAATCCGCTGGCGCATGCCATTTTGCGCGGCTACGCAAACAAGCACAAGCAGAGCCTGCCGAACTACCATTACGAGGATTTGGTGCTGGTCAACGAGCTGTATCAGAAATCCGGCCTGGAAAACCCCGCCGTTATCGTGGACACAAACCATGAAAACTCGGGCAAAAAGCCGCTGGAGCAGATACGCATTGCCAAGGAAGTCATGCAGAGCCGCGCCTACAATCCCGAACTGAAACGCCTGGTCAAAGGCTTCATGATTGAATCATACATCGAAGACGGTTCGCAAAAAATCGGCGATGGCGTATACGGCAAATCCATCACCGACCCCTGCCTGGGCTGGGAAAAGACAGAGCGCCTTATCCTTGACCTTGCCGACATGGCATGTTGACAAATTACCCCACCTTTTGTCAACAAGGGGCACTTGCCAGCAAGGGTCAAGCCGAACCGCGACGCTTCTTCCGGATATCACCAAATCGCAGGCCATCTTGTCGGAAATCGGGCTCCAATGCGCAAAATATGACTGTTCGGGGTACCTCGAAGATGCAAAAGAGAGGTCAAGGCACCACTCGTATCGTCATTTGCCAGGAAAACCCCAGGTCGCGAATTTCAGACAACGAGGCATACGCGTCGAAATCCCTTCCCACCTACCCCGTACAGGAATATTTTGCACATTCAAGCCGAAAAAACGACAACATGCCGCTGAAAAGCACAAAAACACGCGCGCCGATGATCAACACATCACCATCGGGCCTCAGACACACGCCAAATCCCCGTCAAACTCCTACGGGACACAAAAAACGCCTTCTCCCGATCGAACGCAGGGAGAAGGCGAAGGAATTGTTGACAAAAGGTGGGGTAATTTGTCAACAAATCAGTCGATGATGGCGCGCATGAATTGGGATTCGTTCGCATCGAATGCCGCAAGTTCTTCTTTCGTATCGAAGCGAAGCACAATCGTACCGAATGCCTGGTTTGCGGCGCTGAATCCCTCCACAACGTCACCCGGCTCAACCCAAAGCTGCTCGTTGACCACATGAGCCTCTTTGAAGCCGGGCGCATACCACATACCTGTAAATACGCCGCCATGCGCACTATGCAGAACAGACTCATGCCAATAGCCATCGATGATCGGATCATGCACATCCTGCACGTCTTCGCCTAAAGCCGCCTGAACGGAAGCCCGGATAAGGTCCACTCCGCTGGCGTAACGCAGCAGCTCACAAAGACGATTTCCGCCCCCACGCGGCGACACCTCCATGATATACGGCAGCCCATCGGTTGCCACCCGCGTCTCAATGTTATACACGCCCGTCCTTAATTCAAGCAGGTCGAAAAGCCGCTGAAGCTCGCCTCGCAGCTGCTCAAGGTGCTTTTCGGGAATAGAACTGGGCATTTGCGAACCCGCCGGCGTATACGGGTTGGCGGCGTTCTTATCGAACGGCTGCGTGGTGAACGGAAGGCACACGATCTTTCCGTTGACAGAGAAGCAATCTGCGCTGGAAGAGGGATAGAGCTTTTCCAGAAACTGTTCGATAATGCACGAGCCATCCTGGCTAAACGGCAGGGCATACTCAACGGCCGCTGCCAATTCCGATGCGCAATCAACGCGCGTGCAACCCTTGCTCCCCGCAGAATCGGTAGGCTTGACAATCACGGGGTACGGAAAATCATTTGCCCGCTCAAGAGCTTCCTCTTCCGAGCGAAACATGAAAAACTGCGGGCAATTGAAGCCGTTCTCTGCCAAAAACGCACGAAAAAGATCCTTCTTCTGAAGAATCTCAACCGCACGAAACGACCCCTGGAACGGCAAGCCAAGCTGCTCTGCCGTGTATGCTGCCGAAATCACGCCAGGGTCAGCTGCAAACGATGTAATACCATCAACCCGCAGTTTTTCTGCCGCCGCGCACACCGCTTCTTTATCCACAATGCTCACGTTAACGTATTCATCGGAGAAACCATGCGCAATATTATCGGGAAGATAATCCATGGTGATAACGTAATGTCCTAGCTCATGCGCCGCCTGAATGACGGGGATGATAAATCGCGAACCCCCGAGAATCAGCAACCGTTTTTGCATGCGAAAAATGCCTCCTTATATCCGCCGCGTTCGCCACCCGCTGCACTCGATGCAAAGCTACGCCATATCGAAAACGAAGCCTACGGGAACAATGTTTGCGCAACGGTATGCGCGGCGAAGCTGATCAAGATCGTTGTAGCTCGAAGCGCCCGAAGCAACACACAGCACCACGGCGCAAGAAGCCTGCGCATCGTAGAGCGCCTGAGAACCCGCCCCAAGAGGCTGGGAAACACTCATAGAAGCCTTCGCTTTTTCGCCAAGCGCGTGCACGTTTTGCGCCAAAAGCGCAGCTTTCTCGCTTGCCCCCACAGGAATCAGACAAACAGAAGCGGTCGAACCAGCGTCTGCGCCGGTCGCAACACCCACGCCGTCCGCAGCAGCCACGGCGCCAACCCCAGCGTCGCCCGCTGCATCGGACCCCGTCGTAGCAGTGCCGGCCGCGCAGCCCGCAACACCCGACGCCCCAGCGGATCCCGCGCGGCCCGCAAGGGCAATCGACGCCGCCAGCACCGCGTTCGCGCAGTCGTCATCAGACACGGACCCCAAGTATGGAATGCCCGTCTCGTACTCCAAGGAACGCCAGCTATAAATCAATTTGCGCTTCAAGCAAACCACCACAATCGCGGCAAACTCCAGCGCGAAAAGCGCCACCAGAACAGCCAACGCATTTTTCGCCGCACTGGGGGTAGCATCTTTTGCGGAATCAGCGGCAACAATCTGGGTTGCCGAATCGGGCAGCGACTCGTTGATAAGCGCCTGCGCTTTCAATGCAGCCACGTTCGCCAAACGAACGCACTCGGTAGGATTCGCGCCCTTTGCCGTGACCCTAATAGCGTTTCCCGAGGTAGAAGCACCTGTTGAAACTTTCACCTCATCGGTTGAGCAATCAGACACCACGGAAGATGCCAAGCTGTTGGCAGCTGCGATTGAAGTTGACACAACAACCTTCGCCGTGGCCGAATACGACGTTGGCGTAAAAGCGGTTGCCGCGCCGAAGAAGAACAACGCCACCACCAAAGGAACCGCGACAAGAAGCTTCAAGCGTTTCTTCGCCGTCATCAAAAGAGCTTTTCCGGTAATCATCTTACTTCCCACCTTTTTCTATATTCGCGTATCCGCTCACGCATCAACACGAAGCTATTGCCACCAACACCGAGCCACGCTTACGCGCGCGACCGCTTCAGCCGCCCCAGCAGCCAGCGGAAGCCCTCGGAGAAAAACGAACCATACGAGCATTTCAATTCGCGCGCCACATATAAAGGCCATTTCCAGTTATTGTACACGACCTGGGAAAGCATCTGCCCCCCGATAAGGCCAAACAAGCCCCATTCGAAGCACGATGTGAACACCGCCGACAACGCAACGCCCATCACGGCAGCCACTAAATACGGCACCATATGGGGAATGCGATTCATGCTCACAATCAAATTGCAGAAAATCGAATGCTGGTTCCACAGGAATAAATACACGGAAAGGAAGATATACGTTGGGGCGTCAAGCGTCACACCCGGTTTGAAGAACGGTACCAGGGGAAACGCAATAAGCAAGGCGAGCGCCGTTCCCACAATGAACAGCAGCGCGTAAACGACAATGCCCTTCCCCACAATGGCACGGCACGCAGGCACATCGCCCGACACGTAAGAAGACTGGAAGCTCGGATAAAACGACCTGATAAACACCGAGGACAAGTTGTAGACAGCCGTTGAAAGCTGCAGCAGAATGGAGTATTGGCCGGTAGCTTCCAGCCCCAAGAACAGCGAGCAGATAATCGACATGGCTTGCGTTGAGGCAAAGCAGCAGATCTGGACTACGCCATCGCGCCACGCCACGTACGAAACCGACAGAAGAACTTGTTTGACCTGGGATAAGTCCATGCGACGCGGAAGCTTTTCCAACTCGGACTCAATATCGTCGTGGCGCTTGATGAAATAGCGCGAGCAGAAGCGAAGCGCCAAACCAAACGATAAATAACCCAGCGCCGCGCCAACAAGGCCGAATCCCGTGAAAAGCAGAGCGGCGCTTACCGCAAGCTGGATAATGCGCGCAACGGTCTTCGCCTTGTTTTCGCCGGCAACGTCGCCGTAGCCGCGCAAAAACGTAAGGAAGTAGTAGTAATACAGGTTGAAGAAAATCGCCAAGCAGAAAATGCCCCAGGCAATCCAATGGGGTGTTCCCGCCATATCCTGCGTAATGGTCCAGATGTAAAACGTGCCGATGGTCGCAGTAACAAGAAGGGCCACAAACGCAAGAATGGCGTACAGCAAACGCGACGCATCCATAATTGATTTCAAAAGCGACCAGTCAACATCGTCCCGAACAGGCGATTCGCTTACTCCCAGTTTTGCAATCGAGCGCGCGCCCGACAAGCAGTACACAATATTGCGGGAAAATGCCGGATTGAAGCCGAATTCGAAAAGGAGCGTCAAGTTGCTAATGGCCACAAAAACATACCACAGGCCAAGCTCTTCTCCACTTAGGAAGAACAGCAACAGGGGGAGCAAAATGAAGCCGCTGGCCATAGAAAGAATGGTGCCGCAGTATCCCCAAATGACATCCGCTTTTGTCGCTTTGATTCTTACCATGATTCGCCGGCATCGCTTTCTTTTTCAGTCATGCGCGCGAACGGATATTTTCGCTGGCGGCAAAGCGCACCAGGCACGCGTCCCTCGGTTGCAAACAGGTAAAAGAGGAACAGGGGAATCACGTAATACACTTCCCAGTCCATGCTGCACGCTACAAAATAGGCGAACACCGAAAAGAAAAGGATGATGCGGCGCGGTCCCGAATGATGATTCGCAGCGGAATCTGCCGCCATCCCGCAACAACCCGTCGCGTTCGTTGCTGCTCCCGTGGCCATCGCGGCACGACACTCATTCCCAGCGCCACGCTGCGCAGCAGAACCGTTCCCCATCAGGCGTTTTCCCACCTTCGAGCAAGAGAACAGAGCTGCTGCAAACAACGCCAACGACACCAGGCCGCCCGTGTATAAGAGCTGCAGAAAGATATTATGACAGTGCGTCTGCGCAATTTTCTCTACGGAGGTAACAGAGTCTTCAATGCCGTAGCCAAGCAGCGGCGATTGCGCAATCCAGTCAAGGCTCAGCCCCCAAATGCGATCGCGTCCCGAAAACGAAATGGATTTCGAGAACAGCGCGCTTATTGCAGAGAAGTCCTGGTTTCCTGCAACAAACAGCACGGCGATAGTAGCCAAGAAGCCAAATATCACTGCCCATGGCAAGCTGAACAGGTGTTTTCCCACGTAACTCCGAGAAAACGCCCCCGTGCGCGCATCGATGAGCGCAAGCACCACACCCACAACGAAAACCGCCATCGTTGCCATAGCCGTTGCCGACTTCCGCTCGAAGAACATGTAAAGCACAAGAACGGTCACCACCACGGAAAGAATCTTCGCCTTCCGGCTTCCCCCGAATGCAAGAAACCACAGCACCCCCACCAAGGGCAGAAAATAGAAGATGGAGGCGTTATCGTACGTAAGGAAATACCAGTTCTGCTTCGTGGTTTTGCCAGTGAACTCAATGTAGCCATGGCGCATGCCACCTGTAATATCTTTGAACATCAGGTACGAACCGAAATGGATTGCGCACATAATAAGCGCGGCGCCCGCAAACGCCCACGCCGCTTCCTTCGCATTGCGCTGCAGCGCAAACTCGCACAGCGACGCAAAGCCCACGCCTTCAACAAAACGGAACGCAAGGTTGACGTAATTGACGTCGGTCTGCGAAATCAATCCGGAAATCAGATAATAATCCACGTAGAAGAGCAAAAACAGCACCCAGCACGACGAAATGCGGCGCGGCGATGCAAGCACCGCAACGGTGTACCCCAATGACGCCAGGCACAAAAGGCCTTTCCACAGCAGATAGACCATTCTGCCCACGGCGTATTCGTACGGGAAGAAGAACAGTATAAACGAGACCAGAAGCAGCCCCACGCGAAACACTTGCTTATAAGTTGCTGTCACTTTTTCACCTCCCGTTTCATCTGCGCTTTTGCGGCTCTTTACGCCGCCCGCCCGCCCGCGTCAAGCACTGCGCCGGCAACCGCGCTGCCGACGCCGAGTACACCATTGGCAGCCGCGCCACCCACAATGCACCACTTGCCCCGTGGCTCGGCGGCACGACACGCGCCAACCAGCAAGCGCGTGCGCTTCGCTATTTTCTCAAATCCCAATACAATCCAACACAACCAAGTTTAAGAAGCGCCACTTGGATTGCCACTTTTTTATTCCCAACCCACTTCAAGCGAACGTTTTTCACCGCCGATGCATAAGGTTCGCTCTTCGCGAAACGCGCAAACGCCGCCTTACGCGCCTGCTCAGATTCGCTATTGTTCGGATGGTTGAAATAACCGTCCATCGCCAAACCCAGCAAATGAATGCACTTCAGGTAAACAGCCTGCGCAAGTTGCTCACGACCTGCGCCAGCGCCCTGCAGGAACGCGTCAAGCGCCCGGTTCACCGCCGAGAAACGCTGCTCGTAATCGCCAAAATAACGATGGCACAGCGAATCGCCCTGCACACGATAATGGTAGAACGGCACGCTTCGATACATAACTTTGCGCGCATGCTCCAACGCATGCAGCGTGAACACGGAATCCTCCATGTAGCCGCTCAGAACGGTATCGAACGTCAGACCAGCGGTTTTCGCAAAAGAACGATTCATCACATAGCGCCAACACGATCCGCCACCCACCATAATGCGATCGAAAGCGCGGCACGAAAAACGCGAAGCCGGCACATACACGGCAGCGCATTGCAAGGCCGCAAACGTTTCTTTATCGGTGCTGCAAAAATCGTTCGGAAACAGCTGGCATCGGCGCGCGGTGCCTTGGCTTTCGCGGTAGTAATCGCCATACGCCATATCTGCATCGTTTTCCGCTGCCGCTTTCACCAGCGCCGCCAGCTGATCAGGCTCAACCCAATCATCGGCATCAGCGAAGAACAGGTAATCACCTTCTGCCGCCGCCATGCCGCTGTTGCGCGCCGATGACACTCCACCGTTTTCCTGATGGATCACACGCGCGAACGCATGGCGAGCCGCAAATTGCTGTGCAACGGCAAGCGTTTCATCGGTGCTGCCATCGTCAACCACAATGACTTCGAAAGAATCCAAAGGCAGCTGGGCAAAACTTTCAAGGCACGTGTCCAAAACGCCTTGCGCATTATACGCAGCAACAACCACGCTAAGCAAACAACGCATCACAAGCTCCCGAACGTTTTCTCTATCAGGGGGCGAACGCCTTTCTTCAAAGAGATTTGCGGTCCCACGAACTGACCGCCGCTGTTGCCTTCGACCAGCACCCATCCTTGCGTGGAATACGCTAAATCCCAACCGACGTATTTCTGATCGGGAAGAACTTTCACCAGCTCAAATACCATTTCTTTCGCCGATTCCCATTCTGGCAGCTGGTAGCCGACAAACGCAATTCTCGTATCGGGATGAACAGGGTACTCTTCTCCCCATTCCGTTCGACCCGCCGTAAGGATAACCCCCGTTTCGCTGTCCACCGCGGCAAGCAGCCCGCCGGCACCGCCGTTATCCACCACCGATGCGCCGCGCCCGATTTTAAGGAAGCACGCGAGCGTCGTGATAGTGCCGTTCTCGTAATACGTGGCATAGCGCACCGTGTTCACACTTTGCGGATGAAGCGCCGCTAGCTCCGGACCTTGCTCGATGCGCTCTTCAAGAACGCACGCACCTTTGCGCAGAATCTCCTGGAATTGCTCGCGAGCATCCCCGTCCGCATCTCTGCTGACCAGCACAATACCGTTTCCACGCGATGCCGCTGTGGGCTTCACCATAAACGTTTCGTGCGCCTGGGAAAAATCGAGGAACTTCCGATAATCCGCCTCGCCAGAAATCAAGCACACGTCTCGCTTGAAGAAGGGCGCGAACGCATCGTAGGTTTTCATCTTGTCCATGAACACATAACCAGAAGCCGTGACGTTGTAGAGGCGCGAACAGAGAATCGTTCGCTCCAAGTCGCCCACAAAAGAACGTTTCTCCTGGTCGGACAAGTGTGGAAAATCGTAGAGGAAGTATTCTTCAGGCGCAATCAAATACTGGTTCATGGCGGCACGCACCGCCGCCTTCACCGTGTTAACGTATTCCTCATTGCGCTGGTCGTCCGCAGAAAGAAAATGCGCAAGACATTCATCGATTTGACGAGGATGCCGTTTAAGATAGTGCGCCACCATGACCTTTCCGATAATCGGTTTCGGAAGGCCCAACACCGCACGCTTTATCAATTTCTTTCCCATGAAGCAAAACCAATCGAACAAACAAAATCGTACACGGACGATGCGGCAATCGCGCCGCGTTATCGCAAAGCCTTATTGCGCGCCGGCAAACCTCTCAAGCAGCGCAGCGTTTGCCAATATGTCGCCTTCTCCAATTTCCAGCGAAGTGACCTGCTGTTTTTCCTCGCATTGCCGTAAAAGCTCGCTGGCAATAAGCATATCGGTAAAACCTAGACCAATGGCGTTGAAATAGATAAATTCATCATTTGATGCGCGGCCAAGCAGCGGATTGGCGAACAAGTCAGCGAGCTCTGCGTAAATGTCACTATCCGTCAGAAGACCATCCTGGTACATATGCGCAAGCGTGGGGCTCCCCCGATGCTTCAGGGCCGGCCATGAATCGCACACGATCTTATCCGCTTTCTGAACCACGGCGTATTCGTCTTCATAACCGCCCACGTGGAAATACGTAGCGCCCGGCTTTATCCAATCCACCTTCAACACCGGCTCCTGCGCGCTAATGGCAGTTACAATTAAATCCGCGCCGGTAACTGCTTCAGCATAGCTTGCCGCAGCATGAACAGACGGAACGGACACCGCGCGCGCTAGCTCACTCGCAAGCGCTTCGGCATGTGCCGCGGTGCGCGAAGCAATAGCTACTTCCTGAAGATGCGGGAAAAGCGCGCAGAGCACCACGGCATGGTATTTCGCCTGCTCACCCGATCCCAGAACCGCAAGCTTCTTCGGGTTCGAAACGGCAAGACGCCGTGCCGCAATGCCGGATACCAGCGCCGTTCTGAGCGCCGTGACCAGCGCGGCCCCCATGACCGCACGGGGGGAGCCATCGGTTGCATCTAAAAGCAGCACCGCTCCCGAGACGTTTTTCTTTCCCACCTGGGCGTTTCCTGGAAAAACCGACACGAGCTTCACACCTGACACCGCGTTCGGCAGAAGCGTTGCCGGCATGCAGTTGACGCGCGTTTGATCTGCGGCATCCAGTATCTGCGAGCTTTTTTCCGGCTGCAGGATTCCACCCGCGCGCCATTGCAGAAAGCCTTTTTCCAGGATATCCAAAAGCTTGGGGATATCGCCGTCCCACGCATCGATGATATTTTTGTCGCTGACGAATTGCATTATGCTTCAACCCCTAAAAGCGCATCACGTAAAAACGGCGGGTATTCATCCTGATTGTTGGGGTCAAACAGCGAGAAGAGCATCTGGTTGCCCGCGCTGTCAAGCACCGACAGCGCCCCCTTCACCTGACGCATTCGAGCAAGAAGACCCTGCGCATCGTCCGCCTTCACGTGCACGTACGCAAATACTTGCTGGGCAGACCCCCATTGCTCAATGGTGTCGCCTTCCCTATGGACTTGAACGCAGGCAACAACGCCATCCATGCGCAAAACGTCTTCCACGCCGCGAACGCAAGCGATAACACCCGGCTTCAAATGGAGAGGCCAAATGGCATACGCGCCCGCTGCGGGCTGCGCGACAAGCTCACCGGCGTCGCTTCCCGTGGCGCACGCATACAGCGCGGCCAGCTGATCAATGCCGTACATCTCTCTGACCAGGTAATACGTAAGCGAGCCACCGAATCGAAATCCCATTTCGTTGAACAGGAACGAACCATTGCGGTTAAATGCCTCAATCCATAACGGACCTTCAGTAATGCCCATATCCTTGAACAGGGCAATGGCCTTGTCGTTTAGCTCGTCCAGATACTTCTGCTCATCGCGCGAAGGAGCAATCTGAAGCGCCATGATCGGCGCACCCGCATCGCCCATCTTCTGCGAGCATTTATCGGCAATGCCCGAATACACAATAGAGCCTTGATGGGCCGTGTAGTGGATGATCACCGCATCGCCATCAATGAAATCTTCAATAACAACGTCGTCCGCGAACGAAAAGAAACGCGCCAGCTCAACGGCTGCATCCAGGTCGGCCGGGTTCGCAACTTTTGAAAAACCCCTGCTCCCGCTTCCGTCAAGCGGCTTTACCGCCAACGGATAAGCACTTTCGGGAAGGCATTGCGCTTCCTCGTAGGAATAGCGACGCGCCGTGGGAATGCCATGCTCCTGGCAAAGCGCCTTGAACTGGCCTTTGTCGCGCAATGCATCGAACTGTTCGGGCGTGCAATAACACGGGTATCCCATTTTTTGAGCAACGCGCGCCATTTTATCCAGGTTGAATTCATGCACGCCCGAAAGCACGCTATCGATTCCCTGCTCACGGCAACGTTCGCACAAATCGTCCACGTCCGCCGTGCTTGCATCCCACGATTCATCGGCAAGGCGTTTCGCAGGCGATGCCTCGGGCGCAAGGTAATCGGCAACCACCACGTAATCGCCCTGAGCCTTCGCGTATTTCACCAGTTCGCACGAGCCAATTGGCTTTCCGCCCAAAACAAGCAGCTTATGCGACATTCTTCCACCCCATCACGTAATCTCTTCGTGCCCTGTTTCGCAACCGCTCGGCTTTGCACCCGAAGCGCATTGCCCGCGCGCGATGCGCACCCAGCCCCACTCCGCGCACGGCCTTGCGCGAACCTCGCACGTGCCTTCGCTCGGATCTTCGCTCGCGCCTTCGTCCGGGCCTTCGCGCGTGTCTCACCCGCGCCTTCGCGCTACTCTTTTGGCAGGTCACGCACCCAATCAAGATACTCTTGCGGAATTTGGGCATCGTTGATGGCCGTGCCGTCCCAATCGTAGCCCATGAAGCTTCCGCGGCGCGCCACCGCACGAGCAGCCGCGCTTTTCCGATCAAGCGCAAAACGCACCAAGTTGACAAACATCTTGCAATCCGTTGAAAACGATACATGCTCAACATACCATATATCGTTCTCAAGCTGGTCGTTCCAAGTCCATACGGCTTCTCCCAGCTGGCGCGGCGGACACTCAAGACCAGGGCGTACCGCCAACCGACCCCGATGCCGCGTGCTGTAACGCTCCAGATACACACCGGGAAGCGGGCGCGGACCAATCAAGCTCATATCGCCCTTCAGAATGCTCCAGAAATTCAGCAGCTCGTCCAACGAAGTTTTGCGAACGAATTTTCCCCACTTCGTGACGCGCACTTCAACGGGCAGCGGCTCTCCTTTTTCGTCCACATCGTTTCTCATGTTGCGAAACTTCACGATGGTAAATGGCTTGCCATCGCGTCCAATGCGCTCTTGCTTGAAGAACAGCGGGCGACCCACGTCAAAGAACGTCACCACACCGATTATCAGGTTAATAGGCAGCGTGATAACAAGAATGACCAGGGAAAACACAATGTCCAGGAAGCGCTTTGCGAAACGCACGTACCCATTGCGCGCTGGATTGCAAGGCTGCTGAATAGCATCGATCGACTCAAGCCTGTCAGCGGCCAACTTGCGCCCAATGAGCCGTATCTGCTCGCTCGTCAGGTCCTTTTGATAGGTGCTCAATCTACTCTCTTCCTTGTACTTAAAACGTAAACGCCCACGTCGCATATGTCGCGACCCGCGAACAACGCCGCTCGATTACGCGTTGTCGCGCTTGCCGGAAAGCTCGCCGCCGTGCACATCCAGCACCAGCGCGCAAACCCGGTCCACGTCTTCCCGCGTCAAATCTGCATAGAGCGGCAGCGTCAAAATGTTGCTGCCCACATATTTTGCCACCGGCGTGAGCGAGGAATCATACCTGCCCCGATACGACTCAAGGTCGCTGATGATGGGGTAGAAATACTTGCGCGCGAACACGCCGTTTTCCTTAAGGTGCGCGAAAACGTCATCGCGCGTTGCGCCAAATTCGCTGGGATCGAAAAGCACGGGAAGGTACGCGTAATTAGAAGTCACGCCTTTTTTCGGACGACATACCTGAATGCCGGGAACCTGCTCGAGCGTATCCCAATACCGCTCGCTCGCAACTTTGCGCTTTTCTATTTCACCTGGTAGATGGCGCAAATTGCACAAGCCCATAGCGGCGGCGAACTCGTTCATCTTAAGATTTCCGCCGATATACGCCGCAGATTCCTGACCGGTAAGCCCATAATTGCGCCACTGTCCCAAGCGCGTGGACAGCTCATCGCTAGCATGCGTGACCAGTCCGCCTTCAATGGTGTTGAAAACTTTCGTCGCATGCATGCTGAACATAGAGGCATCGCCGAAATTCGCCACGCTTACCCCGTTGACGCGCACGCCGAACGCGTGCGCCGCATCGTAGATGACGCGCAGATTGTGCCTTTCAGCAAGCGCTGCTATTGTTTCAACGTCGCACACGTTCCCATACACGTGAACAGGCACAATAGCGCATGTTCGCGGCGTGATAAGCGCTTCGATTTTCGCGGGATCCAGCGTGAAATCGTCAGGCTTGATATCGCAGAAAACCGGCGTAAGGCCTTTCCTTGCAATCGCGTTCGTGGTGCTCAGGAACGTAAACGGCGTGGTAATAACCTCGTTGCGACCGTCTTTTCCCAGCTCAAGCGCCTCCAGCGTGCATTCCAAAGCATTGTGGCCATTCACGAAAAGATCGGCATGCGGCACTTCCAAATACGCCGCAAGCTGCCCTTTAAGCTGCTCGTGCTTCTCGCCGCAGTTCGACAGCCAATGCGAGTCCCACAAAGACCGAATCTCTTCGCAGTATTCCTCGAACGGGGGCATGGAAGAGCGCGTGACTGGTATGTTTTTCTGCTCCATCGTGCTTTCGCCTACTGTCTACTGGCCCTGGGCCTGGTATTTTGCTTCGGTTGCTTCTTTTGCCGGACGCCACCACGCTTCGTTGTCTTGATACCACTCGATAGTCTGCGCCAGCCCTTGCGCGAAATCGGTGTGCTGCGGGCGCCAACCCAACTCGGTGCGCAGCTTCGTGCTATCGATGGCATAACGACGGTCGTGACCAGGGCGATCGCGCACCCAGTCAAAGTCGTCCGCATCCTTGCCCATACCTTGCAGAATGTCGCGCATGACCGTGATGTTATCGCGCTCGCCATCGGCGCCAATAAGGTACGTTTCACCCAGACGACCGCCGTTCAGAATGGCCCACACTGCGCTCGAGTGATCTTCCGTATGAATCCAGTCACGCACATTCAGGCCGTCGCCATAAAGCTTGGGGCGAATGCCGCAGATGATGTTCGTGATTTGGCGCGGAATGAACTTTTCCACGTGCTGGTAAGGGCCGTAATTGTTAGAGCAATTGCTGATAGTCACCGGCACGCCATACGTGCGATGCCACGCGCGCACCAGCAAATCGCTGGCAGCTTTCGTGGAACTATAAGGGCTCGAGGGGCGATACGGAGTCTCTTCGGTGAAACGCGCGGGGTCGTCCAGGGCCAGGTCGCCGTAAACTTCATCGGTTGACACGTGGTGGAAGCGCGTTCCATGGGCGCGGCACGCCTCCAAAAGCGCGTACGTTCCTTCCACGTTCGTGCGCACAAACGGCGAAGGGTCAGCGATGGAATTGTCGTTGTGACTTTCCGCGGCAAAATGCACAATAGCGTCTGCATCAGGTACAATGCGGTTCAGCAGCGCCGTGTCACAGATGTCCCCTTGCACAAATGTCATGCGATTTGCAGGGATACCCGCAAGATTTTCGCGGTTGCCCGCATACGTGAGCTTATCCAAAACAGTCACGTGCACGCCTGGCTGGTTGTCCACAACCCAGCGAACGAAATTGCTTCCGATAAAGCCCGCACCGCCCGTGACGATGATTCGATTAAACATATGCTACTCGTTGCTCCTGGATATCGAGCTTCCCTTGATTCTGCCCGAAAGAACGCTGTTCAGATACAGACCGTAATCGGAATGCGCGTATTTTTGCGCGGCTTTGCGCAACATTTCTGCAGAAATCCAACCATTATTGAACGCGATTTCCTCTAAGTTGGCAATCTGAATACCCTGCCGCTCCTCAATGACGCGCACGTATTCCGTTGCCGAGTACAGGCTTCTCACGGTTCCCGTGTCGAACCATGCACTGCCGCGATGTAGCAACATTACGTTCAGGGATCCGTCTTCCAGGTAACGGCGGTTGAGCGACGTGATCTCCAGCTCGCCGCGATCCGACGGCTCAACTTCCTTTGCCCACTGAACCACGCGGTTGTCATAGAAGTACAAGCCGGTCACCGCATAGTTGCTCTTGGGGTCTTCGGGCTTCTCTTCAAGTGAGATTGCTTTGCCCTTGTCGTCGAACTCCACCACACCAAAACGTTCGGGATCGGGTACATAGTAACCGAACATCGTAGCGC
This sequence comes from uncultured Eggerthellaceae bacterium, assembly GCA_934648845.1. Taxonomy (GTDB): domain Bacteria; phylum Actinomycetota; class Coriobacteriia; order Coriobacteriales; family Eggerthellaceae; genus CAKUOV01. The sequence continues at coordinate 108,939 of CAKUFS010000002.1, forward strand.
CAACTTCGGTTTGAGCTGCGGTTTTAAGCAAAGATGTGAAGCCGCCACCGTAAAAAATGTTGTCGCCCAGCGTGAGCGCCACGGAATCTTCGCCAATAAAATCTTCGCCAATGATGAACGCCTGAGCAAGGCCATCGGGTGAGGGCTGCTCTTCATAGGAGAGCTTGATGCCAAACTGGCTGCCCGACCCCAGCAGTTTCTTGAAGTTCGGAAGATCATGCGGAGTAGAGATGATAAGAATGTCGCGAATACCCGCAAGCATGAGCACGCTCAGCGGGTAGTAAATCATGGGTTTGTCGTAGATTGGCAGGAGCTGTTTTGATGTCACCATCGTAAGCGGATGCAAACGCGTACCGCTGCCACCAGCCAAAATAATTCCCTTCACCGGCAAAACTCCCTTTTCGCTCCCGTTGATATCCGCCTAAATCTTAATGATACAGTATCCCACTTCGCACGATGTCTTGCAACGGCGCGCGCACGGTAAAAGGTGATAGAGCTCCTGTTGTTTGTCGACAAATTACCCCACCTTTTGTCAACAAGGGCACCTGCCGGCAAGGACTAAGCCGTACAGCGACACTTCTTCCGGAAACAACCAAACCAGGGGCCATCTTGTCGAAAATCGGGCCCGAATGTGCAAAATATGACTGTTCGGGGCACCTCGAAGATGCGAAAGAGACGTCAAGTCGCCGCTTGTATCGCCATTGGCCAGGAAAACCCCAGGTCGCGAACTTCAGACAGCAGAGCATACGCGCCGAAATCCCTTCCCACCTACCCCGTACAGGAATATTTTGCACATTCGGGTGAAAAAAAACGACAACATGCCGCCGGAAGACTCAAAAGCGTGCGACTGAGCTCAACATGTCACCATCGGACCCCAAGTTCACACGCAGAAATCCCGACAAACTCCTACGGAACGCAAAAAACACCCTCTCCCGATCAAACGCAGAGAGAGAGCGAGGGCGTTCGCCGTCTAGAAGGCATCCGTCGGCAAAGATTGAGCCGAACTGCGACGCTTTGGATAAGTTGAACGAGCCGCAAGCGCAAAGAGGCATTATCCAAGCGGAGTCGTGAGGTGAATCCTTGCCGACGGGTGCCTTCGCAATCGCGCTGCGGCATTTGTTGACAAAAGGTGGGGTAATTTGACAACAATTTCACTCGTGGCGGCAAAGGACCGAAGTGCAGTAATCGCAGGCGCTGGGCGTGCCGGCAATGCCGCCCAAGCCGCTTTCGCGCAACTCAAACGGAAGCGAGCGTCCTACCTGGAACATGGCCTCTACCGTTTGGTCGAAGTTCACTAGATTCGTCACTCCCGCCAGCGCAATCTGCACACTGACCAGTGAATTTACTGCTGCCGTGGCATTGCGCTTCTGGCAGGGAATCTCCACCAGGCCGCCCACGGGATCGCACACCAGGCCCATAAGCGACGTCATGGCGTTGCTGGCCGCCGCCAGGCATTGCTGCGGCGTGCCGTCTAAAAGCTCCACCACAGCACTTGCCGCCATGGCGCTTGCTGTGCCAATTTCCGCTTGGCAGCCGCCCTCGGCACCCGACACGGTAGCGTTGCGCGCCACCAGATGCCCTACTGCCGCCGCATTTGCCAGCGCCTTCGCAATCTCGTCGTCGGAAAAGCCGTGCTCTTCCTGCACCGCCATAAGAACCGCCGGGATCACGCCCGCGCTGCCCGCCGTGGGCGCGGCAACAATGCAGCCCATGGAGGCATTCGTCTCCAAAACCGCCAACGCATAACGCGTGGCCTTCTCCATGAGCGCGCCCATAAGCGCGCCGCCGCCCGTTGCTGCAAGCTGCTGCATCTTCTGCGACTCGCCGCCCAGCAAGCCTCCAATGGACGGACGCGGGTTCTCCAACGGCTCGTGCGCCGATTGACGCATGACCTTGATAACGCGATGCAAGTACGCAAGCGTCTCATCGGCCAGTCCATCGCGCTCCAGTAAGTATTTATTGCGCTGCAAGTACACCGTGCTCATGGGCGCGTCCCACTGAGCGCAGCGCGCCAGCAAGTCTTCGCCCGTTTTGAAATCGTACTGATGGTACGCATCGTTCGCCTGCTCTTGCCGCGCGGCGTTCGTGCCCGCCAGCGCCTTCTGACCACCCGCCTCAACTGCGGCAATGGCCTTTGCGCTGTGGATGCCGGGATGGGCCTCAAGAATGGAAACAAGCGAATCGGGAAGCGGCTCGTCGGTCTCGATGATAGTAAACGCCCGGCCGCCCTTGCTTGTGCGATACAGATTCGCCGTGGCAATGTTCACGTTCGCCGTGAGAAGCGTAGTGGTGATAAACGCCAAAATGCCCTTCTCGTCATGCTGATGCACTACCAGGGAGTTGTTCTTGCCTGTAATCTCCACACGCATGCCATCGATGTGTGTAAGCTTGGCCGCGCCGCCGCCCACCGACACACCGCGGAAGCAATACGTGGTGCCCGCCGCATCCACGGCTTCGATATCCACCGTATTAGGATGATCGTATTCCGCCTGGGGAAGCGGCACAATGTTCACGTCCATTCCCGCTTCTTGCGCCAAGGCGAAGGAGTCGCGAATGCGCAGGTCATCGGTAGAAAGTCCCAGCATTCCCGCCACCAGCGCACGGTCGGTGCCATGCCCCGAATACGTGTGCGCGAACGAGCCGTACAGCTTGAACGTGACGGATGCCGGCTGGGAACCCACCAACTTGCGCGCCATGGCGCTTATCGCAAGGGCGCCCGCGGTATGGGAACTTGACGGACCCACCATAATGGGGCCGATAATGTCATGCAGGAGCATATGAGGCATGGCTGTTTCCTTTCGCTTCTTTCCCTTGTCAGGATACTCTTTTTGCCGCTGGAATCGCACACGGCCCAACGAACGGGCAAATCTTTCGAGAGCGTGCCGCCGCGCCACCGGCAGGATAGGAGGGAAGACGCACGGCGGGCGGCGGACCTTAAAGGGCATCCCGAAGAAAGACCCCTGGCGCAACCAGGGGTCTTGCAGAGTACTATTACATTGTAAGCAACAAAAAGCCTCTTTGGTTGCCAAGCGATTAAATGCCAGAGCGGCAATCCGAGTTAAGGTATCGATTGGCAACCTTGCGCTGCAAGCCCTGTGTTAAAAAGTGACGGGGTCTTTTTAACCTTCGCGGAAGGTCCAGCAAGTTTTAGGCGAACAAACTCTCAACTTCTTTCGGTTTTTAGTCGAGCGGCGCACCTGAGCTGGATGCGCCGCTTGCGTTTCCCCAGTTCGTAATTATTAGAGAAGGGTGGCAGCTCGACTTTTCTTCCAAAACGGGTCCTGGTTTGACTAAAAATCGTCAATTCTTGAGAGTTCCTTCCTGTATTTTTGTCTGAGAAGCATCGCGGGGATTGTTGACAAAAGGTGGGGTAATTTGTCAACAAATCAGCTGCGGTTGCCGGGAGCACCGCCGCCCGAGCCGGGATCGTCAGAGGCCATGTCACCTCCACGGTCGCCACCCGCGCCAGGAGCGGCCGCGGCCATGCTGCCTCCGCGGTCGCCACCGCGTCCACCGCTCATGCCGCCACCTGCACCGAAGCCGCTGGTCGTTGCCGTGGTCGAGGCAGTCAGCGCCGTTTCCGAACTACCAATCTTCACCGTGAGCGTGTCACCTTCCGCTGCGCCATCCGCACTTGCCAGAACCATCTGGAAGTTCTTTGTTGCTGTGAACGATGCAACCGCATTTCCTTGCGCATCCAGCAAAACAACGGTTTGACCTGCGCTTCCGCTTGCCGAAGCCATGGCAAACGCCTGCATGCCGCCCGTGAAGCTTTGCGCCATGCCGGCAGAACCCACCATAAGCACCGTACCGCCCGTAATCGTTGCCGAGGAATCGTAATCGAAGAAACCATCGCCGTTCGATGTAGGCCCTTCTACGATAAGTACGCCGCCGCTCACTTCAACGCTTCCGTTGCTGTCGATACCATCGCCACCTGCAGAAACGTACGTAGTACCGCCTGTTACGATAACTTTGCAAGTCGAAGCACCCGCGCTCGTGCCTTCAGACGCACCCACAGCGCCACTTGCGTCCGCATCGCCAGCCGTGCCGGCATCGCTCGGGCTGCTCGCGCCGGCGCCACCCGGGGCCTCCGGGACATTCGCACCAGCGTCACCCGGAGTGGCGCCCGCGCCCGCACCCGGTCCGCCGGCGCCGCCGCGGCCTTCGCCGCCCATCGGCATGCCACCCTCCGACGACGACCCGCTCGCCGCATTAATGCCGTCATCGCTTGCAACAATACTCGTTGAGCCGCCATCGATGCGCACCACCGTTCCTTCATAGCCCTCGTAACACGTCAGGACATCCACCGTACCAACCGTGATGCGCATGAGCGTTTCCGCATGAACAGCATCGTCACCTGCGGAAATGGTGAAGTCACCGCCATCGATGGCCACAAATCCGCGACCCTCTTCGCTGTCATTTGTGCTTTCCAGAGCATCTTCGCCGCACGTGATATCGAACGTGCCGTCGCAAATCTTCAGGCAGTCCTTGCCGTTCAGCGCGTCCTCGACCGCGTTGATCACATACGTGCCGCCCGTAATGACCAGGTCGTCTTTGCTGCGCACGGCATGGCGATAATTGCCCGCAATGTTCAGCGCGCCCGTGCCGTTCAGCGTCAGATCATCCTTGCTGAAAATCGTCGCCGTGGGCTCTTCTTCCTCGTCGAGCACGTAATCCGCACCATCGACCAGCGTGTTTTGCGTACCATCCGCCAGCGTGGTGAACGTCTTGTCGGCCGCCATAACGTAAATGCAGGGACCATCGCTGTTGCTTATCGACACGTCGTTTAACACCAACTGGCATTTTTCTTCTTTGTCAATGTTTACAAAAACGCAGCCATCGGTCAAGTTTCCGCTAAGCACATACGTACCCGCCTGCGTAATGGTCACATCGTTTCCACTGATAGAAACGCCATTTGCACTTTCATGTGCGTACGTTTCCGCGGAAGAAGCGTTATCGGCCAGCGTGATATACGTTGCCTGCGCGGCATCGTAGCTGGCATCAAAATCGCGCTTGCTGTACTCCAAGTCGTACGCGCTCAGATCGTCGGTTGCCGCAGAGGCCGCAGCACTCGCCACCGCAACGTCGCTCGCACTTGCCGCATCACTCGAACTTGCCGCATCACTCGAACTCGCCGCAGAGGCCGCTCCGCACCCGGAAAGCGTTGCCGCCAGCACCACACTCAGCGCGCAGCAGACGGCCCCAGCGGCGAGTCGGGTAAATTGCCGTTTCTTCATCGGTATCACCTTCCGAATGTCTAAAGCGAATCGCGCGTCATCTGCGCGGGAACGAGCGCCACTTTCAGGTTGCCGTTATAGCAGCGCAGCTCGTCCATTAGCTCTTTTACGCTTGCATCCGCGTGCAGCTTCATCAGATACGTCAAGTTATACAGGCTGCCCATGTTCGACGTTTGCACCTCTACAAGTTCGAAACTATCCGCGTAACGCTCCAGCACGGGCTCGAAAACACCTTCGAACTCCAAATCTTCCGGCACGGTAAGATGCAGCTCGCGCTCCACCGTTTGCATGCGACCGAACGGCGAAAGCACGTACGCCACATTCGCGATGCCCATAATTGCCGTGAACAGCACCGCCAAGCTCAAATACCCCATGCCCGTGGCCAGGCCAATCGCCATGGCGAAGAACACACTGCCGATATCCTTCGCGCTGCCGGGAATGCTGCGGAAGCGCACCAAGTTGAACACGCCCATGACCGCAATGCCCGCACCCAAATTGCCGTTGACCAGGGTAATTACCGTTTGCACTACCAGCGGTAACAACGCTAGCGTTACCACAAAATTGCGTGAATACTTGTGGCGGAACATGTAGATGAGCGCGCACGCCGCACCTAAAACAAGCGACGCCACGCTGCACAGCAAAAATCCGCCTGTCGTTACGTTCGCAGCAACCGATTCTGTGCTGCCCAAAACTGAAGTAAACATGAAATCAAGCATGTTTCAGCTCCTTTTGCTCTTTTTCGTATGCCGTTCCGTATTTCGAGAAGGAACGCGGATAAATCTGATTCTCGGAAAGCACGTTGACCAGCCAAAACGGCATGCCGCCGCCCTGCTTGATTTCCATGAGCACCTGACCGGGGCGCAAAAGGTCCATGGCGCAGCCGTCAAGCTGGAAGGCGAAGGGGTCGCCCGCGGGATGCCCCGCACGCAGCTGGGAGTCAAACGTGATGCGCAGCGCGCACCCCGGATTTCCTGGCTCGGCCCACGCGGTGCGCGTGCATTGCGTAATCATTGCGGGGCGAATGCCTGGGTAGCGCTGCAGGAACGCCGTGATCTCGTGCGCCACTTGGCGCTCGTGGGGCTGCAGCGGTTCGGGCTTGGCAGCTGCGGCGAGAGCGAGGTCGGCTGCAACAGCATCACCAGCGTCATCGGCAGGGACAATCGCATGAGCGCCACGCACGGCCGCAACGCATTCCTTCTTCGCACCGCCCAGGGGGAACAGCGCACACGCCTCATCGATGTCCATGCCGGACAAAAACGCGCGCGCCGCATCCGTGGAAAGCGCCAACCTGCGCTTATATACCACGCCGCGGTACTTCTTCTTCAGCTCCACGAACACTTGGTCGGAAACGGGGGCAATGCATCCGTTAGGCTGAGCAATGCCATACGAACGCACGCGCAGCTTCTCTTTGTAGAGCGGCTTTTCCAGCGAACGGCTGATCAGCTGGTTTTCGGGGGTGTCGAAGTAAAGGCTGCTCACCACCGTTTTTGGATAATCGTCGGGCTTCAAAAACTGCTGCGTGATCATTAACATCGTGCGGTATTGCTCCGCGCTTAAACAATATTTCTTCTCAACGCGCTTGAACGTTGCTGCATATGCTTCCATAACTCGTCCTTTCGCCTGCGTTTTAGCTCTTGTTCTGGTCTTTCGCCTTGAGCTCTGGCTTGCGTTGCTCCCGGGTTCGCGACGACCCTTCGCTTTGCATTGCCCTGAGCTCCAACTTGCGCCCTGCAGTTCGCGCGGCAAAAACGCAAAAGCTCATCCTTTCAACATTTCCTATGCTAAAAAGCGCGGTTGAAAGAATCCTTAAACGCCGGCCAAACCGCCAAAACCTTTAAGAAAACTTTCAGCGCGCACGCTACAATGGAAAGCGAAACAAGATGCAAGAGAAAACGACAGGAAGGCTTGACGTGCAGATTCTCATTGTTGAAGACGACAAAAAGCTGGCGTTGGCGCTCAAGCAGATATTGGTAGAGGCTGATTACCAGGTAGACGCCGTGCACGATGGCCAGTCCGGCCTGGATTACGGGCTTTCGGGCATCTATGACGTGATCATTTTGGACGTGATGCTGCCGAAAATGGATGGCTTCGAGGTCGCGAAGGAGCTGCGCCGCAACCGCGTTGACACGCCCATTTTGCTGCTGACCGCGCGCGACACCGTGCGCGACAAGATTGTGGGCCTTGATTCCGGCGCCGACGACTACATGACCAAGCCATTCAGCCCCGCCGAGCTGCTGGCGCACTTGCGCGCACTTCTGCGCCGCCAGGGACAAGTGGTTTTTGAGACCGTTACGTTCGGCGATTTAACGCTCAACCTGGAAAGCCATGATTTGACCTGCGGAGATAAGTCCATCCACTTGGGATTCAAAGAGTTTTCGCTGGCGCGCATTCTGCTTTCCAACCCCACGCAAGTGCTGTCGAAAGAGCAGCTGCTCGCGAAAGTTTGGGGTGTGGAAAGCACGGCCGTTGACAACAACGTGGAAGCATACATCTCGTTTTTGCGGAAGAAGTTCCGCTTTGTGGGTTCGCACGTGACCATTGAGTCGCTGCGCAAAACGGGATACCGCTTGAATTTTGGCGAAGACGACGCCGGCGGCGCCGGGACAGCCGCCCACTAGCGCTGTCAGCGCGGGCGCCCGCTAGCACGCCGGCACCACCTGCGGAGCAGTCGTTCGCGAGCGGCCGCCGCAATCGGCAGCGGTGCTCCCAGCTACCGCCCGCTTACGCCGCAACCGCGGCAGACGGGATGCGCCGCAAGCGCCTTCCCCGCATCAACAGACACCATCGAACGCAAGGACCACCGCAATATGACCGCGCTTACCGAAAAAGACCTGCTCTCCAAGCTGCATCTGAAATTCACCGCAATCATCTGCGGTGTGGCGGCGCTTATTTTAATGGTTTCCTTCGCGTATATCGCCTGGTCAAACCAGAATCAAAGAATCGAGGGCGTTTATATCGAGCTTAACGCCGCCTTGGAAACCGTCATAACAAAAGGACCGCGCGACCTTAACCCCCCTGCCGAGGGCGCCAAGCCGCCTCGTATCGGCGACAAAAAGGAAGTCTCATGGGTGTTTCCCATAGCGCTCTATATCGCCCGAGAAAGCAATGGCGAGATTTCCGCCAACAGCATCGACCGTTTCTCTACCGCCATCATCGACGACGAAACATTGCAATCCATTTTGGAATCCACGTTTTTCGCGCAGGATGACCAGGGGTTTTTAGCGGATGAAGGTCTGTATTACAAGAAAATCATGCGCGAGGACGGATCGGTGTGCTATGCCTTCGCCGATCGCACAATCGTCGAAGACACTGCGAATCTGAATCGTTCGCTTATTGTGGTTGGAATTGCTATTGAGCTCTTGGTGCTGGCGCTGGCCTGGGCGTTTTCACGTTGGGCGCTGCGCCCGGTGCAGCGCGCGTGGGACAGTCAGCAGCAGTTTATCGCCGATGCGTCGCACGAGATGAAAACGCCACTTACCGTGATCATGGCGAACGCATCCATTGCGCTGAAAAAGCCGCAAGCAACCGTTGCGGAGCAAAGCCAGTGGATCGAGGGCATCCAGGACGAAGCGCAAAACATGGAGCACCTGGTACTTGATATGCTGGCGCTCGCCCAGCCGGAAAACGCGGTGGCTCAAGCCGCGACGACAGAGCGCGTCAACATGAGCGAGATGGCAGAGCGGGCCTCGCTGCAGTTCGAGGCCGTTGCGTTCGAGCGCGGCGTTATGATCAACGATGACATCGATTCCGATATGGTGGTTGTTGGCGACCCTACAAAGCTTCAGCGCCTGATTGGCACGCTGGTTGACAACGCATGCAAGTACGCCGAAAGGGACACCAGCATAACGGTTTCTCTTAAAGCAGCAGGTCGCAATTGTGTTTTAAGCGTCCACAACTGGGGGTGCCCCATTGACCCCCAAGACATCCCACACGTGTTCGACCGCTTCTACCGCAGCGACAAGTCGCGCGACCGCAGTAACAACGATGGCGAGCACAGCTTTGGCCTGGGATTAGCGATCGCCCAGAAAATCGTGCAGCAACATGGCGGCGATTTGAGCGTGACGAGCTCCGCAGAAGATGGCACCACGTTTACCGCGCGCCTTCCCCGCACCGAGGGTTAAGTTCGCTGCAGCGGCAGCAGCGGGCGCTAGGAACAACGAAGGCATTTTTTGGAGCAGAGCGTCTTTCTGGCTCCGATTCGGATCGGAGGCCGCAGACGCTGAAAGCAACGAGGGGGGTTTGGCGCCCCCTCGTTGGAAAAACGGGGGCAAATTCGGGCTAATCGACGATATTCGGTGGTCCGAAGGCGTAAATCCACCTCTTTTGGGAGTCTTGTTGCGTTCTTCGAAAAACCGCGTCAGCAAAACACCAGTTCAGATAGACGTTGGCTTAAACAGCCTTCAACGGCAAACAATCGATAGTCGGCCAGATCACCGAATATCGTCGATTTGCCCGAATTCAGGGGTCGTTTTCCAACAAGCGCGGCTCACGAAGGGCGGAATGGCGGCGATGAGGATGGCGGATGTAAAGCCAAGCACAGTCAAAGGAGCACCAGAAGAGCGAGAAGCAGGGAAGCCAGGGTAGCAGCGGCGCGCAGCATGAACAAGACTGCGGCGCACCCGAACAAGACGCTCCGAACACAACCGAAACAAAACGGGCATCGCATGTGATGCCCGTCGTAGAAACGTTATACAAGAAAACGCGCGGACACGCAGCGCATGCCCGAAGGATCAACGCACGGCTAACAGCTAGAACATCATGAACAAGTTTGCCAGCGCCCAGCCGATAAAGCCGCAGCACGGGAACGTAAGAATCCAGGCTTTCACCATGTTGCCGGCAATGTTCCACTTTACCTCGCGCGCGTTTCTGCTGGCACCCACGCCCATAATGGCGCTGGTGGAACAATGGCTCGTGGAAACAGGCATACCCGTAAGCGTGGAAATCAGAAGCGTGATGGCAGTGCTAGCGGAAGCGGCAACACCCTGGTATTTATCGAGCTTGACCATGTCCATGGCAACCGACTTGATAATGCGCTTGCCGCCAATGAGCGTGCCCAGCGAGATAGCGGCGGAGCACAGAATCATAAGCCACAGCGGAAAGCTGGTGCCCGTGGTGTCCTCGATGCCAAAGCTCAGCATGAAGCCCAAAAGCGCAATGGACATGAATTTTTGACCATCTTGCGCGCCATGGAGACCCGACAAAATAACAGCGCATACGTCCATAATACCCGTGCAAATCTTATTGCTTCTGCGACGATCGCATTGCGCAAACAGCTTTTCAATCAAACGAACGGCAAGCCAACCCAGCGCAAAACCCGCGAACAGGGAAAACAGCATACCATAAATGACTTTCGCCCATTCGTTGATCACAACGGCGCCAATGCCGTTCAGCGCAATGGCGGCACCGGTGATGCCCGCAATCAGCGAATGCGACTTCGATGCGGGGATGCCTTGGAACCAGCAAAACACGCCCCATCCAATGGATGCCACCATGGCCGCCATGAGCGCCATAAGCGCTAAGTGGGGGTCGCCGGTGAAATCGACCATGCTGAACATGGTGTGGGCAACCGCGGTGGAAATGTAGGTCATGCCCATCAAGCCCACGAAATTAAACACCGCAGCCAGGGCCAATGCGGTCCCCGGCTTCATGCAACGTGTGGAAACAGCGGTTGCAATGGCGTTTGGCGCGTCAGTCGCGCCCGCAATAAGAGTAACACCAATAACGAGTGCCAAGATGACGCCCAATGTTGGATACGTCGCCATCTGAACGAACAATGCACCCAGTGAAAGATCCATGCGAATCCTATTCTCTATATTATTAGTTGCGTTCGCAGTCGCTCGCACTTCCTGCGAATTGGCCCTGATTTGCCCGTCCGCCTCTGCTGCAGGTCGCACTCCAACAAAAGACGTTGAAAAGCAAATCGACGCACCTGGCAGCCGCACCACACCGGCACGTCACTGACCATGCGCTATTTTACAACAGCACTGCACTACTTCACGCAGCAAATGCATTGATGGTGCTGTTTTCGTTACTGCGGCGTCATCACGTTTAGCGAAGCGACCCGCAGGCAACCCGCGCGGGCAGGCGCCTCCGTCTGTTAAAAAGTGACGGGGTCTTTTTCACCTTTTCGCACCTAGAGGCTTCACCGCGCCGCCGGCACCCGCGCACCCGGCGGCTGACGCCTCGAACCGCCATGCCATTGCGCCAGCACCCCCCTTCGCGCATTCGCCAAATTTCAATACCAAGTATTAAGTATAAGTAATACCACCTTTCAACCAAAAGGTGCATACTAAGCAGCGTCAAAAAACGCTTTTCGAAAAACGACGTTTACCGCAACAAAAAGTCGCACCACGCGACAAACGAAAGGATTCAAACCATGAAGTTCAACAAGAAAGTTTTGGTAGGCGCGGTTGCCGCAACTTTGGCGCTTTCCGTGTTTGCCCTGGCTGGCTGCTCGTCCAGCTCGTCCTCGTCCGCGAGCGCTTCGGGCAGCGCCTCCGCCGCCAGCGACGACAAGGTTATCACCGTTGGCGCCACCGTTCCCCACTACGACATTCTGACCGACGCAGTTGCTCCGCTGCTGGAAAAGGAAGGCTACACGCTCAAGGTTACCGAGTTCACCGACTACGTGCTGCCGAACACCAACGTTGAGCAGGGCGAACTTGATGCCAACTACTTCCAGCACATCAACTACCTGGATTCCTTCAATCAGGAAAACGGCACCCACTTGGTCAGCGTTGGCTACGTTCACTATGAGCCGTTCGGCATTTACGCTGGCAAGTCCTCGTCTCTGACCGACGTTAAGGATGGCGCCGTAATCGCTGTTCCTGATGACACCACGAACGAAGCCCGCGCGCTGCTGCTGCTTCAGCAGGAAGGCCTGATCACGCTTAAGGATGGCGCTGGCCTGACCGCAACCGTTAAGGACATTGCCGACAACCCCAAGAACCTGCAGATCAAGGAAGTCGAAGCTGCCAACGTTCCCCACGTGCTTGCTGACTGCGACTTCGGCGTAATCAACGGCAACTACGCTATCTCCGCCGGCATCGACATCAAGTCCGCCCTGGCCATTGAATCTTCCGAAGGCCTGGTGGCTGGCCAGTACGGCAACGTGCTGGTTGTGAAGGACGGCAACCAGGACACCCCCAAGATTCAGGCTCTGTACAAGGCGCTGACTTCCCCCGAGGTCAAGCAGTACATGGAGGACACCTACAAAGGCGCTGTTGTCCCCCTGTTCTAAGCTTTAAGTTCTTCAAACTTCCCTCTTCCCTTTCCTCTGATAAGCGAGGATAATGGGAAGACTCACAACAACAGTTGCAAACACGTCAAGGATGCCGGGCGCAGGTCCGACATCCTTGACCTGCGAATAAGGCTGATAGATTACATGATTGAAATTAACGACATTTCCAAGGTTTACAGCACGCGCGAAGGCGAATTCGCGGCGCTTGACCACGTAAGTCTCACTATTGAGGACGGCGACATCTTTGGCATCATCGGTGAATCCGGTGCGGGCAAATCCACGCTGGTGCGCTGCATCAACATGCTGGAAAAGCCTAGCTCGGGCAATATCGTCATCGATGGGAAAGATGTGACCGAATATTCCGGCAAGGCGCTGCGCGAGTTTCGTAGCAGCGTGGGCATGATTTTCCAGCATTTCAGCCTGTTCCAGCAGAGCACCGTGCTGAAAAACGTTATGTTCCCCCTGGAGATTCGTGGCGAGAAGGACCAGAAACGTGCGCTTGAACTGCTGGAACGCGTGGGTATTGCCGACAAGGCAAAGAGCTATCCCAGCGAACTTTCCGGCGGTCAGCAGCAGCGCGTTGCCATTGCGCGCGCGTTGGTGAACCAGCCCAAGATTATGCTGTGCGACGAGGCCACCAGCGCTCTTGACAGCCGCACCACCATCCAGATTCTGGATTTGCTGCGCGACATCAACCGCGAGCTGGGCGTGACCATGGTCATGATCACGCACTCGCTGGATGTGGCGAAGCGCGCCTGCAACCGCATTGCCGTTATCGATCATGGCAAAATTGCCGAAGTTGGCGCCACCATGGACGTGTTCGACAATCCGCAAAGCACGGCAACGAAGCTTCTCATCAGCCATTACAATGGCACCGTCGAAGACAAGGAGGTGCTGTAAATGGAAGCAATCAGCGCATTTCTCGATGAATTCGGCGTGCTTTTAGCGGTGGGCTGCTGGGAATCGTTCCTGATGACCGCCGTATCGTGCCTGTTGGCGTACGTGATTGGCCTGCCGTTGGGCACGTGGTTTCATATGACGAAGGCAAGTGGCCTGGCGCCGAACAGGGGCGTGAACACCGTGCTGGGATGGGTCATCAACATTGGCCGTTCCATTCCGTTCATCATTTTGCTGGTGGCGATCATCCCCTTCACCCGCCTGGTGGTAGGCACGTCGCTAGGCGTGCAGGGCGCAATTGTACCGCTGACTGTTTCCGCAGCGCCGTTCGTTGCGCGCATGGTGGAACAGTCGCTGGCAGAAGTGGACGAGGGCCTTATCGAGGCTGCTCACAGCTTTGGCGCGAGCAATTTTCAGATTGTGACGAAGGTCATGCTGAAGGAAAGCTTGCCGTCGCTCGTTCGCGGCGCGGCCATTACGTTTGTCACGCTGTTCGGGTATGCCGCCATGGCGGGCACCGTTGGCGCAGGCGGCCTGGGCTCCATTGCCATTCGCTACGGCTATCAGCGCTGGAACACGGCGGTTATGATTGTCTCCGTGGTGCTGTGTGTGATTTTCGTGCAGGTGTTCCAGACGATTGGCGACGTGGTTGCTCGCAAGATCGACAAGCGTCGCGGCTAGGGGTTTGGCAGCTGCACGCATCCCGCACAAGAACTCGCAGTGCGAGTTAAGTTTCGCGGGGTAACTGCCAGAAATATTCTCTAGAAATAGGAGAAGAGAACCTTACTATTCTCTAGGGAAGCGCTGATTAACTGAGGTTCCTATCTCTCCGATGCGCCTTCCCACCGTTTTTTCGCGATTCCCGGCCGCCGTGCGGCGGCGGCCCCGCCGCACCCGTCCGCCCGGGCCCCGGTCGGGGGCGTCCCGGGCGGATCCGGGCACGGCTCCGCCTACGCCGGCGGGCACGCCGGCAGCTCGGGACGCCCCGCCCGGCTCCACATCGCCACGTTGGCCAGCGCGAACAGCACCGTGAGCATGCTGGCGTTCCTGGCCAGGCC
>CAKUFS010000003.1 GCA_934648845.1 uncultured Eggerthellaceae bacterium
AGAAAGCTGCAAGCTCATCGTCGAACGGCGTGGTGGTGAAGGGTCTGGGTGACGTGCTGGTGCGCTTGTCGCACTGTTGCAATCCTGTGCCGGGCGACCCGATTATGGGTTTTGTAACGCGCGGACGTGGTATTTCGGTGCATCGCGCCGATTGTCCGAACGCGGCCGATTTGAAGCGCAGCTCCGAGCGCATTATCGAGGTTGAATGGGCGCAGGATTCCAGCCGCGAAGTGTCGTACGAGGTTGAGGTGCAGCTTGAAGCCATGGATCGCATGAGCCTGCTGCGCGATGTAACCCAGGTGCTTTCTGAATGCGGCGCAAACGTGCTGGCGTGTTCCACGTTCTCGCACAAGGACAGCATGGTTTCCATGCGCTTCCGTATTCAGATTTCCGATATCACGTTTATTGATACCGTGCTGAAAAAACTCCGCGCGGTTAATGGCGTATTTGATGCTCACCGTATGATTGCTGGTGCGCAAGGCTCAAGAAAGAAGAAACGATAATGGCAAGAAACAATTCGTTGAACTGCGGAAATGTAAGCATTTCCACCCTGGTTTTGGGTTCTTACCAAACAAACGTCTACGTGGTAAGCAATGATCGAGACGCGTTTGTAGTTGATCCTGCCGACGATTGCGCGCGCATCATGGATGCAATCCGCACCGTTGCCGGCGGCAAGATTGACGCTATTGTGGTAACGCATGAGCATTCGGACCACATTGGCGCGCTGGCTCAGTTGCGCCATGAAACGGGCGCGCCGGTTATTGCGTCGGCGATCGACGCTCCGCTTATCGAGAAGCAGCAAAAGCAAGCTGCTGTCAAACTTTCGCCGGCGCAAAACAAGGTTGTTGACCGCACCGTTAAAGAAGGCGACACCGTTGAGCTGTGCGGTATGAAGTGGAAGGTGCTTATCACCCCCGGTCACACAAAGGGTTCAATGTGCCTGTATCTTCCTGCCAGCGAAAATGGGGGAGAGCGCGGCATTCTGTTCTCGGGCGATACGCTGTTTTGCGGCGCGTTCGGTCGCACCGATTTCCCCGGTGGCAGCATGAACGAGATGGTAAAGTCTCTGAAGCGTTTGGACACGCTTCCCTCGGATACGCTTGTGTTCCCAGGACATATGCAGTTTACGGAGATTGGCGAAGAACAGCGCGGAATCCTTCGCCGTATCGTTTAAGCTGTGAACGCACGGCTTTGCTATGCTTGCTGTGCGGAATTTGCTTCGTTCGGTTTTGTTCCGACTGCTTGCGTTTTCGCGTTGGCGGACGGTTTTGTTTTACGTTTGGATTTGTCGGTTAAGGTTTACTGTTTGCGCAGGTAGGATGCCTGCCTGGATTTAAGCGTTAGGAGCGCCCATGGCGAAAAGAAATGCGTTCGATTACTTCGAGGCATTCGAGAAAGTGTCTGCTTTGGCGGTTCAGGAAGCCGAAGTGCTTATCGAGACCGTTGAATGCTTCTCTGGCGATGCCGATGTTGACGTGCTGATTGCGCGTGTGCATCAGCTGGAAAATCGTGGTGACGAAATCAACCACGCAATCTTCGAGAACACGGCCGTTGAGTTTATCACGCCCATTGAGCGCGAAGACATTATTGAGCTGGCGCGTGCGCTTGACACGGTGCTTGACGAGATTGAAGACGTTGTGTTCCGCTTCTACATGTTCAATGTGCGCGAAGTGCCGGAAAGCGCCATTAAGTTTGCGAAAGTCATCAAAGAGGCTGCTCAGGAACTTGACTGCGCGTTGTCTCAGCTGCGTGGCTTCAAGAAGCATGCGAAAGAGCTGCACGGCATTCTGGTGAAAGTCAACGATTACGAAGAAGAAGGCGACCGCCTGTATATGGCCGCTGTTCGCGAGCTGTTCACGCGCCCGAACGCTGATCCGGTGGACGTTTTGCGCTGGACGGAAATCTACAAGCGCATGGAGCGTTGCTGCGATGCGTGCGAGCACGCTGCCGACGCCGTGAGCTCCGTTCTGCTCAAGAACTCGTAGCCAAGGGTTCGCACGAGAAATTGTGACATCGTTGTTGACAAATTACCCCACCTTTTGTCAACAATAAAAGAATCCGAGGTGCATTTCGCATCTCGGATTCTTTTTATATGCCCTGTTCAAAGGGCTGTTTAGTTTTTTGTTTCGGGCTGCGCCGCTAGGAGATTGGCTCTCATTGTTGACAAAAGGTGGGGTAATTTGTCAACAATTGCCCGCCTGAATGCGCTGTTACGCTTCCGGCAGAAGCTTTTGCGCAATGTAGACGGCGTTCAGCGCCGCACCGCGCAGCAGCTGGTCGGCCACAACCCACAGGGCAATGCCGCGATCTTCGGGCACGGTGCTATCGCGACGCACGCGTCCGACAAACGTGTCGAATGAACCGCGATGCATTGCGGGCATGGGATACACGTTGTTTGCGGGATCGTCTTCAAGCACCACGTGCTCGGCGTTGGCGAGCGCTTCCTTTACGGCCTCGATCCTTACGGGATGCGCGAACTCCACGTTCAGGCTTTCGGAATGGCAGCGCAAAACGGGCACGCGCACGCAGGTCGGCGCCACTTCGATGGTGTTGTCGTTGAAAATCTTCTTCGTCTCAA
Source organism: uncultured Eggerthellaceae bacterium (assembly GCA_934648845.1). GTDB lineage: Bacteria > Actinomycetota > Coriobacteriia > Coriobacteriales > Eggerthellaceae > CAKUOV01. The sequence goes on from CAKUFS010000003.1 coordinate 2,579, forward strand.
CGACCATCTTCCACTCTTCTTTAGTGTAACCCTCAGGGATGTCGTTCAGGTAATCGCCGTCAACGAACACATCGATGTGCGGAATGCAGTTGAACGCGATTTGATGCGCAAAGGCGGACGGCTCAAACGGCTCGCCAGCCAGGTATTTTGCCGTTTGGTCTTCGAGCTCGGCCATGCCTTTAGCACCTGCGCCCGAGGCAGACTGGTAGCTGCTTACCACAATGCGGTCGATGTGGCCCAGCTTGCGCAGCGGGTTCAAGGCAACAAGCATCTGGATGGTGGTGCAGTTGGGGTTGGCAATAACGCCGCTGTGCCACGCAATATCGTGCGCGTTCACTTCGGGCACAACCAGCGGCACATCGGGGTCAACGCGGAAGGCGCTGGAGTTATCAATCATCACGGCGCCGGCATCTACCACGGCCTTGCGGAACTTCTTGGAAACGCTTGCACCCGCGCTGAACAGGGCAATGTCAACACCCTGGAAGCTTTCTTCGGTCATTTCCTGCACGGTCAGCTCACCAGCGGGCACTTTACCGCAGCCAGCGAAGGGAAGCTTTTCGCCTGCCGAACGCGCCGAAGCCAGCGCGCGAACTTCGGAAGCGGGGAAGTTTAGCGCCTCCAGGCATTTCAGCATCTCGCGGCCCACGGCACCGGTGGCTCCTGCAACAGCCACAACGGGATAAGCGGGCATCTTTTTATTCCAAGCCATGATGTTCCTCCAATTACATCGTTGACGAATGCGTTCGTTTCGTGCCTAGCGGCCCTTCGCCATTTTCGCCGCAATTTCTTCCGCGGAAAGCTGTGTTTCCACAAATACGCTGTCGGAGTCCATGTTGAACGCGGTGTGCAGGCATTGCACCGCCGCCACGGCCTGCGACGAGCGCACCACTACGGAAAGACGGATGGGCGATGTGGAAATGGCCAGGATGTTGATCTCGTTTTCGCCAAGCGTGCTGAACATTTTCGCGGCAACGCCGGGGGAGGATTTCATGCCCGTGCCTACCACGCTCACCTTGGCAATGTCTTCGTCCACCACGAATTCGCGTGCGTTGATTTCCGGCAAGATGCTGGTGATGGTTTCCGACGCGCGCGGCAAATCGCTTTTCGGGCAGGTGAAGCTGATGTCGGTCACGCCATCTTCCGAGACGTTTTGGATGATCATGTCAACGGAAACGTTCGCAGCCGCAAGGCGCGAGAACACTTTGGCGGCAACGCCGGACATGTCGGGCACGCCACGCAGGGTAACTTTGACTTCAGAGGTGTCATGGGCAATGCCGGTAACAACGGCTTCTTCCATATCTTCCGTTCCTTCCATAACATAGGTGCCCTCGGCGTCGGAAAAAGCCGAGCGCGAATGGATAACCACGTGGAATTTGCTGGCAAGCTCTACGGCGCGGCTCTGCAAAACGCCTGATCCAGCTGTTGAAAGCTCCAACATATCGTCGTAGGAAATCTTGTCCAGCTTGCGGGCGCGCGGGCATACGCGCGGGTCGGCGGTGTATACGCCATCCACGTCGGAGTAGATTTCGCACACGTCGGCGCCAATGCCCCACGCAACGGCAACTGCGGTGGTGTCGGAACCGCCGCGGCCCAGCGTGGTAATGTCGCCGTTGCCGTCGATGCCCTGGAAGCCCGCGATAACGGGAATGACGCCCGCGTTCACAGCATCCATGATGCGCTTGGCATCGATGCCGGTGATCTTGGATTTCAGATGCGAGGTGTCAGTTTCAATGCCGGCCTGACGACCCGTGAAGCTCATGGCGCGGTAGCCGCGCGCTTCAAGCGCCATGGCCAACAGCGCCATGCTGACCTGCTCGCCCGTGGAAAGCAGGCGATCCATTTCGCGTGCGGGCGGGTTGCCGTTAAGCGCGCTTGCCAAACTCACCAGTTCATCGGTGGTTTTTCCCATGGCGGAAACAACGGCGACCACACTGTGGCCAGCCTGTTTTTTGGCGATAAGTCGCGCAGCAACTTTTTTGATGCGTTCGGGCGATGCCACCGAGGTCCCGCCGAACTTTGCTACGATGAGCGACATAATTCAAACCTTCTTTTAGAGACAACAAGTCAGGCTAACTATAGCGAAAAAGCTGCTGATAGCCTATAGAAACGTTATGTTTTACTCATTATTTACGGTAAGGGACGTGCCCCTGCGTAAGGATGTTAATAGGTGCGCGCTTGAGGGCGTTGCGCTTGGTGCTCCGCTGCGGGGACGCATATAAGCTTTGTCATTATAAAATCGTTCACAGTTCTTGATTTTCGGGGGTTTATCGTTCTAAACGTCGATTTTTCGATAACTGTGAACGATTTTATACCGAATCGCTGTTGACTTGCGAATAAAACGAAGGCCGGCGACTCAGATTGACCGAATCGCCGACCTTGCTGGTTGCGAATACGTGGGTGGCAGGGCTGCTGCTGCAGTGGTGTGCCTCCGTGAGCTCTTGCCGGCATGCCGTTGCCGCACCTGCGTTGGCGCGACCCTCTCCGTAGGCGGGCGCGCGCCTACTCCTTCGGCATGCGAATCAGGAACACAATGCCTATGATGAACAGGACCGCAATGGAAAGCACGCCCAAGCTGGCGTTTCCCGTGACCTGCGTGAATGCCGACATTAGGAACGTGCCCAAAATCGCAGCGTACTTGCCGAAAATGTCGAAGAAGCCGTAGTATTCGTTCGCGTGCTCTTTGGGGATAAGCTTGCCGAACTCCGAGCGGGAAAGCGCCTGGATGCCGCCTTGGAACAGACCCACGGCAAATGCCAGGATCCAGAACTCAAGAGCGGAGCGCAGCAAGAACGCTGCGAACAGCGTGATGCACAAGTACGCGAACACTGCGATGCAAAGCATCTTGCGCGTACCGAACTTTCCTGCCAGCTTGCCGTATGCAATGGCGGAAGGGAAGGCTACGAACTGCGTCATGAGCAGGGCCAACACAAGTTGCGTGGCATCGATGCCTAAATCGGTGCCGTAGCTGGTGGACATCTTAATAATAGTATGCACGCCATCGATGTAGAAGAAGTACGCAATCACGAAATACAGCAAGCGCTTGTCCTTCGCAATGCTCTTAAGCGTGGTGACAAGGCCGCGCATCACTTCGCCCAGCTTAATGCCGGTGCCGTCGTCTTCCTTGTAATTGACCTGATGGACGTTGCGTACCAACGGCAAGCTGAACACGAACCACCAAACGGCAGTGATCAGGAACGCGATTTTCATGCCAGTAGACATGTTGATACCAAAATTCGACCCGAACAGCACAATCACCAGACTGGCGATAAACGGCAAGCACGAACCGATGTAGCCCCACGCGTAACCGTGCGAGGAAACCATGTCCAGGCGGTCGTCGCTTTTGGCGGCGTCAACCAGGAATGCATCGTAGAAAACCATCGAACCGTTCAGCATAACGGCGGCAACCACATACAGAATCAAAAATGGCAGCGCTTGGCTGGGGAACCCAAGGAGTGCGCAGCAAATCACGCCGATAATGACCGTGCCCATGAAAAACTTCTTCTTGTTGCCTTTGTAGTCGGCCAGGCTTCCCAAAATGGGCATGAGCAGAGCCAAGATGAGCGACGCGACGGTTTCCGCGTATCCCCATGCCACCACCACGGATGAACCGGGCTCGGCGATCGACTTGAAATAAACGGGGATCAATGCGGAGGAGAGAAGGACGAAGGCGGAATTTCCCACGTCGTAGAGGACCCAGCTTTTTTCCTGCTTGGTCATTTTCGTTTTTGCCACAAGTGCTCCTTTGCAAAGCTATCGGTCAAATTTACCGAATGGAATCAAAACGGTTAAAAACTGCAATCCGCGCGTTTAGGCGTACCTGCTCATTGTATAGTTATGCCCAACAAAGAAAAAGGACGACTCCGTTTTTTTGTCACTTTGATTTTGCACCGTCTTTACGCTTCTTTTGCACGACAAAAGCGCCAAAGGCATAACATGCGTGTCGAAGGCATGAAGGCGAAACGGAGTGAAGGGAGAATATTATGCCCGCCATTATCACTCATGATCTTTTTGGAGAAGCCGTTTACGAAGGCGACGCGTATTTTATTGGGATTGATCCCGAGCAGCGCTTTGCCTTTCTTTTGGGAAATCAAGGTCCCGATCCGCTGTTTTACGCGCGCGCGAATCCGAGCATTTCAGAGTTTTCGGCGTTGGGCAGCATTATGCACAGCCAGGATACCGATAAGATTCTGATGGCGTTCCATGATGCGTTGGATACTCTTACCCCTGATGAGAAGCCTGTTGGACGTGCGTATTTGCTGGGCTTTTTGTGCCACTATCTGCTTGATTCCACGGTTCATCCGCTGGTGTACGCGAACCAATATGCCCTGTGCGATGCGGGCGTTGAGGGCCTAACGCGCAAGAACGGCAACGAGATTCACGCCGTCATAGAGAGCGAATTTGACGAAGTGATGCTGTTCAAGCACACGGGCAAGACGGTCGCCACCTTCAAGCCGTATAAGGAAATCCTGCAGGCAAGCGATGAAACGCTCACGATTATTGGCAAGCTGTACTCGTATATGGCGGTCATGGTGTTCCAGCGTAGCATGCAAATCGATGTCTTCCGCAAGTCGGTTAAAGCGTTTCGCCTGGTACAGAGCGTGTTCTACTCGCGTACGGGCATGAAACGCTCGCTTCTGGCGCGCGTGGAAGAGCTGGCGCGTCCGTATTCGTTCTATCGATCGATGTCGCACCGCGCGCTAGAGGCGACCGAGTGCGAATTCGATAACCATGAAGGCAACGCGTGGGTGAACCCCTTTACGAAGCAGGAGTCAACGGCAAGCTTGGATCAGCTTATTGACCAGGCGAAAGCACGCGTGGGTGCCGCGTTTGCGCTGTTTGATGCCGATGAGTTTTCCTCTGAGGCGGCCCATATCATTACGGGCGGCTTGAACTTTTCGGGCAATCACTTACCGGGCGAGACGGTTGAATAGCGTGAATGACGAAGCTGCGTGCACCGGCGCTGGTGGTGGTGCTGCAGCTGGTGCCGGTGCTGGCGCTGGCGCCGGTGGTGCTGGTGCCAGTGGCGTTGGTGCCGCGGACGCGAGCGGGCGCAGCGCGTTCGCGGCAGGGGACGGCGCTGCGGGAGCCGCCGGTGCGTGCGGCTGCAGTACGGATGCGTTCCCTGTGGGCGTGGAGCCGCTTGAGACGTTTTTCGCGCGCGTGCCGCGCTTCGCGCTTGCGTTTTCCGGCGGCGCCGATTCCGCCTGTCTTTTAGGCGCTGCGGCAAAAGCGGGCTGCCAAGTGAAAGCGTACCTGGTCAAAACGGCGTTTCAGCCAGACGCCGATGTGGTGGATGCGCAGCGCGTTGCCGCCGAGTGGGGCGTACCGCTGGAAGTCATCTACGCCGATGTGCTATCTCAGCCGGCTATTGCGGCGAATCCGCCTGACCGCTGCTATCGCTGCAAGACGTTTATTTTCGGGACCATTAAAAAACGCGCGCAGTCCGATGGTTATCCCGTTTTATGCGACGGCACGAACGCCACCGACAACCCGGCGCGCCGCCCCGGCTTTCGTGCGCTGGCAGAGCTGGGCGTTGTTTCGCCGCTGCGCCGTGCGGGGCTCACGAAGGACGAAGTGCGCGCTCTGGGCAGAAGCGTGGGCGTGAGCTTGGCTGACAAACCGAGCTTTTCTTGCTATGCCGTTCATGCTCCTGCAGGTCAGCCGCTTGCTAAGGAAGTGTTGCGCCAGGTGGCGGCGTCGTTCGGTGCGCAACGGCAGGGGCTTGATCTCTGCAGCTGTTTCTCTTGATTCGCAAAAAATCGTTCACAGTTCTTTGTTTTCGGGACTTTATCCCGATTAACCTCTCTTTTTTGATAACTGTGAACGATTTGGAGTTATAGGACACATATGCCCATCGAGGCGTCAATAGTCATATGCGTCCCATAACTCCAATTTGATTGGCGGATGCCGAAAAAGCGGCTCCCTTCGCAATGAAGGAAGCCGCTTTTGCTTGGGTGCTTGCTGCAAACGCGAGATAGCAGGGCTTCAAGCTCATCGTTGTGGGCTATCTACCGCGTCGTTTCCCCTTTAAATCTCGGTGAACTCGTAAGAATAGCCAATGGCACCATTGTCGAACAGGTACACAATCTGGCCTGTTGATGTGACTTCCTTCGAGAACTTCGGGAAGTCCATGCCATGCTTCTCGCGAAGGTACTCTTCGGGGCTTTCGATCTCGACTTCCTCGAAACGGGTCGTTGCGTTGCTCTGTCCACCGCAGCCGTTCCAGCTCTTGATTGCGATTTCGTATTCTTTCATGATGCCCTCCCTTTTTTTGTCTTGGCTCTTTCGTCATGTGGTTTGTTCTGCGGGCCTTTGTTTTCGGTCGTTGAATTTGTCTGATGCCTTGTGCGTCTATGGAGATTCTACCTTATCGTGCGGGCTCTTTGCATGCACGATCTTGGGACGATTTTGCGACTGCTGCTCCCGTTCGTGCTCCTGCTTTCGCGTTTCCGTGCATGGCAACTTTGGCATTTGTCTGTACGGATGTTGCGACTTCGCTCTCGCTTTGCTTGTAAGCGCGTCGAGCATAAACAAACGCGCAAATCAATCCCGCTGCGGAAATTACCGCAGCTAAAGCTGTTGCCAAAGAGAAGCCTTGGGCGGCCGCTGCTTCAAAGGAAAGATCCACCGCGGCATTTTGTCCCGCTGCCATGATTCCCGTGAAAAGCGATGGGCCAATGCATGCTGCCAACTGGACAAACGTGGTCATCAAGGCAACACCGAAGGGGTTGAGCGAAGCGGGCAACGTGCGCAATCCAGCGGTTTGAGCCGGCGTGAGCGTCATGCCGACACCCGTGAACACCAGGAGCGCACCGATAATCACTGCTTGCACGGAAAGAAGCGAGCTTGACAGGGCTAAAATGGCGAAACCCGCAAAGATTGCGGCGAAACCCAGTGGCAAAAGCGGCCATTCGCCGTGTTTGTCCATAACGCGTCCGCTGATAAGGGCGACTCCGGCATTCACCAAAACGGGAACCAAGATGACCATGCCCGCTGCGGCTGCTGTCATGCCCATGGCCTGCTCTAGGTACAGTGGAAGCAAGACGGTGGACGAAAACGTGCTCATCATTGCAATCAGAACAAGGATGGTTGCCGGGGAAAACGAGCGATTTTTCATAGGGGTCAAGTCAATCAGCGGGTGATCGCAGTTCAGTTGACGGCGAACAAACAAGCCAATGGCAGCAGCCGCGAGTACAAGCGCTGCAACGCCTGTAAGCGTTTCGGTCGAGACCTTCGCCAGGCCAAACGAAAGCGCGGTAAGCCCCAGGCAGCTCAAGACCACTGATGGCACATCAAGTGATGCCGGTTGGTTGTTCTGGTTCTTCAGGAAAACGCCGCCCAGAATCATTAGGGAAACAATAGCGCAGATGGGCGGGATAAAAACGCTGTGCCATCCGAGCGAAGTTACCATGCTGCCGCATACCACGGGCGCAAACGCAGGTCCGAACGTGATCATGCATCCGCCAATGGACATATAGCTTCCTAGTTTGTTTTTGGGCGTAACGGCCAAAACGGTATTCATCATCAGGGGAATGAAGATCCCCGAGCCCGTTGATTGCAGTAAGCGCGCCGCAAGAAGCATGGGGTAGCTTATGGCGCAAAGCCCAGCCAGCGAACCCGCAAGGAAAAGGGCCGAGGCGGCGAAAAACAGGGTGCGCAGCTTGACTCTGCGGTACAGGAAGGCAGCCAGAGTGACCATGATGGTGGTGACAACCATGTATCCCGTGACCAGCCATTGTGCGGCAATCGAGTCAATGGCGTAATCGTCCATAATGGCAACAAGTGCCATGTTCATAAGATTTTCGCTGAATCCCGCCAGGAACGCACAGGCGTACAAAACGCCGAGCAGTGACAAGGGAGATTTTTCTTTTGTTTGCAGTGTATTTAGTGACGGTTCTTTTTTGATGCGGTGCATACGTGCTTCTTTCCTTTCTTGCTTTGCAGACCCGGTACTGTTCAGAAACGAAACCTGAACAGGCAAGACCCTGCGGCTATTCACTTTTTTGTTGGGGAAGTATCAGAGCGTTGTTGAAACGTCTGAAGAATCCCGGGACAGCAACTGGACTTACATTGCGTTGCCATCGCGGGGACAAAAGCACGTTGCACTTAGAATGATAGCCAAAAATCGAAAAAAATACATGCATCAAAATGGGGAACGTGATTTTTCTTGACGTAAAGTTAACTTGAGGTGGTTCAATAGGGATATGTATTTTTTAGAGGAGCACGAGCTGGAATCGCAGGTTGCGTGGATCACAGGCGTGAATCGTAGGAGCACGAACAGCTGGCCGCAAGATGGAAGAGAGGACCCTCCATGCTTTACAAGAAATTCCAAGATGAGGAACTATCCGTTTTCGCTATGGGCTGCATGCGTCTGCCCGTTATTGACGGCGACGACGCGAATATAAACGAGCAGGCCGCGGCGGAGATGATTGCGTACGCGATTGAGCATGGCGTGACGTATTTCGACACCGCATGGGGCTACCATGGCGGCAATTCGGAGCGCGTGGTGGGCAAGATTTTAGCTCAGTATCCGCGCGAATCGTTCAACTTGGCAAGCAAATTCCCGGGGTACGATTTGGCGAATATGGGCAAAACGGAAGAGATCTTCGAAGAGCAGCTGTGCAAGTGCGGCGTGGATTACTTCGACTTTTACCTGGTGCACAATGTGTGCGAGATGAACATCGAGCAGTATTTGAACGACGCGCAATATGGCACGCTCAGCTACCTGATTGAACAGAAGAAACGCGGACGCATTCGCCATCTGGGCTTTTCTACGCACGGAACGGCGGAGACTATCCGTCGGTTCTTGGAAGCGTACGGCCAGCACATGGAGTTTTGTCAGCTGCAGCTGAACTATTTCGATTACACGTTCCAAGACACGAAGGGCAAAATGGCGGTTGCGCAAGAGTGGGGCCTGCCCATTTGGGTTATGGAGCCATTGCGCGGCGGCAGCCTGTGCAAGCTGTCGGCAGAAGAGGAAGCGAAACTGCGCGCGCTGCATGCCGATTGGTCTGCGGTTGAGTGGGCGCTGCGTTGGCTGCAGGCTCAGCCCGAAGTGACGTGCATTTTGTGTGGATCGTCTACGCTGGAGCAGATTTCCCAGAACATTGCGCTGCTGAGCCAGGAAAAACCGCTGAGTGACCAGGACTTTTCTGCATTGCAGGAGATTGTTGACGCGCGCGTCAAGGAAAACGTTCAGCCGTGTACGAAGTGTCGCTACTGCGTTTCGCATTGCCCGGTTGGCATTGATATCCCGTGGATGCTGGAGCTTTACAACGAGCACAAGTTGAGCGGCGGCGGGTTCATTGCCCCCATGGCGCTTGCCGCGGTGGAGGAAGGGAAGAAGCCGGAGGACTGCATTGCATGCGGTGCCTGCGCGGCGGTGTGTCCTCAGCAGATTGACATCCCCGGCGTTTTAGCGGACTTCACGAAGCTGTTGGCGGAGTAGCGCTTGCGGCTCCGCCAGCAGCGCCAGGCCGCGGCGGTTGCATGCGGTGCTGCGGTTCGGGTCCGTGCATCCGTGGGCGCGCCGGGCGTGGGTGCGGTTGCAGGCAGATGGCACGCCGGGCGCGGGTGCGGCGCGGGTTTGCGAGGTATCTTCCCGCTGCGGCGCGCACCGCGAGCGCTACACAATGTGAAAAACTCTCGGTCAGACACGAAAAAGTTGTTGACATTCGCCTATCAGGCGATATCATGTATGGGCTGCAAAAATGTAGCAAAGGAATTCGTTCCGCTGCCAAAGACAGCTGGCACCGAAAGGTTTAATCGCGATTGCGGCCTGCCGAGGTGGTCATGACGTGCGAATATGTGCGATTTTCACGACCCCTGCTGTCTTATGACACGCAGGGGTTGTTTTATACGATCCCTCTTGCGCGGAACCTGTTGGCGCAAAGAAGGAGGTGTACGATATGCCAAATGCACAAAACGTTGCCGCTCTTGAGCAGCTGAAGGCTGACCTGCAGGGTGTTACTGCTGTTTGGGCGGTTTCTTTTAACGGCCTGTCCGTTAAGGATTCCGAGACCCTTCGTCGCAGTGTTCGCGAAGCAGGTGCTGTTATGAAGGTGTGCAAGAACACCTTGATGCATCGCGCTCTTGCTGATCTGGACATGGCAAGCATGGACTCCATTCTCGAAGGTCCTTCCGCTTTTGTTTTTACTTCCGAAGATCCCGTTGCTGCCGCTAAGGCCGTCAAGGACTTCGCAAAGGAAAACGAGGCCGTTGTCCTTAAGGGTGGTTTGATGGACGGCGCATTCCAGGACGCTGCTGCTGCAGAAGTTATTGCTTCTCTTCCTTCCAAGGATCAGCTGCTCGGCCAGATCGCTTGCTCTCTCACCGGCGTTGCTTCTCAGCTGGCTATCGCCATTGGCGAAATGTCCGAAAAGGAAGCTGCATAAAACATGCTGCTTAGCGTGGCAAACTGAAGTCCACCAAAAGGTGGCAAAAGAAAATATACGTATCGTCGCTTAATATGGGCGACCCTCGAAAGGAAACCAAAATGGCTCTTACTAATGAAGAGATTATTGAGGCTCTTAAGGAGAAGACCCTCATTGAACTCGCCGAGCTTCGCGACCTGATCTGCGAGACCTTCGGCGTTACCGCTACCGCTGCTGTTGCTGTTGCTGCTGGCGACGGCGCTGCTGCTGCTGCTGAAGAGAAGACCGAGTTCGACGTTGTTCTCGAAGGCTTTGGCGACAACAAGATCCCCGTTATCAAGATCGTTCGCGAGCTGACCGGTCTGGGCTTGAAGGAAGCTAAGGAAATGGTCGAGGGTACTCCTAAGGCTATTCTCGAGGCTCAGCCTAAGGACAAGGCAGAGGAAGCAAAGGCAAAGCTGGAAGAGGCTGGTGCTGCTGTTTCCTTGAAGTAAGTCTTACTTCAAGAGTTTTTCTGGGAGCCACCCTTCGGGGTGGCTCTTCTACGTTTTCGGGGCGTTTCTCTTGTTTGGTATTTTGTTTTGGAGCCTGGAATCTTCGGATCGGATTATTCTGCTGCATTCTGCATAAAGGCAATATATTGAAAATCGTTCACAGTTCTTAAAAAATCGACGTTAAACGAAATAAACCTTCGAAATTCAAGAACTGTGAACGATTTTATGTGCGGGTTGAGGTTATGGGGATGTTTGAGCGGCTTAGGCACGGCTTTGGGTTCATGTTGTTGAAAAACCATTGCCAAATTCGAAGTTATGGTAGGTTGGAAGTAGGCTGAGGACGCGGCATTTGCTTGGTGTTGCGATATGCTTCAATTGAGTATTGTTTTGAACTGGGGTTTTGCAAAACTGGGTTTTCGCTAGATGTCGTATTCACCTGAAAACATCGCGATTCTCATCTTCGACCTACTTCCAACCTGCATCAACTTCGAATTCAAGGCCCATTTTCCAACAACATGAACGGAAAGCGGGTGCAAGCTGCGATTCTCGGCATCGGTGGCGGGTCTTGGAAGGGGAGATGGGGTCGCGCTCGAGCTTATCGGGCATGAAAAAGGCGGCTCCGAAGAGCCGCCCAGAGTGTGCGACTATTTTGATTGCTCGGCTTTGCCTTCTTTGTCTTCTCCGTGCGCGAGTATACTCGAAATAAGATCCTGCTTATTGTGAACTTCACATTTCGAGTACATATTTCTCATGTGAGTTTTGAGGGTGCTGGGAGCGATGAACAGCGTTTTCTCTATTTCTGAATTATCTTTCCCCGAGATTATCATTTCTGCAATTTCTTGCTCCCTTTGGGAAAGGTGGAAAAAAGCAGCTGCGTTCTGCACCGCGATTTTGTCAGGGTTTTGTTCGGGGGTCTGTTCTGCAGAGCGCTTTGAACCCGCATTTGAAGATGTGAATAGCTCGACGATATGTCTTTCGTTGAGTAATATTGAGCCTGTGACCAGCGAAAGAATGATGATTATGGGGAAAAGTGCTCTAATCGGATCGGGTAAAACGAGCAAAAGTGGTTTGACTGCTTTTTCGACAATGCCTCCCAAAGAAAGAGCGATTTGACCTGCTGCAAACATGTAAAAAGGCGAGATATTCAGCTTGTTCGTAAGGAAGCACCACATAATCCAAGTGGCTATTCTAAAGAAAGCCCAGCAAGCTGCAACGGCGTAAATCTCGTAAGGCGGCGCTCCTGGGTCGGCAATAAGCGCCAGCACTACGCAAATGATAATTGCCGGCATAAAAATCCTGTAGATCGCACCGAAATCCTTCTTCCTGGGGAAGGCGAAGGCCAAAAGCGTAGCCGCAACAGAGGAGATTAGACCGCCTATGAGTGAGTTCAGCTCGGTGGTGTGCGAGGTTGCATGTTCTGAAAGGTCGCTCGTGAGGAGCTGAAGGAATGCAAGAATCGCAAATCCAATCAAAAACTTCAGGGGAAGACGCATTGATTCGCGTGATGCATAGTTTTTGCCGAGTGTATTGCCGGTGCTGCGTTCGTTGATTTCTCCGTAGCTGACAAATAGGAGGAAACCCGAAATAAAAGGGAGAATTGTGTGAATCAAAATACAGAAAGCAGGGCTTAACTGCACAATGACGATGCAGGAGGCGAATGCACCCACGTAAGCAATGGCTGTGTTTACGCAGCATTGTTCGATAGGAAGAGATGCGTAAACTTCGCCCCAAAGGAGCAACAGCCCCATTTCAGTTGCAATGATAAGCGACCCAATCCAGATTCCTGCCGGAATTACGTTTTCGCTCCAACCCGATAAATAAAACAGTCCTGTTCCGATGCAAAGCAACACCGAAAGGGCGATTGCGAATATGCGTTTATGAATGCGTTTCATTTTTTCCAGAAGAAAGAATCCCAGCACGATAAGTACAAGGACGTAGGCGAAGCTATGCGGGATGTCTGTCAAGGAGATAATCTCGGCAGCTAGCTCCTGCGGGCTGGGGAACAAGGTTGGAATAATTCGGCAGATGCTCCAGGTAAGATAAGTGCTCAGTCCAATGAGGCTTACCGTTGACGATGTCGAAAAAAGAGGTCCTCTTCTTTCAGGCAACTTTTCGTTGTTTTCTTTTGCTGAGAGCACGACTGCCTCCCCTCAAAACTGCATTCGTGCAATGGATTCCTTCCTATAATATGTTAGGAAAAGGGCGCGTTGTTGTCTACCACCTGCATCCTCCTTGCCTACCACCAGGGATACTTCCTTCTCATTAAATTGAAATCATCAGCTAATCCTACCTAGCTAGACGATGTTTTTTATCAACCCCTCACCTATATTGACGTTACACCTATTGAAGAAGGTGCTATGGGGTCGAAAGGTCACAATCTTTCGGTGAAATACATCTTTGTAAAGGATGCGTGCAAGGAAAGGGGACAAAATGAAACGTAGGGATTTCTTTAAGCTTGCTGGTGTAGCTACAGTTGCGGTTGCAGGCGCATCTCTAACGGGCTGTAGCGGCGGAGGGAAGAAAGCTTCTTCGGGCGATGCCATGGTTTCTGGTTGGACCGACATCAACTTCGAGAAGGAAGTCGATGTTTTGATCGTAGGTGCAGGTCCTGGTGGTCTTCTTGCTGCATATCATCCTGCCAAGGCTGGACTAAAGACTCTTGTTGTTGACAAGAGCGTTAGCTACGGCGGAGACGGCATGCACTCGGCTGCTTGTCAGTGGTATTTTGGCTCGAAGTACGATAAAGAGACGCGTGGCGGTATGAACACCGAAGAAGTTCTTGCCGCTTACAAGGATTTCTTCAAGAAATACCCGCGTCCCGATTTTGTTGAGCAGATTTTTGCCAATACGGGCGAAGTTCACGACTTGCTTACTTATGACTTTGGCGTTGAGTGGCAACCAAAGGTTGAAGGCGCGTACTATGCGACTTGCTATGTTCCCGCTGCGGGTCTTGCCGAGACCAAGCAGGAGTTTACGGCAATTTACGACGGCGTTACCAAAGCTGGCGCCGAGTTCATGTTTGATCAGCGCGCTAAGTACATGATTGTTGACGGCAACGGTCGCGTTGTTGGCGTTCGTTTCGAGTCCCAGGTTGACGGCCTCTTCCTTGATATCAAGGCCAAGTACATTGTGCTTGCCACTGGTTCCTTCTGCGCCAATCAGGAAATGATTGCAAAGTACCTACCGAAGTGGTCGAAATACGGCAGCTTGGTTTCTGCGAGCACGGGTGACGGCCATCTTTTGGGTCAGTCTGTTGGTGCTGCGTTCGAAGGTGTGGGCGAATACGTTAACCTCAACACGCACAGCGAAGCGATTTTCGTTCCGCAGATGTTTGGACCGTCTATCAGCGTTCTTCCGACCGGCAAGCGTTTCTACGATGAAATTCACTGCCATCAGGGTGGTCAAGCATGCATAGACGCAGGTTTCGGTAACTTCTGGTCCATTTGGGACGATGCCATTGAAAACGGTCCGAATAAGACGCTTGTTGCAACCGCCGGCAAGGAAAAGATTGTTGCCAATACGGTAGAAGAGCTTGCTGAAGCAATGCAGGTTCCTGTTGAGAACCTGAGGGCTACGTTTGACGAGTACAACCAGATGTGCGAGACCGGTCAAGATCCGGCATTCAAGAGGGAGTACTTCCTGGAGAAACTCAATCCTCCGTACTACGCATTCAATAATCATCCGGTTCGCTACATGACTAAGGGCGGTCTGAAAACGAATTTGAAGTGCCAGGTTCTTCGCGAAGACGATACGGTTATCGAAGGTCTGTATGCTGGCGGTCTTTTGGGAACTGGTTCGTTCTCCAAGGAATTTGCAACGAGTGCTGTTTGCGGTTACTACGCCGGTAAGTGCATTGTTGAGGAAGCGAAGTAGAGATTTTGTATTGAAAAGCCGGGCCGCATTTTCCGTGCGGCCCGGTGACGGAATGATCAATGAAATTGGAAGGGGGTTATTGTGATAGGAAAAAAGCATGATGCGGCAAACGCCCCCGATGATGCTGCTATGAATGCTTCGGATGTTGAAAGTAAAGGCAAGAGGAAAAAGGGCAAAAAGCTTGTAGGTAGGCTTCCGTGGATTTTGCTATGTGTGTTTGTTGTTGGAACGTTTGCGGTTGTCGGTGCTGCGAATTGGCACGAGCAGCCGTCGTTCTGCTCGGCGTTCTGTCATGATACCATGGGCAAATATGTTGATGGCTACGAGGACGGTAACGGCCTTGCTCGTATCCACAAGGAAGCAAATGTCACCTGCCTTGATTGTCACGAAGCAACACTTGGTCAACAAGCGGCAGAGACAGTGGCTCAGGTAACGGGTGATTATCGGATTCCTTTGCGTCAGAGAAGCTTTGGCGATGAGATGTGTTTGAAGTGCCATATTTCTATCGAGCATCTTCAGGCAAAGACCGATATGCTCGAGAAAGATCCTCATGGTGGGAACATCACCGGTCATCAGAGCTTTACCTGCAACAACTGCCACAAGTCGCATGCTGCTCAAGTAAACCAGTGCTCGCGTTGCCATGATCCTGGAGATCAAAGGATGATTACGTATCCGCTTCAGCGTCATCCGAAAGAAGCTAAATAAGGGATTTTGCTTAGCGCCCGACCAGATTTTGCAAAGCAAAGAGGACGAAGGTTTCTGTATGCGATATCCCCGGAATGGAATTCCATTCCGGGTTTTCTTTTTCCGTAGCGCATTTTTTTCAAAATCGTTCACAATTATCAAAAAAGAGAGTTTAATCGGGATAAAGTCCAGAAAACAAAGAATTGTGAACGATTTTATGTGCAGGTTGAGGTTATGGGGGGATGTTTGAGTGGCTTAGGCACGGCTTTGGGTTCATGTTGTTGAAAAACCATTGCCAAATTCGAAGTTGTGGTAGGTTGGAAGTAGGTTGGGAATGCGCCATTTGCTTGGTGTTGCAATATGCTTCAATTGAGTATTGTTTTGAACTGGGGTTTTGCAAAACTGGGTTTTCGCTAAATGTCGTATTCACCTGAAAACATCGCGATTCTCATCTTCGACCTACTTCCAACCTGCATCAACTTCGAATTCAAGGCCCATTTTCCAACAACATGAACGGAAAGCGGGTGCAAGCTGCGATTCTCGGCATCGGTGGCGGGTCTTAGGAGGGGGAACGGGGTCGCGCTCGAATCTATCGGGCGTGAAAAAGGCGGCTCCGAAGAGCCGCCCAATAGGAAGCGTATAGTGGAAGCATCCGTTCCACCCAATGAGGCATCCCAAGTGTTTCCTAGAAAACTCCTCAAGCAGCCAAAAGCTACTTCACGGAAACGCCCACCGTCTTCTTGAGCACGGCAAGCGCGGCCACAACCAGCACAATGCCAACACCCAGGCAGATAACAGCGTTCTGCACGAAGCCAGCAACAATGAAGCACACGAACGAGATGACCGCAACGGTAATAACGTAGGGTAGCTGCGTGGAGACGTGCTCAATGTGGTTGCAGTTTGCGCCGGCGCTTGCCATAACCGTGGTATCGGAAATGGGAGAGCAGTGGTCGCCCGCAACCGCGCCCGCCAGACATGCGGAAATGCCAATGGTCAGCAGCGTGGGCTCGGCGGTAAAGATGGGCAGCACAATGGGGATCAGAATGCCGAACGTGCCCCAGCTGGTGCCCGTAGCAAACGCCAGACCCCATGCCACCAGGAAGATAATGGCGGGCAGCATGGCGAACAGGCCAGCAGCTGCGCCTTCCATCAGGCCGGCAACAAAGACATCGGCACCCAACGCACCAGTCATGCTCTTCAGCGTAACGGCAAACGTCAGAATCAAAATGGCGGGAACCATGGACTCAAAGCCCTTGGTCATGCACTCCATGGCGTTCTTGAAGCTTACCACGCGGCGGCAAATCAGGAAGATGATAGAGAAGACCACAGCAATAAGCGAGCCCCACGGTAGGCCGACGAATGCATCGGTATCGCCGAACGCGGTGATGACGTTGCCGCAGTTGTCGGACTCGGGATCCCAGAAGCCGCCTACGAACAGCAAGCCGCACACGCACATGATAATCAGGAACACAATGGGAATGAGCATATCCCACAGCGTTGCCTTGGAGTTCTCAATGGGCGTGTCGTTACCCAAAGAGCCCAGATCGCCGTCTTGGTACGCGGCAAGCTCCGCCTTCGCCATGGGACCGTAATCAAAGCCCATGACCGAAATGACAATAACGAACACAATAGTCAAAAGCGAATAGAAGTTAAACGGAATAGCACTGATGAACAGGCCAATGCCATCGACGTTCGGCAAGCTTTGCGCCACGCCGGAAACGGCAGCGGCCCACGATGAAACCGGCGCGATCATGCAGATAGGGGCGGCGGTCGCGTCAATCAAATAAGCCAGCTTCGCACGCGAGACCTTCTGCTCGTCGGTTACGGGGCGCATGACCGAACCAACGGTCAGGCAGTTGAAATAATCGTCGATGAAGATGAGCACGCCCAGAATGAATGTGGCAAGCGATGCGCCCACGCGGCTCTTCACGTTGCGCGCAGCCCACTTGCCGAACGCCGATGCTGCGCCCGTGGTGTTCACCAGCGCAACCATGATACCCAGCATGACCAGGAAAATGAAGATGCCGGCGTTATCAGCCACGGACGGAATCAGTCCCGTGGTAACAACGTCTTCGCCTTCTCCGAATTCGCCATTCACAATGGTGGTTACCGTGGCAACGGGATCGAAACCGGTCAGAAGAAGAGCACCAACTAAGATGCCGATGAACAGAGAGCTGAACGTCTCTTTCGTGATAAGCGCCAAAACAATGGCGACGATGGGGGGCACTAATGCCCAAAATGTATTGACGAACACCGTTTTCCCTTTCTTTAATGGAGAGCCTGCTTGCGCGCATCATGGCTCGCCAAAGGATCGGTGCATCAACGCCCCTTGAACAAAAACCACGACAGCTCTCCGCTTGCTTTTGCGACAGTGAACAGGGTATTTCCCTGAACCCCAGGGCCGTCGCACGGGAATGCGGTGCGGTCCTTCGGCGATGCGTCCCTTTCCCTTCCCGCTTTCCCGAGCGGTGGTGAAGGTACTGATGGCGATCGCGCCTCCGTCATGTATCTATCCGCGCATTATAGTAAACCGCGTGACTGATGCCAATGTATGAGAATACCATTCTTGCGTTAAGGGTAGGTTTCACAGGCGAAATGGTATACTTCGGGAAAGGGAGGAAGCGTTGGGGTTTAAGAGAGGTAAGCCATGGACGTGACGTTGTACATTTCGGGCGAAGACGGCAAACGGGAAGTGGTGGTTCCGGAAGGGACGACCGTTCTTGCGGCGATTCGCGATGGTGGCGAGCATATCGATGCGCCGTGCGGTGGCATTGGCCGCTGCAAGAAGTGCCGGGTGCTGGCAAGCCGCAAAGGCGTGGTGGGCTACGAGCTTGCCTGCCAAAACGTTGTTGAAGACGGCATGGAAGTAATTCTGGAGTCGCCGAAGGACATGGTCGTGAGCGTTGCGGGCGCGTTTGAGGCCTGGCCGCGCGATGAGCGTGATTGCGAAGAGGGCCTAGCGCTTGCGGTGGACATTGGAACGACTACGGTTGCCATGCGTTTGATTGACCTGAAGACGGGCGACATTTTGGCTACTACGGGCAAATCGAACCCGCAAATTGCCTATGGTGCCGATGTGGTGAGCCGTATTTCCGCGTGCGTGGATGGCATGCTTGAGGCGCAGCGCGCGCTGATCTGCAACGCGCTTGCTTCTATGGCAAAGCAAGTGTTCAAGGATGCGAAGGCAACTCCTGAACAGGTGAAACGCTTCCTTATTGCGGGCAACACCACCATGGAATCTTTGGCGGCGGGCGTGGATCCGACTCCCATTGGCACGGCGCCTTACGAGGCGCTTTCACTTTTCGGCGGCCCCGAAGCGCTGGCCGATCCGTTCTTCGATGCGCTACCGAAGCCGATTTTCGCGCCCTGCCTGGCGGGTTACGTGGGCGGCGACATCACCTGCGGCATTATGGCGGTGCACCTTTTGCAGAAAGACGCCCCCACGCTGCTGATTGACCTGGGCACGAACGGCGAAATGGCGCTGGGCTGCAAGACGGGCGCGGTTTCGTGCGCCACGGCGGCGGGCCCGGTGTTCGAGGGCGCTAACATCCGCTGTGGCATGCCGGCATATCCAGGTGCCATCTCGAAAGTTGTCATCGACGAAGGCGGTTTGAGCTATTCCACGATTGGCAACGCGGAGCCGGTGGGTATTTGCGGCACGGGCCTGATTGACGCCATTGCGTGCCTGGTACGCTTGGGCGTGGTGGATGAGACGGGTCGTTTCGCCGACGAGGACGAACTGCCCGAGCATTTGGCTGCTTGCTTGGACGAAGATGACGACTGCGTGTTTTTCCGCATCCACGGCGATGTGGTGGTGAGCCAGAAAGACGTGCGCTGCTTGCAGCTGGCGAAATCGGCGGTGCTTTCGGGCGTGCTGGTTATGATTGAGGATTTGGGCATTGAGTGCGATGACATCAAAGAAGTGCTGATCGCGGGCGGTTTTGGCGAGTATTTGAATTTGGAAAACGCAGCTGCCATTGGGCTTTTCCCGTCGCAGCTTTTGTCGCGGACGCGCAGCGTGGGAAACTCGTCGCTTGAGGGCGCGACCCAGGCGGTGTTGTCGCATGCGGCGGCCGACGCCCTGAACAGCGTTTCTTCCGAGTGCCGTTACATTGAGCTGTCCACCACGCCGGCTTTCAACGAGTATTACGTGGAGAACATGTACTTCGAAGACGAGGAATAAGAAGGCGCCGGAGTGCGAAGGTGGAGAAGGTTCGGCGCTTGCCCGGCAAGGGCTTCGCTCGGAAGCTTTGCCGCCTTCGCTTCGCCCCTGCTGGGCAAGCGCCGGGTCGCAAGCATCGAAAGGCGCACCAGGGTCTTCGCAGCCTTCGCTTTGCCCTTGTCGGACGCTTTGGTCAGTAGAGAACGACGCAAGGGCGCAATGGCGTTAGAGGAAAGGAGTTGCCCGTGCAGGAAATCGCGTGGGTGTCATATGATGGAGCGTTGCAAGACGCGTGCGAAACCGCGGGACAACTTGTTTCCGAACAGGGAAGATGTGTTTTCTTAGTACGTGATTTTTCGAGCATTGCGCCTGTGAAGCGAGCGCTGGCGGCATCGCATTGCGGTTTTGGCGTGCAAGTGGCAACGTTGGCGTCGTGGGTCGAGGATCTGTGGCAGCTGCATGGTACGGGTGCTCCTTTCGTGTCGGCGTTACAGCGCTCCATGACGGTGCGCCTCGCGTTGCAGCAGCGTTTCGATGCGGCCGAAGCTGCCATGAAGGGGCGCGAGCTGGATGTGGATGCGCGGACGGCGACTGGCGCGGCGGGCGTGGTCGATGCGGCGGGCGCTGGCGCGGCGGCTGCGGCTGCGCAGGACCAGGCGTTCACTCCAGCCGAGGGTATGGTACGTTTGATCGTGCGCCTTCTGCGTGAGTGTGCGCCTTTCTTTACTGAAGAAGCATTCGAACATGCGATTGAGCAGGCGTTTTACCAAGGCGCGGCCGCTCTTCCTACGCTAAGTGCGGCGGAAAAAGAAATCGTTGTGCTCGTGCGGTGCTGCCTTGCATATCAAGACGAGCTTGGTTGCATTGAGCCGGCGCTTGCGTGTGCGAATCTTGCGCGCCAAGGAGCGGCGGCTCAGATACCGGTGGTGCTGCTTGATTGCAATCCCACGCCGGCGCAGGAACTTTTGCTGGAAAGCGCGGCGGATGCAACTTTGTTCCGTGTATGTGCGTGTGAGACTACCGAATCTGCGCGCAACAGTGAATTATCCCAGCTCAGCGCAGCGCTGTATCACCCTGATTATACGAACCCCCTTGTGCCAACGGGCCGTGTGCGTTTTGCGCTGCCCATGGGCGCATATGCGTCGCCGGCACTTTTGACGAGCGAACTTGAGCGCTTGGCTCGCGATGGCAACAAAACTATTGCCGTTTCTTGCTTCGACCCCGTTGCAGCGTTTGAGCAGCTGGCTCCACGTTTGCGCTCTCGCCATATTGCGTGCAGTGTGCGCGGGTCGGTTCCTCTTGCACGCACGGCGTTTGGCGTGGCGTGGTTGTCGTTGGCGCAGTTTTTGCAAGACAGCAGCTTTGAAAATGCCGCGATGGCCAGCGATTATGCTCTCAGCACGTTTTCGTTTATGAGTGCGGCTGCCGCTGCCGAGGCCGATGTATCGTTGCGCGGTTGGCGCGGCATCACGCGCGAATATGCGATCGAGGTTGCGGCCTCGCGGCAAAAAGAGCAGCATGCGGAATTTCTAGAAGCCATGGCGCGGGGTTGCTATGAGGACGCGCTTGAGTATCAGTGTGCGTGGATTTCCAAGCAAACGCGCTGGTCAGAGGTGTTTCGTGAAACGCAGCTTGCTGCTGCCGGATACGCTTTGGAGGTGCAGCGTTGTGTGAGTGAAATGGAGCTTTCGCAAGAGATTGCGCTTGCCGCATTCGCGGCGGCTGCCGTTGTTGTTGCCGCAAGAAGCGAATTGGACGAAGAGCCAGTTGCGTCAGTTTCGCTCATGAGCTTGAATGACCTGGGGAAATGCCCTCCTGCTTCGTTTGATGCGTGCGTGTTGACCGACTTGTCTGCCGATGCGTACTCGCTGGATAACGATGAGCAGGCAATTGATGCGCTGCTGAAAAAATGCGGCTGCTATCAGCCTTCACGTAAAATCGAGCAGCTGCGCGCATCGTTCGCGTGCGCTGTTGCCGCCGCGAAAAACGAGCTGTTGATTCATCGTGTGCTGAATGACGAGAAGACCGACGATCGGCGTCCCTCTGCGTTGTTTGACGAGGTAGTGGACTGTTATCGCTCCGATCCGCAGAACTACAAGGAGCTCCACGAGTTGTGGGGCGTGTCGCACAACCTTGAGCCGTTTGTTACGAGCTTGGGCGAAGAATGCATGACGCGGAATTGCACGGAAACGGGTCGGGTTCCTGCGCTTCAGACCAGGGCTGACGTTGCGGCGGGTGTTGCGCGCGCGGACGACCCTGGGGAAGAGGCGGCGGCTGTTGCAGACGCTTCCTGCGAAGAAACGCCCGCTTTTGATGGTGGCCCTCAAGTCTCATTCGAGCTTTCCGCAGGTGATAGGCGTGTTTTCCTTCCAAGTGGCTATGATGTTACTATGGCGCGTCCCGCTCATCTTTCGGCTTCTGCTATTGAGGTGTACCTTGAATGTCCTTTCAGGTGGTTCGTGCACAATCGCTTGGGCACGGCGCAAGTTCGCGCATCGCTTGATGCACGAGCACGGGGTACGTTTGCGCACGGGCTCCTTCGCGATTTTCACGAGGCGCTGCGGCAGGCGGGGCAGGTGCGTGTAACGCCTGAAAACGTTGAAGAGTCGCTGATTTTGTTCGATTCGCTGTTTGACCAGCGCCTTCAGGCGGAGCGCGAGCGAAACGACAGAGGACGGTCGATGGCGTATTTCCCGTTGAACAACCGTGAGTTGCTTGAGGTGCAGGCGTTTCGCAAGACGCTCAAGGGCTTTGTTTCGTGGGAAGCGTCGTTTTTGCCGGAATACCATCCGCTGGCGGGGGAGTTCTCGTTCGGGCGCGATGAAGTGCTGATGTATGCGGGGTATCCCCTGGTGGGAAGCGTGGACCGTATTGATGTGGACGATCGGGGCAACGCGGTCATCCTTGATTACAAGGGTTCGGCGGGCGCGGGATACAACCATTTCACCAAGGAGACGAAGGAAGCCGCGGACGGCGCAGCGGGCGCTGGCTCGGCGGCTGCCGGCGCGGGTGCGGGCGTTGCGGGTGCGGACGGCATTGTGCTTGCGTCCCTTCCCCAAAAAGTGCAGGCGCTCATATATGCCCAGGTTGTGCGTCGAAAGTTGGACGTGAACCCCGTGGGCGCGCTGTATGTTTCGTACGGTAAGGCAAGCGGGTGCGCCGGCTTGTTTGATGCGCTCAAGCTTGATCCGCAAAAGGATTTGCTGAACATTGCGGCGCAATATTGCGAGACAACGTCGTTTCTGGACACGTTGGATCAGGTAGAAGAGGCAATCGCGGTGCGTCTTGACGGCATCCGGGCAGGGCGCATCGAGCCGTGTCCGAGCGATACCGCATGTAAATGGTGCGAAGTGGCGGGTGTGTGCCAGCAGCTGCGTCGGGGGCAATTGCAAGTAAACCGGCCCAACCAGGCTGATCAGATAAAGGGGATGTAACCATGGGATACACGCCTGAACAGGAAAAATGCGTTATGCGCCTTGTTGGCCCCGTGGATGTCTCTGCAGGAGCTGGATCAGGCAAGACGTTTACGCTCACGGAACGCATTGCGCATGCGCTGGCGGATCCGGTGAGTGGCGTTGATGACATCGATCAAATTTTGGCCATTACGTTTACGAATAAAGCGGCGGCGGAGCTGAAAGGCCGCGTTCGTTCGACGCTGCGCGCGCAAGGGCTGTTTGACCAGGCGCGTAAGGTGGATGGTGCTTGGATTTCCACGATCCATGGCATGTGCTCGCGCATTTTGCGCGCGAATGCGCTGGAGATTGGCATCGATCCGGGTTTTACGGTTATGGAGGACTCGTCTGAGATTCTTGGCCAGGCAATCGAGGAAGTGCTTGAGGAAAGCCGCACGAGCGATTACCAGGCGTATCGGCAGTTATTCGACGCGTATCCTGTGACGGATTCGCCTGCCGCTTTCGGCAGCGATTCGGTCACCAGCCTTCTGAACACGCTTCTGGCGAAGGCGTATGAGCTGCCGAATGGTTTCGATGATTTGCAGCTTATCGCGTCACGCGAAGAGCCGGGCCAGCTTGCGCGACAGCTTCTGGCAATTTACGAAGACTCGTTTGCGCTGATGGAGCAGATAAAGGAAAGCGCCACGCAGGCGCAGAACAAGCTGACATGTGAACAAGCGCTCAATGCGCTGAATGCCCTGATGGAAAGCGATTCATCGCAGGTTTACGGCGTGTTGGGTTCGTGCCGACGCTTGGATGGACGCTGCGGAAGCAAAGAGCAGAAGGCGCTCATCAAGGCGCTGAACGCGCGTTTTGACGAAGTGGTGTTGCGCATTTTGCTGTGCAAGAGTGCGCTTATTTTCGACCAGCTGGTTCAGCTTGCGCGTAAAGTTGACGAGCTTTTTGCCGCGAAAAAGCGACGTCTTGCTGTGCTGGATAATAGCGATTTGATTCGCCAGGCCCTTCGTGCGTTGGAGAATCCCCAGGTCAAAGCGTTGTATGAGGACAAATTCCGTCTGGTGATGGTCGATGAATTCCAAGACACCGATGCGCTGCAGTTGGCGATTGTGAGCAAGCTTTCCGGTGCGGGTCAGCGGTACTTATGCACTGTGGGCGATGCGCAGCAAAGCATTTATCGCTTCCGTGGCGCCGACGTTGCGTTGTATCGCACGTATCAACGGGAGATGTTCTCGGAGCGGATTCTTGCGGAAGGCGGCGAGCCGTGTGCGCTGCGGCTTACGCGAAACTTCCGCAGTCATGGCGATGTGCTGGCCTTTGTGAAGAAGGTTTGCGCTCGGCAATCCGTGTTTGGCCAGGACTTTCTTGATTTGCAGGCGGTTTACGATGGCGCGGGGTATCGTGCGCGCGACCCGCGTATCTTCATGGACGTCACCATGCGCCACAAGGGAAAAAGCGCCGAAGTGGGCTCGAAAGACGATGCGTTTGGCGCGCAAGCTCAACGTATTGCGGAGTATTTTGCGCGTATGCGCGCGGCGGGTCACGATTTGTCGCAAATGGTGCTTTTGCTGGGAACCACAACGCATGCGGATTTATACGCTCAGGCGCTGCGCCAGGCGGGGTTCGACTGCGTGATTACGGGCGGCTCGCTGTTCGCGCAGTCTGATGAAGCGCAGCACATGGCGCTTCTGTGTCGTGCCTTGGTGAATTTCAAGGACACCGAGGCTTTGGCGAATGTCCTGATGGGGCCGCTGTTTCAGCTGTCGGCCGATGAGCTGCTCGATCTTACTACGGTTTGGGATGACAAAGCGCAAAAGACGGTAGCGTGCGGGCTTGACCAGGGGCTGGTGCGTTGTGCTCGCGCTGTGGTGGGTTCAGGCGCGGGCGGTGCTGGCGACGTCGGCGAGTCCGTGGATGCGCCGGTAGATGACGCTGCGGGCGCCGTTGATACTGCCGCCGCTGTGCGTGCGGACGCTGCTCCTGCGGATGCCGCCGCCGTGCATGCGGCCGCCGGAGCTTCCGAGGCTATTGCTACCTTCCGTGCAGCCGCGCCTTCGCCGATGGTTGCGCAAGCCGCTCATCTTCTGTTTGCCGCTCGTGGATCGCTGCGGACCCAACCGCTCTCGCGCGTGCTGTTGCGTCTTTTGTGGCAAAGCGGCTGTTTCGCGCGCCTTGAAAGCCAGGGAGCGCAGGGCAGTGCATGCATTGGCAATTACATGAAGGCGCTGCGTCTGATTGAGAGCATAGAGAAGCAAGGCGGTGTGGGGCCTGTTCAAACCGCCGAGCAGTACGACGCTTCAATTTCGGCAGGTCTGAAGGAAGCGCCCGGCGCGCTGAATGTTCACGAGCAGCAAGCTATTCGCATCATGACCATCCATGCATCCAAAGGCCTGGAGTTTCCCATTGTTGCTCTGGCTGATTTTGCGAAAACGCCGCGCTCGGAAAGTTTGCTTGTTGCTCGTTTTCGGGGAAAGACGTATGCCACGCTTTTCCCGAAAAGCGAGAAGTTTGGATCGACAACGTACGGTAAATCGCTGCAAATGGGTCTTGTCGACGAAGATGAAGAACCCAGCGTTGACGCTTTGACCAGCGATGATAGCCTGAAAGCGCAAGTACTGCTGCAGCGCTGCTCGCTTGCCGATGAGATGTCGGAAGGACAGCGTCTTTTCTACGTGGGAGCCACCCGCGCGAAAGAAGCGCTGGGCTTTTTCGTCTCAACGCAAGAGGGTGGCGATTTCGATGCCATGTACCCTGGTGCGTATGGCGATGTCGTCCGTGCGCTTTTCGGCGACGAAGGCGTGATTCCCCTTGGCGAAAGCTTTGTGGATTACGGTGGCTCCGAGCCGGCTCAGATTTGCTGCCAGTATTACGAAAAGCCTGATGGAGAAGGTGCTAGTGCAGCTTCCGATGCGGATGGCGAAGACGATGGCGCGGGTGCGGCTTCTAATGCTGCCGCTCCTGGTGGCGCGGGTGTGGTCGCTGGTTTGGGCGCGGGTGTGCGCACGGATGCGGATGTCGTTGCAAGCCTGGTTCCTTCGCGTTTCTTGTTCGACCTTTCGGACGAGACGCCGCTCAACGTGGTATCGGGCGGCTTTGACCCGCAGCCAACAGGCGTGTTCTCGTATTCGTCGCTCGAGGGCGGGCATGTGCCGTTAACGCAGCTCGAGGGCTTTTGGGATACCGCCCAAGAAGAGGGGGGCAGCCTTGCGGATGCGTTGCGGTACTTCTCTGCTGACGATGACAAGGCGACCGACTTTGGCTCGGCGCTGCATCGTTTGTGCCAACTTTCGTTTATCAAGTCTCCCGAAAAGGCGTCTGACCAGCTTGAATGCATTGCGAAAACATATCAAGTTGCGGATGTGCAGCGTTTGACGGCGGCGTTCGAGCGTTGGCTGGGGTCTGCCGCTTGCAAGCGCGCGCGGGCGGCACAGCAATGTCTTCCTGAGCATTCCTTTGCGGTGCCGTTTGGGAATACGGACCTGGTGCTTGAAGGTGCGTTCGACTTGTTGTGCGTTGAAGGGTGCGGCATGCAGGAAAATGGCGAACAGACGACTGGGGCGCCGGAGCAGAAACGCGCGTACGTTGTTGACTACAAGACGGGTGGCAAGGCAAGCGAAACACCTCAGGAGCTGCATGAGATGCACGGACTTCAAGCGTGCTGTTATGCGTATGCGCTTCTGAACTGCGGTTTCGATGCTGTTGATATGGACTTTGTGCGGGTAGAGCAAGCGGATCCGCAAGGAGCCGACACACTGCAAACGGTGTCGTTCCATTTTGAGCAAAGCGACCTTGCACGTATTGAAGGCGTCATTGCCACCAAATGTTAAAAAGGGACGGGGTCTTTTTCACCTTTTTGATAAATAGCCCAACTTGTGTCGACAATTGAGTCCGAAGCGTTACGTGCGCTTCGGATTTTTTATGGTGTGCCGAGCATGGCACGTTTCTAACGGGTGAAAGTCCCGAGCACGCCCTCATAGCGGGAAGTGCATAGCCAAGCGCAAGGGTGTCCATCGTGAGGTGGAATCTGAAGGAAGCAGGAGGCAAACCTTTGGCCTGACGGACAGAAATCGCATCAGGCGCAAATGGGCGGGTAAGGCTGCCATACAAGCCGAAGCCCAATAGCTATGCGGAAACCCACAGCGTAAATGCGGCAGGTAGATGAAGGGAAAGAAACGCGCCTTACCTCGGGAGACCTCACGGACGTATGAACAACAATATCTTGTTTATGCGGAGTAAAGCTTGCCGTGAGAAGTCAGCAGAGGCCATAGTACTTGCGTGATTGTCCTGCGCAAGGAAGGGCTGAACCTTTAACGGTGTTAGCGGAAGGGAGGTCACCTTTGGGTGCGTATAAAGGCAGACAACTTCAAATTCAATTCTTTGAAGACGAAGGCTCTCTGCAAAAGGCAGGCACGGAATGCCAAGGATATGCAGAAGCGTCCAGCACGCAAGGGATGACACCTGCCAAAAGCGCCAACATAGCCAATTCATGTGACCTGATGGAGAAAATCGTTAGTAAGGACAACCTGCGCAAAACCTATGCAAAAGTGAAATCCAACAAGGGTTCAGCGGGGGTTGACCGCATGAGCGTAAACGAGATGTATGACTACTTCAAAAATAACGTAAACGAACTAATCCATCAAGTTCAAAAGGGTAGCTACATTCCAAGCCCTGTGCTTAGAAAAGAAATACCCAAACCTGAGAAGGGAAAGGTGAGAAAGCTCGGAATACCAACAGTAGTTGACCGCGTAGTGCAACAAGCTATTGTTTTGCAGCTATCGCCCATGTTTGAGCCACGATTCCATGACTCGAGCTATGGCTTTAGGCCAGCGCGAAGTGCACACGATGCGCTTTATGCGTGCAAGCAAAACGTAGATGAAGGCTATGTGTGGGTAGTTGATATGGACTTAGAGAAGTTCTTTGATACGGTATGCCAATCAAAACTCATCCAAATAATCTCGGAAACCGTATGTGACGGCAGGGTGGTGTCGTTGATTGGCAAATACCTCAATGCTGGGGTTATGGTTAATGGGGAATTGGAAGAAACAAAGGTCGGCGTGCCTCAGGGCGGGCCACTTTCGCCACTGCTTTCCAATGTCATGCTCAATGAGCTAGACTGGGAACTTGACAGGCGTGGGCATCGCTTCGTTCGCTATGCCGATGACTGCATGATTTTCTGCAAGTCAAAGAAAGCGGCGCAAAGAACGCTCGAATCCATCACCCGCTACATTGAAGGCATGCTTCGCCTCAAGGTAAACAGGGAAAAGACTACCGTGGCTTACTTCAATCAAGTGAAATACCTTGGCTATGCCTTCTACAGTAGGGAGGGGGAATGCCGATTTAGGGTGCACCCCAAAAGCATAGCGAAGATGAAGGACAAAGTCAGAGAACTTACGGACAGGAGCAAAGCCATCCCAAACGAGGTGCGGCCGGTGATGGTAAGAGACTTTGTCAGAGGATGGGCCAACTACTTTAAACTCGCAGATATGAAAGCGCTACTGCGTGACATAGACATGTGGATGCGCAGACGCATCCGAATGTGCTACTGGAAACGGTGGAAGAGAATCCGTACCCGATTCAAAATGCTCAAGAAATGCGGCATAGGAGAAAGTACGGCATGGATGTATGCCAACACAAGAAAGGCATATTGGAGAATAGCGAAAAGTCCTATCATGCAACGAGCAATCAAAACCGAGCAACTAGCCCGTAAGGGTTATCTATTTTTCTCAACTCAGTATGGAAAGGTACATGTAAGTTAAGGGAACCGCCGTGTACGGAACCGTTCGCACGGTGGTGTGAGAGGACGGCACGCCGAATAACGACGTGCCTCCTACTCGATCCTGATTGCGGTGTATTTGCGATTCGATGCCTGCACTTGGGCTTGTCGGTGGCATGTTGTCGTTTTTTTCGTCCCAATGTGCAAAATATTCCTGTTCGGGGTACCTTGGGGAGCATTTGCGACTCGAACATCCCCGCTAAGACCGGTGCAGACTCGCAAAAGCCCAGGTTGCGAATCGCAGACAGCAGATGAATACTACTCGGGGCTGCTTTCACCTGCCCCGAAAAGGAATATTTTGCACATTGGGGCTCTTTTCCGACAAGTTTCCCTGCAGCTTGGTGATTTCCGAGGAAGGCGGGGCTGTAAAGGGATGCCCGTCGGCAAGGGTCGAGCCGAACTGCGACGCTTTGGATAAGTTGAGCGAGGTGCGAGTGAAAAGAAGCATTATCCAAGCGGAGTCGTGAGGCGAGCCCTTGTCGACGGACATCCCTTCACATCGAATCGCGATAATTGCCGACAAAGAGTGGGGATTGCCCCTGTGCCCCCGTCACTTTTGAGCTGTTCTGACGTTCATAACTACAATGCCGGCGATGACAAGCGCTACACCCAGGACGCTTGTTGCGCTGACCGGCTCGTGAAAAACTGCCACGCTCACCAGACTGGCAACCACCACTTCCAGCGAGGCAATGACTGAAGCGCGTCCGTTTTCTACGTTCGCCAGACCTTTTGTGTACAGCGCATACGGCACAAGGCAGCAGATGATACCCAAAAATAGGCACCATCCCATCACAGCTGGCGTCGCTTCTGCGGCGGGCAGCGGCGCAGTTGCGTTGAGCGCAAGCGATGCAGCAGCCGAGAATAGAAACGTGTAAAACGACACGGTATTCGAGCTGTATCCCTTCTGCAAGGCGAAGCGTCCAAAGATGCTGTAAAGGGCGTATCCAAAGCCTGACATGATACCCAGCAAGACTCCTGTCAGGGAAAACGACGCACCCGATTCAATTAGACCCGAAGAGCATACCGCGCCCGCCATCACCAAAAATAACGCCGCAACTTTGAGCGGCGTGATACGTTCTTTGAACAGCGGCGCAGAGATAAGCACCACGAAAAACGGCGCGGTGTACAAAAGGACTACGGCGGCGGATAAGCTCATGTACGTTTGCGCCGTGGTGTAGCAAAAGTTGAACATCGTTAGGCTCAAAACGCCCGTGCCCACAAAGCACCAAAGGTCTTTCAGGCGAATGCGCAGCGCCGTTCTGTCAGTGAGCAACAGCGCAACGAAGAAGATCGCAACGGCCACGGTGGGGCGGATTGCTACCAGCATAAGGGGCGTGAACCCGGCAGCAATAAGGTTGCGATTCGCCAGGCCGATAAGCCCCCAGCAGGTGGCGGCCACCGCGATGAAAAGATATGACAAGCGAGTGGTATTCATGCAGGTCATTATAGAGGTGCTTGCCGGGAAAATGTTGCTTTTCGTTTACAAGCTTGCCAAAGGGTGAATCAGGAAGGCAAAGCGGGGATGCAAAAAAGTGATGGGCCTTCCATGTTCGGCCACTGCTCATTTTTAGGCATCTCGATTTGAGATATTTTGGATGAACTGCCAAAAACTTGAGTAAGCGTGATGAAATCAGCCCAAGAGCGGCCCAAGCGTATTCCATAAAAATAATGACCTGGGTAAACGCTCTTCTGCCTTATGAAAAACCTTTACTGCAGCAACAATCCATCACATTTACTAGCTTTTTTTGACAGTTTTTCGAAAAATGTCGAACGCAGGAATTCTAAGCAAGTTCAGAAGCCAATGCATGGGCACGAAAGGCGAAGATCTGGTTGCTCTTAGCTTTCAAAGGCTGTGTGCTGGCGGCGCAATGTTGACAAAAGGTGGGGTAATTTGTCAACAAAAATAGCTAAAATATTAGCCAAAAATGCTTGACTTATGAATAAATAGGAGTAATATATACCATACATTAGCTAATATATTAGCTATAACATATTTAAATAAAACAGCAAATGCAGTATAAACACGCCACAAGGTTAATATGTTAGCTAACGTTGAAAACACGCAGAGGGCACTCGGGGAAACCCAGGTGCCCTCTGCTGTACTGAGCGTCGTAGATGCCCCAGATGGCGCGGCTGCCGCATCGCGTGAAACGCCCGATGCCATTGCGCGCGACATTTCGCAGCGCATGCGCAAACGGCGCAAAGAGCTGCATCTTTCCCAAAGTGCGCTGGCGCATCGATCGGGCGTGAGCCTGGGTTCGCTCAAACGTTTCGAGCAAGACTCTCTGATTTCCTTGGACTCGCTTATCAAGCTTTCTCTGGTGTTGGGCTGCGAAGACACGTTCACGGGTCTTTTCTCTGAGCAGGAAAAACAAGAAGAAGCATCGCTGGAAGATATCGTTGCACAGGGGCATCAGCTTCTTGACCGTATTGTGCTGCTGAAGTCTTCGAACGCAGAATAGTTTGGAAGAATGGCGGCTTGCCGCGATGTGGTTCGGAGGTACGTCTCATGCCGCTGCGCTGTTGGGCGGCATCTTGGGCGGGGAGGGGAACATCCCGAACAAATTGTTGACAAAAGGTGGGGTAATTTGTCAACAACTGACTAGGCGGGTGGAAAGGATTTGTCCAGCTCAGCGGCAAGCTGGGGAAGAAGTTCTGCCATAGTTTCGTCGATCTTCTTCTTTTTGAGTTGGCACTCCCACACCACGTGAACTTTCCAGCCCATCTGCGTGAGCTGCGCTACGCTTTCTTCGTCGCGTTGCTGATTCTTCTCGAACTTGATGGTCCAGTATTCGATATTCTTCTTAGGCGCGGCGGGCTTGCAATGCGGGCAGCGATGCCAAAAGCAGCCGTTGATGAACAGCGCCACTTTCTTGCCAGGCCATGCGATATCGGGCCTACCCGGCACTTTCCATTGCAGGCGGTATCCGGTAAGCCCCGCTTCTTGCAAGCGTTGGCGCATGAGCAGTTCGGGTTTCGTGTTCGCATGCTTGTTGCCTTGCATGCTCTTGTGCACAGCAGGAGAAACGCGCAGCTCATCAGCGCGTTCGCGCACGGCTTTGCTGGCCATCTTTCCGGTTGCCTGCTGGATGTCCAAGCGGTATATCAAAGCGCGTGCTGTGCTTTTCTCGATTTTGCGCTCGAGCTGCTCTTTGAGTCCTTTTGCATATTTGCGACCCAGTGCGCGGAATGCGTCTAAACGCTCGGATTCGTCTTCTACCAGGTGTAATTCGCCAAAAACAACAACGCTGCGATAGCTGGTGGCAAACAGATCGGGTACCACCTCGTCCTGGGCTACTACGCAAAGCGACGCACGCGGGTTGTGGGCTGCGGCATCGACTTTGCGACCCTCCCGCGCGCAGTGAAAATAAATCGCTTGGGCGGCTTTGTCGAATGCGAAGCTTATGGGCACGGCGTAAGGGAAGTCATCGTCGTCTTGAGGTGCAAGTGCCAACGTTGCGTTGCTGGCCGTTTCCAAGATGCGTGCGATTTCCTTTTCGTCGAGTGCCTGCTGGGTGCGTCGCATTTCGTATGTCATGAGAAGCCTTTCTGTAGCTTGCGTTGTTCTTCTTGCGGGCGCGCGAATCGCCCTGCCGCTGTGCGCGCCGCTTGCCAGAATCGCCCGAGCTTAACCGCTCTGCCGCTTTTTCGGCGCTGGCAGGCGCCTGCCTTCTGCGCTTGCCTCTAGTCGCATGCTGCTTCCAGCTCTTGCGAGACGTGCGGGGCTGCAACGTGCTGCTTGCAGTTGCGCTTCATAATGCCGCGGCAGAAAAACGCCAGTGCAATAACGCAAACGCATGCAACCGATCCCAGGTAGAAGCCCGCCGTGGGGCCCATTGCATCGATGATCGCTCCGCTTGCTGTGGGGCCAATGGCCAGGCCGCACGTTGAGCCTGCGGTGATCCACGTGAGCGATTCCGTTAAGCGATTTGCGGGAACAGCCTGTTCGCAGAACGAATTTGCCGTGATGAAAAACGGTGCGTAGAGTGCCGCGCCCAAAACAGAAATAAAGAAGAACATCGGTACCGACGTGATGAATCCCATGCCCATGTAGCCCGCGCCAACGGCAATAGCTGCAGCAAGGAGCTGCTTGTTCAGCGGCGCCTTCAAAACAAGCATGCCGAACGTCAAGCTCGAGCACATAGAGGCAAACGACGAAACAGACACACCGATGCTTGCGACAACAGGTTGGCCAATGGACTGGGCAAATGTGATGGTCGTGGTGTCAAACGCGCCGAAAATAAGTCCCACGAGCAGCGCCAAGCCGAACAGCACGCGCACAATAGGAAGCTCAACCAGCGCGCTGCGATGCTTCTTCGCGGACGCATTGCCGGTGGCGCCAGCTGCCCCTTCATTTGCAACCCCTTCGCCGGCGCCTTCCGCGGCGCGCTTCCAATTGACTTGCGGCTCGGTGTCGCGTGCAAGCACCAGCAGAATGAACGAGCCCACGGTAAAGCTCAGGCAACCCAGCAGAATGCCTGCCGTGGGGAAGAACGTGTTTGAAAGCGCAATAGCCAGCGCCGGCCCAATCATGAACGAGCAGTCCTCGATAACGCCTTCGTAGGAATACACGCTTTTGAGCGACGTGGAGAAGTTTTTGATCCTTCCCGACTCGATAAGGTACGTCCAGCGGGTACGTGCGATTGCCGGCGCACTGGGGACAAAGCCCATCAGAAACGCTGCAACATACATAATGCCTGATGGAAGGCCTAACGCGACCGTTGTTAAAAGGAGCAGCGCGCCTGCCATGGCAATAATCGACGTGATCAGAATCACGCGATGCTGGCCTTTTTCGTCCATGAATTTACCCGTACGCGGCGCAATGAAAAACGTGGAAATTGCCAGCGTTGACGAAACCGTTCCTGAAAAGAACGCCGAATGCCCCGAAAGCGTGAGCATCGAGACCACACCCAGCGTGCCCATGTACATGTAAATGCGCATAAGGAAGCAGCCGATGTCGAACAGGTGGGCTTGCTTAACCGCAAGGATGTTGCCATATACGCTGAAGTCAAAGTTTTTCATGGTTACGTTATTTCTAGGTCGGTGGAGTGCGTCGGGTGGAGTGCGCGCGTGCGCTTACTTGTCTCGTTCGGGCTTGGATGTGAGATGCCAGCCCTTGCAGTACTCGCATTTATAGCAGTGAAGCCCGCGCGTGCCGTAATCCTCGCAAGCAGAAATTGCCGCCTCGGCCTCTGCGCGGCTTACGTAGCGATTCTTGCGCTCGCACGCTTTGTAGCGCAGTGCTGCTTCGCGCTCAAGATTTCCCTGTTCACGGCGGCGTTCTTCGGCAGCGAATAAGTCGCCGAAATCAGATGCACCCAGCTGCGCCTCGAAAAGCGCTTTCTGCTTCGCTTGTGCCGATTTCTTGTGACTTGCCATTGCTTTGCCTCGCTTCTTCGCTGCGCCCGTGTTTCCCGCGGGAACTACTGGTGGAAGAAGCTGTGCTTCTCGTATTTCGGCTCGCAGCACAAGTTGATGCCGAGCTTCTTGTACAGCTTCTCGTCGTTGCTGGCGGGAATCACGCTGAAGAACGCGTCGCAACCGTTCAGCTCGGACAGCTTCTCAATGGCTTTTGCGGCGCGCTCGTTGGTTGCCGAGCTAATGGAGAGCGCGATGAGCGTTTCATCGGAATGCAGACGCGGGTTTTTCGAGCCGAGTTTTTGCAGCTTTAGGGCGCAAATGGGCTCGAGCGCCTGGTCGGTCAAAATGTAGTCCTCATCGGGAATGCCTGCCAGCTCTTTGAGTGCGTTCATTAGGGCGGACGATGCGCAGCCCATCAAATCCGACGTTTTCCCCGTCACAATGCGTCCGTCGGGCAGCGTAATAGCCGCCGCAGGTTTGCCCGTGGCCTCTTCTTTGACCAGCGCCGCCATGCGTCCGCGCGAAAGATCAGGCGTTACGCCAGCCGATGCCATAATGTTTTCCAGGCGTTCAACAACCTCAGTGGAGCCGCCCGTTTTTTTTGCCTCCACGGCGGCAGCAAAGAAGCGACGGAAGATTTCCATGCGGCTTGCTTCACGGCACGCCTCGTCGTCGCAAATGGCAAAACCCACCATGTTCACGCCCATGTCCGTGGGGCTCTTGTACGGGCATTCCTTCACAATGTGGTTCATCATTTCGCGCAAAACGGGGAAAATCTCAATGTCGCGGTTGTAGTTGACGGTGGTCTTCCCGTATGCTTCCAAGTGGAAGTGGTCGATCATGTTCTTGTCGTCCAGGTCGGCCGTGGCTGCCTCGTACGCAATATTCACGGGGTGGGAAAGCGGCAAGTTCCACACGGGGAATGTTTCCCATTTCGCGTAGCCGGCAACGTTTCCACGCTTGTGCTCGTGGTAGAGCTGGGACAAGCACGTTGCCATTTTGCCTGATCCAGGGCCCGGAGCAGTTACCACAACCAGCGGACGGCTTGTTTCGATGAAGTCGTTTTTGCCATAGCCTTCATCGCTTACAATGCGAGCCATGTCGTTGGGATAGCCTTCAATGAAGTAGTGACGATAGCTGCGCACACCCAGCGCACTCAGACGGCGGCGGAAGGCATCGGCCTTTGGCTGACCTGCGTATTGCGTGATAACCACGCTGCCCACGAACAAGTCAAGGCTTTCGAATTCGTCCATCAGCCGCAAGACGTCTTCGTCGTAGGTAATGCCGTAATCACCGCGCACCTTGCTCTTCTCAATGGCGTCGGCGGACACCACGATAACGATCTCGGCCTCGTCTTTCAGGCTTTGCAGCATGCGCACTTTCACGTCGGGTTCGAAACCAGGGAGCACGCGGGATGCGTGGTAATCATCGCGCAGCTTGCCGCCAAATTCCAGATACAGCTTGCCGCCGAACTGGTTGATGCGCTTACGGATGTTCTCCGACTGCAACTCGATGTATTTCTGGTTGTCGAACCCGATTTTCATGCAAA
Organism: uncultured Eggerthellaceae bacterium; assembly: GCA_934648845.1. GTDB lineage: Bacteria > Actinomycetota > Coriobacteriia > Coriobacteriales > Eggerthellaceae > CAKUOV01. The sequence continues at coordinate 38,258 of CAKUFS010000003.1, forward strand.
AACTCCTATCTGAGCGCCAGTGGTGCCTGGCAACTTACCGTAAAGCTGCGTCGCCGATAACGGCAACAATGCGGCGCACGCCCGCCGAAGAGCTCTTTTCCTTCTGGATCTTGAACGCCTTGAGCTCGGCGGTGTTTGCGGCATGGGGGCCACCACACAGCTCGGTGTCGTAGTCGCCCATGATGTAAACCCTTACGCGATCGCCGTACTTGTCGTCGAAGATGCCCACGGCGCCCATGGCGCGCGCTTCCTCAATGGGCATTTCGCGGCATTCAACTTCCACGCCTTCTTGAATGGCCTTGTTCACGATTGCCTCAACTTCGGCGATTTCCTCGGGCGTCATTTTGCGCTCAAAGTTGAAATCGAAGCGCAAGCGCTCGGCGGTAATGTTGGAGCCGCGCTGGAACACGCTGTCGCCCAGCACCTTGCGCAGTGCGCCGTGCAGCAAGTGCGTTGCGGTGTGCAGGCGTGTTGTTTGCTCGGAGTTGTCGGCCAGGCCGCCCTTGAAGCGCTGCTCAGCGCCCGCGCGGGACTTTTCCTGGTGCTCGGCGAAGAACTTCTTGTAGCCTTCGGTGTCAACCGTAAGACCGCGCTCGGAAGCAAGTTCGCAGGTCAGCTCCAAGGGGAAGCCATACGTGTCGTACAGATGGAACGCTTTTTCGCCATCGATCTGGCCACCTTCGGGAATGCCGTCCATAATCTTGTTTGCAAGCTTTGTGCCCTTATCAATGGTCTTGGAGAATGTGTCGATTTCCTTTGCCAGCTGGTCGATGATGACCTGATGATGCTCGACAAGCTCAGGGTATTCGTCCTGATAATCGGCAACCAGGATCTCGGCGTACTGCAAAAGCTCGCTGAAGTCGATGCCCAGCTTCATGCAGTGGCGCATGGTGCGGCGAATCAAGCGGCGCAGCACGTAGCCCTGGTCAACGTTGGACGGCACCACGCCGCGCTCGTCGCCCAGCAGGAACGTGGTGGAGCGCATGTGGTCGCAGATAATGCGGATAGCGCGACGCGACTCTTCGTCGGCCGTGTCGTAATTGATGCCGGTGGTCTGCTCAATGCGATTGATAATAGGCTTGAACAGCTCGGTGTCGTAAACAGAATCCACGCCGTTGAGCAGGCACAATACGCGCTCCAGGCCCAGGCCGGTATCAACGTTATGGCGACCCAGCGGACGATACGTTCCGTCTTCTTCCTTGTAAAACTCCATGAACACGTTGTTCCAGATTTCCACGTACTTGCCGCAGCCGCAGGAAGGCTGGCAGTCGGGGCCGCAGGGCTCTTTGCCCGTGTCGAAGAAGATTTCGGTGTCGGGGCCGCACGGGCCGGTCACGCCCGCGGGACCCCACCAGTTCTCCTTGCGGGGGTAGAAGTAGATGCGCTCGTCGGGATAGCCCAGGCTGCGCCACGTATCAGCGGAAACATTGTCGCGCGGAATGCCTTCCTCACCTTCAAACACAGTCACGGAAATGCGCTCTTGCGGAATCTCCAGCACCTTGGTCAAGAATTCGTGGCTTAAGGGAATGGATGTCTCTTTGAAGTAATCGTTGAGCGACCAGTTACCCATCATCTGGAAGAACGTCAGATGGCTGGCATCGCCCACTTCGTCAATGTCGCCGGTGCGCAGGCACTTCTGGCAGTCAACCAGGCGATGTCCCGCCGGATGGCTTTCGCCCATCAGGTAGGGCACCAGCGGATGCATGCCTGCGGTGGTGAACAGTACGGTGGGGTCGTTTTCGGGAATGAGTGAAGCGCCCTTGATCAGGGTGTGGCCGTGCTCAACGAAGAAGTCAATATAAGCTTTCTTCAGTTCCTTAGCGGTTAGTTTCTTCATTGCTGTTTTTCTCCTTGTATATATAAGTCAAAGACGACTCTATTACCTGCCCAAGACGTTCTGGATTGGTATTTCGCCCTTCTGCATTTTCTCGGGGCACCTTAAGGCCTCCTTGAAAATGCGGCGGGCGAACTGCCTGGTCCAGAACGCCTTGAGGCGTTCGCCCCCGAAAAGCGAAGCGATCGCCCAAAAGCGTTATGCGTTGTTCTGCTGATCAACAAGGTTCGAAGCGCCATATCGTTCGCGCAGTTGGGGCTTTTCGATCTTGCCGGTAGCGTTGCGTGGAACGTCCGCGAAGATAATACGCCTCGGTCGCTTATAACGGGGAAGTTTCATGCAGAACTCATTAATGGCTTCCTCGGTAAGACCTTCGAACTCGGGTTTGAGCTCAATAATGGCGGCGCAAATCTCGCCTAAACGTGCATTGGGCAAGCCGATAACGGCAACGTCCTTGATGGCGGGGTGGCCGCTCAAGAAGTCCTCGATCTGCACGGGGTAAATGTTCTCGCCGCCAGAGATGATAACGTCCTTCTTGCGGTCAACCAGCCAAATGAAGCCGTCTTCGTCCGTGCGCGCCATGTCGCCCGTAAGCAGCCAGCCGTCCTTGAGCACTTCGGCGGTGGCTTCGGGATTGTTGTAATAGCAGGTCATAACGCCGGGGCCCTTCACCCACAGCTCGCCGACTTCGCCGTTTTTCACATCGTGGCCATCTTCGCCCACAATGCGCGTCTGCCAACGATAACCCGGAATGCCAATGGCGCCCACGTGGTCCACGTTGCCAATGCCCAGGTGCACACATCCCGGGCCGGTGGATTCGGACAGACCGTAGTTCGTGTCGTAATCGTGGTGGGGGAAAATCTGCAGCCAGCGCTCAATCAAGCTCTTCGGAACGGGCTGCGCACCCACGTGCATCAGACGCCACTGGTCAAGCTTGTAATCGTCCAGGTTCACTTCGCCCGTTTCAATGGCATGCAGAATATCTTGCACCCACGGCACCAGCAGCCACACGGTGGTGCATTGCTCGGAGCTTACGGCGCTCAAAATGTCGGCGGGCTTCACGCCGCGCAAAATCACGGCCTTCGAGCCGGCAATCAAGTTGCCCATCCAGTGGAACTTCGCACCGGTATGATACAGCGGCGGAATGCACAGGAACACGTCATCGTGCTGCACGTTGTGGTGGATTTGCTCCATTTCCGCAGCTTGTGCCAGACTTTCGTGGTTATGCAGGATTGCCTTGGGGAAGCCCGTGGTACCGCTGCTGAAATAGATGGCGGCGTCATCGCTTTCCTTCAGGGGGATCATGGGGTCCTTACTGGAGCAGTTCGCCGTGAGCTCGCTGTAGCTTTCCGCGAACGTGGGGCAGTCGGTTCCCACGAAGAATAGCAGGCGATTGCGCTGAATGGTGTCCACAATCTCTTCAATGCGGCCCACGAATTCGGGACCGAATACCAACACGTCAACATCGGCCAAATTCAGGCAGTACTCAATTTCGGAGCTGTCATAGCGGAAGTTCAGCGGTACCGCCAGAGCGCCAGTTTTCAGCACGCCAAAATAGATGGGCAGCCATTCCAGGCAGTTCATCATGAGAATGCCCACTTTGTCGCCCTTTTTCACGCCACGCGAAAGCAGCAAGTTGGCAAAGCGGTTCGCTTTTTCGTCAAACACATGCCAGGTGATTTCGCGACGATACGGCTGCGCTTCGGTGCTTTCGATCAGGTCATAATCGCGCCATGTGACGCGACGGTGTTCTTTGATTTCCGGGTTGCGCTCAACCAGCGCTACCTCGTTGCCGTATTCAGCGGCGTTCCTTCTTAGGAAGTCTGTTACGGGCATGAATCCTCTTCTCCGTTTCCTTTTGCCTGTCGTATGCAACTCACCTGCGGTTTTGGTGGGGCATCCGTGTTTTTTCGCTTACACGAATGCTAATTGCGTAATTAAATATAATACCGCAATTGGGCGGCGTGCTATACTGCCGTGCATGATAAACGACTTAAAATATTCGCATTATGCTTCAGACGGTGTTTCGGAAGGTCCCGGCGCGGGTGTGCCGGGCGCTTGTGGCGTGGCCGCGGGAGCGCATGACGGTGCACGTGATCGCGGGTGCGACGTGGCTGCATCGGTCCGTTTCGGTGTATCCTCGCGTGCGTTCGGGTGCTCCGGTACTCCCGCGCGTGGTGCTTCCGTTTGCGGCGAGGTTCCGTCGCACGGCGCTTGCCGCGGTGCTTCTGTTGCCGTTCGTCTCGGCGCGCCTTCGTTTGCGCTCGCGTGCGTCTTTGCGCTTTTGCTGCTGATTGCAACGTTGTGCGTGCCCACGACTCGTGCTTTTGCGGAGGAACCCTTCTTGTCGGTGTCTTCCACCTCCCAATATGGCGTGCCGTACACCACCATGAGCCAAGTGCGCGCCGAAACGCGTATTGAGCGGCTTTTCACTCATTCCGACAGCATCAAGCGCGGCGATGTGTATCTGATTGTGGCTCCCGGCTGGGAATGGAGCGATATCAATCAGGATGCCACCCCCACGCTTTACAGTTTTGTGTACGCGAACGCTTCGGCGAATTTGACATACAACGGCGCGTTGAATTGGGATGAGCATAAAGATCTAACATCGTTGCACGTTCTTGCGTTCAGAACAATCAGCCCCGCGGGCATGGAAGAAGTCATGAATCGCGTGGTGAACAACCTGAAAACGGGTGATTCGCTGGTCATCACGAATTCCGTGGCGTTTTTGGGTGAATGCGATGAGGCCGAGGATTATTCTTGCTTCGTGGTAAAAGACGCCTCTGACAAGGGACTTTTCACGTCTTCGACCACGCGCCATATGGGCTTGATTGCCACGCGCGATGCCATTGCCGCCGTTGATGCGCTTGCTTCCACGTCGCAGCGTTTCCCGGCAAGCTTGACCGTTTATCCCGCATCGGAGCTTATGCCCACCATCACGCGTTTGAATATCCTGGAGCGCGACTCCGCCATGGCCACCGCGTTGCAAGAATCTCAGCCAAGTTTTGTTGTGGTCATGGTGGGGATTTTGTTTTTTGCGGTGCTGTGCACGGCGGTGCTGCTTTTCTTGGAGATTCGCATCCGGCCGAAAGTGCTGGCGTATCTGCTGCCGGCCGCGCGCATCATGTGGATATTCTCGCTGGCCATTCCACTTGCCACGTATCTGATGATGCTGCAGCTGCCCACGCATCCCGATGCCGAAATTTGCCTGGACTATTTCTGGTTCTGCGTTCTTGAAATATCGCTCGTGTGCCTGATTGTGGCACTCGTCTTCCGCTGGACCTGGGCTTATATGGGGCTTTTGGGCGCTACGGTGATCACGTTGATGCTTGATCAGCTGGCGGGTGGTCCGCTTTCGGTGGGCAGCTATCTTTCGTATGCGCCGGTGGAAGGCGTGCGTTTCTTCGGCATTGGCAACGAAGGGGCGGCGCTGCTTTTTGGTTCGTGGGTTATGCTGGTGGCGTTCTATTTGACGCGCAGACCCTTTAGCAAGTTGTCGCAGCGTTTGCGTCGCTGGCTGTATCCGGTGGCGTCGCTGATTATTTGCACGGTGATTGCGGCTCCGTGGTGGGGCGCGAATTTTGGCGTTATCATCTGGGGCTTAGTGGGAACGTTCGTGTCGTGGCGTCTGTTTAGCGGACATAAATTCAGCAAACGCGAAGTGGTAGCGGCCGTTTTTGTTTCGGGGCTTCTTGCCATTGCGGTGCTGTTCCTGGACACCACGTTCAACAGCGGCTCGCACATGGGTGGTCATGTGAATTTCTTCGCAGGCGACCTTTTGGGGCAAATCGCCCAGGTTTTTGTGAACGTGGGCAAGTATTGCTGGGATACGCTGGTGTTTTCTCCGCTGCTTACGGTGCTTTTTGTGGCCGTGGTGGGATTCTTGCTGTTCATTGCTATTGTGCAGCCCGGCCCTTACGAGGCGTTTTGGAAGCTGCATAGCGAATTCCACGGCGCATTTTACGCGCTGATTGTCACCGCCATTCTGATGTTTCTTTTCGAGGACTCGGGCATTCTGATGCCGGCGCTGCTGCTGCTGTATCCGCTTTCGGGCCTGATGTGGTTCGTGTGCAACTTCCACAGCTGGCATATCCGTTCGTTCATCAAGGAGCGCGGCGTGCTCGAACGCTAGGCACTTGCGGCGAATGCTCAAGCAAGGGAAGGGGCGTGTGCTAGTGCGGCCAGCGTAGAGCTGGGGTCGCGAGGTGCGGTCGGCCCGCGATGTCAACGCAACGGAACAGCACGTGGCAGTGCGCGGTGCCGTGCGGCAGCACGATTGAGCAAGGAAAGGGGCGTGCATGAGCGAGCAAGGGCGGCTTGCAGGTTTCGACGCTGCGCAGCGGGGAGCGGTGCGACCTGGCACGATGCGGCTCGGCATGACGCAGTTTAACCCTGCGCAGCTTGATGCCCATTGCCACCTTCAGCATGACCCTTGCTTCCGCGAATATGCGCAAACACACGATGACCAGCACTTTTTCTGCATGACGGAAACGCCCGATGAGTACGTGCGGTTTCGCGATGCAGGTTTGCCCGCTAACGTTTCGCTCGGGTTGGGCTTGCATCCGTGGCGCGTTTCGGCTGATGCCGCTATCGCGCATGCCCAGGCAAATGACGTGTTGCAACTCTTGCCCGATGCGTGGTTGATAGGCGAAGTCGGTCTTGATTTTTCCCCGAAGCACGCGCACACGCGCGACAACCAACTTGCGGCGTTTCGCGCAATTGCCCAGGCGACGGCCCGTACGCCGCTTTCCGGGTCCGCCCAAGCCGCGTGCTTTGCGGCAGGTGGTGCGCGGGTGCTTTCCGTTCACGCTGTTCAGGCGGCGGGCGATGTACTTGAAATCCTGCAAGAAGCAGGTTGCTTTGACGCGTGTACCTGTATCTTCCATTGGTTTTCGGGCACAAGCGATCAACTGGTGGCAGCGCGCCGCGCGGGATGTTACTTCTCGTTCGGTTCGCGTGCGCTGGCAACGAAACGCGGTCGTGCGTATGCGGCACAGCTGCCTGCCGATCGTGTTTTGCGTGAAAGCGACGCGTTCCTGTTGGACGAGTGGCTGGATGGTTGGGAGCGCAACGTTCCAAACGACTAGCTGGCTGGTTGCGCCCCGTCCGCACCTGCCATGCTGCTCCTGTGTTTTCCCCTTACGTTTGCCAGGTTTGCACAGTTTTTGGAGTATACTGCATGGTTACGTTTGTAATGAAGGAAAGGAACGCTCGTGAGCGTTATTGAAGAACTGAGCACCTTGCGCGATGAAACGCTTGCAGCAATCGCCGCTGCTGAAAATACCGCTGAATTGGACAAAGTACGCGTTGCCGTTTTAGGTAAGTCGGGCACCCTTACGGGCTACCTGCGCTCCATGGGCAAGCTTCCCAAAGAAGAGCGCGCCGTGGTGGGCAAGACCGTAAATGAAGCGCGCGCCATTGTGGAAAGCGCCCTTGAAGAGCGCAAATCCGCGCTGACGGCTTCCGAGCTTATGGCCGCTATCGACGCCGCCGCCGTTGACGTCACGCTTCCCGGTCGTTCCCAGCAAATGGGTACGCGCCACTTGATCAACAAGATTTCCGACGAGATGTGCGATTTCTTTGCCGGTCTGGGCTATAGCGTTATCTCTGGCCCCGAGGTCGAAACGGACTGGTACAACTTTACAGCGCTGAACGCTCCAGCCGATCACCCCAGCCGCAGTATGCAAGATACGTTCTACGTGAAGGACCGCTCGGGCGATGAGTCCGCGGTGCGCGGCGAGTCCGACGTGCTGTTGCGCACGCAGACCTCCGGCTGCCAGGTGCACGCCATGGAGAACCAGGAGCCGCCCATTTACGTGATCGCGCCGGGCAAGGTATACCGCCGCGATGTGGCCGACCCCAGTCATCTTCCGCAGTTTACCCAGATGGAAGGCCTGGTTGTTGACAAGGGCATCACGTTTGGCGACCTGAAGGGCACGCTTGAGCTGTTCTGCAAGCAGATGTTCGGCGAAGAGCGCAAGACGCGTTTCCGCGCACATTACTTCCCGTTCACCGAGCCGTCTGCCGAAGCGGACGTGAGCTGCGGCATTTGCCACGGCGAAGGCTGCCGCATGTGCAAGGGCACCGGCTGGCTGGAAATTTTGGGCTGCGGCATGGTGGATCCCAACGTGTTGCGCATGTCGGGCATTGACCCCGAAGTCTATTCTGGCTTTGCGTTTGGCGTGGGCGTAGAGCGCGTTGCATGCTTGAAGTACAACGTGCCTGACCTGCGTATGCTTATCGAAGGCGATATGCGTTTCTTGCGCCAGTTCTAAAAACCGTCGTCACAAAACCGTTGCCAGCGCTGCGGCTTTTCGGAAGCGCTGGTCAACTTGTATGCGAAAAGAGTATGCGAAGCGGGGGCTTTTATGTCTGAAGAAGTAATTGTTGTCGAAGGTACAGGCGTCCTGGGCGGCACGGTGCGCGTTTCCGGCGCGAAGAATTCCGCGCTGAAGCTCATGGCCGCGGCGTTGCTGGGCCAGGGCAAGTGCGTGCTGCATAATGTTCCGCAGATTTCGGATATAGAGGTCATGAGCGATGTGTTGCGTCGTTTGGGTGCAACGGTTCAACGCGACGAGCAGGACCCGCACACGCTGATTGTCGATACGGCGGCGGTTACTTCGTACGAAACCCCTTACGAGCTTGTTTCCAAGATGCGTGCGAGCATTTCGGTGCTAGGTCCGCTGATTGGGCGCTTCGGCCGCGCTCACGTGGCCATGCCGGGCGGCTGCCAAATTGGCGCGCGCAAGATTGACATGCATTTGCTGGGCCTGGAAAAGTTGGGCGTTCGTTTCGAGGTGAAGCACGGCGACTTGCAGGCGCAGGCGCCCGATGGCTTGCGCGGTGCGTACATCACGCTTGATTTTCCCAGCGTGGGTGCCACGGAGAACATGCTGATGGCGTCGGTGGTGGCGCAGGGCGAAACCGTTATCGACAACGCCGCGCGCGAGCCGGAAATCGTTGACTTGTGCAACATGCTCAACGCTATGGGCGCGCATGTTTCGGGCGGTGGTACCTCCACCATTACGGTGGAAGGCGTTTCCCTGGAAGACCTGCATCCGTGCGAGCACACCACGGTGGGCGACCGCATTGAGGCGGGCACGTTCCTTGCCGGCGGCGCTCTTACGGGCGGGCCGGTAACGGTGACGGGCATCGATCCTTCGTTTTTGCGCATGGCCATGGTGAAGCTGGAATCGTTCGGTTGCACGATAAGCACCACGGAAGACTCCATTACGGTCGCGCGCACTGAGCCGCTGCACTGCACGGATATCCAAACGCTTCCTCATCCGGGTTTCCCCACCGACCTGCAGGCGCAGTTTATGCTGTTGGCAGCGTTGGCCCAGGGTAACTCAGTGATTACGGAAAACGTTTTCGAGAATCGCTTTATGTTTGCGGCCGAGCTCATGCGCATGGGCGCCGATATTACTATCGAGGATCATCACGCCATGGTGTGTGGCGTTCCTGCGCTTCAGGGCGCGCCGGTGTCTTCGACTGACTTGCGCGCCGGTGCTGCGCTGGTTTTGGCGGGCATTGTTGCAGAAGGCGAGACAATCGTGCGTGGGCTTGAGCACATCGACCGCGGCTATGAGGATTACGTGGGCAAACTTGCATCTTTGGGCGCATCGGTTGCGCGCAAAGTTGTGTAGCAAGCGGGCCTTGAGCGAAGCGGGTTTCTCGTGGCATTCTCCGACGACAACAACACATCCCGATCATCGCGATCTTCCCGTCGCGAACCCGAGCGTTCGTCTGGGCGCGGCGGCGAGCGTGCATCCCATCGTGCTTCGGGCCGCAGCTCCAGCCGCAGCGCGGAGCGCGGTGCCCGTACTGCTGGTGGCGCCGAGTGCGGTGCGCGTCATGCTACTGCGCATTCGCCGCGTCGTACCGTTAACGCTGCTCAATCGCGCAAAACGTCGGAGCAGATTCGCTCGAACACGTACGGAACGCATCATGGCGCCTCGAAAGGCGCGGTGTCGGGTTCTGCGCGTCGCGCTGCATCGGGTGTGGTGCCACAGGTAGAAAACATGTCGCGTCATTCGGGAAATGCCGCGGCCGCAAATATATCCAGCCGCCGCCAAGCTAAGCGCGCGAACAGGGGATATGTTGATCAGATCACGCCGACTACCATGTCGGGTGAAAGCGTGGGCGCGTATTCCCGTCGTATGAATCGCCGTAACTTCGGACAGGAGATTCAGCGCAAATCAAGCATGAAGCGTGCGGGATTCATTCTGGTGGCATTGCTTTTGATTGCGGGTATTGGCGCTGCGGCTGCGCACTTCGCATTCTTCGCTTCGGTTGATGCGCGTCTTGCCGCGGGAAGCGATGACGGTCTGTCCGCTTCGCTGACCGCCCAAGAGCAAGGCCAGCCGTTCTACACGCTTCTTACGGCCGATTTGAACGACACGAACGGCAACAACAACATTGACGCCATGCTGCTTGCGCGCCTTGACCAGTCAACCAAGCAAATCACGCTGGTGGCCATTCCGGGCAACTTGAAGGTGGCAACGGGGGACTCCCAGGTGTCGTTGTCTTCCGTTTTGGCTTCTGCAGGTGCATCGAGCGCCGTGAATGCGGTGTCGTCGCTTACGGGCGTGAAAATCTCCCATTACCTGCACATCGATAAAGCGGGCTTTGTGAAAATCGTCGATGACCTGGGCGGCCAGTCCGTTTCCGTGAAAGAGGTCGTGGACGATCCGCAAGCGGGCAGTATCTACCTTTCTGCGGGCGAGCAAACGCTTGATGGCGCTTCGGCTGCCGTGTATTTAGCGGCGTCCAATTACAAGAAGGGCGTTGAAACGCAAATGGCGTGCCAGCTTGAATTCGCGCAGGCGTTCGCCACGCGCTTCTTTGCGAACGACGGCGGCTTCGTTCTTGATGGCAAGCTTGACGATTTAGCATCGCACCTGGTCACTGACATGTCGGCGCATGAACTTCAGGACTTTTTGGATGAGCTGCAAGGCACTAATGGCAGCGCAATCTATGTTGCGCAAATCGAGGGTTCCGAGCAAAGCTCCACGGCTCATGGGTACACCGCAAAGCTTTTCTATCCCACAGCGTCAAGTGTGACGAATCTTATGGCAAAGGTGGATGAAGGCTCCGATCCTTCCGTTTTGACGCAGCAGAGCCAAGCGGCTTCTGTTGACAAGGAGTCGTTCGAGATTACGGTTCGCAACGGCTCGGGCATGACGGGTGGTGCCACGTCGTTAGCGCAAATCCTGACCGATGCAGGCTTTACCGTGGCCGAAACCGGCAATGCCGATAGCTACGTGTACACGGAGACGCTGGTCATCTACCTTGATCCCGCCTATAAAGAGGCATGCGAAGCGGTTGTGCAAGCGCTGGGTACGGGGCGCGTGGTGAATGGCATCAATGGCTACACGTTCGACACCGAAGTTCTGGTTGTGCTTGGCTCCGATTGGAAACCGCTTTCGTAGGGCTTGCGAAGGGGCGCAACGCAGGCGCAGGGCTGGGAAGAACTCGCCTTGGCGGTATACCATGGGGCAGGCGCGGGCCGGGAAGATCTTGCCTCACGACTCCGCTTGGATAATGCTTCTTCTTGGCTGTGGCTCGCTCAACTTATCCAAAGCGTCGCAGTTCGGCTCGATTCTTCCCGTCTCGCGTCGCCCACCTGCTTCTTCTTTTGCATTTTTGCAGAATAAAATAAAGCGCTTATAGGAGGTTTATGCCTGTTGGTGACTCCTGCCATGGATTGCGCGGTCTATCGGTGTCGAACGTGAAATCGTTTCTGCTAAGACGGGAAAGGGAAGGGGGCGCTGCAAATGCGGCGCCCCCTTCGTGTGCGTGAATATGGTTTAGTTCGTTCGCAGCCTCGTGATTGCCAGTGATTACCAGCGATGGAACGTCATGCCGCCTTGAACCGGACCAACAACAATGCCCTGGCCGGGGCTTGCAGCGTGAATCATCTGACCGCCGCCAATGTAGATGCCGCAGTGTCCGCTGTTCACAGCAATGTCGCCCGGTTGCGGATCGGACACTTCGGTGTAGCCCAGGAACGTGTAGGTGGTGCCCAGGCGGCTGTAGTTGCCGGTCAGGCAGTAGCTCACAAAGCCAGAGCAGTCAAAGCCGGTTGGGCCAACGCCGCCCCACACGTACGTGTTCGTGCCTTCGTTGTACAGCGCCCACGCGCGTCCTACGGTCGATCCCGCATCGGCACGTCCGGAGTAGCCGTTGTTCGTGTCGCCCGAGGAAGAGCCGCCGCCGTTATCATCGTCGCCGTCGGAATTATTGTTCTGGTTGTTGTTCCACTCCTCCAGCGCAGCGGCGTCGCGTGCGGCCTGCTCTTCGGCAAGCAGCTCAGCGGCCTCGGCGCTCAAGTTGTCATAGATGGCCTGCATCTCGGCAACAACAGATTCGGCTTCGTTTTTAATCTCTTCGGCTTCCTTTGCCTTCTGCGTGGCAATTTCTTGCTGCTCAACCAAAACAATCTTCTGAGCTTCGATTTCGGCTTTCAGATCTTTCGTTTCGGAAATCATGTCGGCATCGTTTTGGTTCAAAATGGCCAGAAGATCCCAGTTGTTTGCGAATTCCTCGAAGGACGTGGCGCCAAACAGCAGATCGATTACGGTCAAGTTGCCGGAACGATACATCGTGCGCGCGCGGGTGCCCATGAGTTCCTGAAGCTTGGCAATGCGTTGCGTTGCGGCATCAATGCGATCCTGAGCTTCCTGAACAGCTGCTTCAGCTGCTTCTTGCTCGGCAACAGCTTCTACCCAGTTGTTCGATGCGGTGTCCAAGAATTCCTGCTTCTCAGTCAGTTGCTCATAGGCGGCATTGGCTTCGGCCTGCTTGTCGTCGCCTGGCGTTGCAAATGCAGAGAAAGGAAGCGCCAAAGCCAAAAGGAGCGCGAGCGTTGCACTCAGCGTGGCCTTCGCGAACGTTTTTTTGCTTGCAAATGATTGGTGCATAATAAATACCCTTACGAAATTGGGGTCAATACTCCAGGGATAATACCACAGCAGCGGCGTGGGCCCGGGAAAGCGAACGCAGATTACACATCTTGCGTAAACTAACTATATATAGTTCGTATAGCGAAGCGCTTTGCCGTTTGCGCGCAACGTTGTCTTTTTCTTTATTCGATCCACGCGATGCTGCTTTTTATTGCTATGATGTGTGCACGGTGTGAATACGCAGCGGCAAGAAAAAAGATACGCCCGGATACGTAGAAAGGTGTTGACATGTTGCCGAGACTCGCGTAATATACCGTCTGCTTCCGCGGAAAGAAAGTTTCTAAGGAAGTGGCAGCTTGATAAATGCACATGAATTGAGCGAAGAATTTGGGAGTGTGCCCGAGTGGTTAAAGGGGACGGGCTGTAAACCCGTTAGCTATGCTTACCTAGGTTCGAATCCTAGCGCTCCCACCATTTCTCGCCTGTGTGGCTCAGGGGTAGAGCACATCCTTGGTAAGGATGAGGCCAGCGGTTCAAATCCGCTCACAGGCTCCATTTGATTACTTCGGTTTAATCCGAGTTTGATAATGGCGGTGTAGCTCAGTTGGTTAGAGCACACGGTTCATACCCGTGGCGTCACTGGTTCGAATCCAGTCACCGCTACCATTTTAGATAGATCGCGCCCGTCAGGGCGCGTGTTTTATCATCTTGAAAAAGATGACCCTATCCGATTTATGAGGAAGGATTGAAAAATGGCAAAAGAAACATTTCATCGTGGTAAGCCCCATGTAAACATCGGCACCATCGGCCATGTTGACCATGGTAAGACCACTCTTACCGCTGCTATCTCCAAGACCCTGTCTATGAACGACGGTTCTCACGGTACTGCTCATGCAGACTTCACCGCTTTCGATCAGATCGACAAGGCTCCTGAAGAGCGCGAGCGCGGTATTACGATCTCCATTGCTCACATTGAGTACGAGACCGACAAGCGTCACTACGCACACGTTGACTGCCCCGGCCATGCTGACTACGTCAAGAACATGATCACCGGTGCTGCTCAGATGGACGGTGCTATCCTGGTTATCGCTGCTACCGACGGCCCCATGGCTCAGACTCGTGAGCACATCCTGTTGGCCCGCCAGGTTGGCGTTCCTTACATCGTTGTCTTCCTGAACAAGTGCGACATGGTTGACGACGAAGAGCTCATCGAGCTCGTTGAGATGGAAGTTCGTGAGCTTCTGGACTCCTACGAGTTCCCGGGAGACGACACCCCCATCATCCGCGGTTCTGCTTTGAAGGCTCTGGAAGGCGATCCGGTTTGGCAGGAGAAGATTTGGGAGCTCATGGATGCAGTTGATACCTACATCCCCACTCCCGAGCGCGACGTTGACAAGCCCTTCTTGATGGCTGTTGAAGACACCATGACCATCACCGGTCGTGGCACCGTTGCTACCGGTCGTGTTGAGCGCGGCGTTCTGCACATGAACGATCCTCTGGAAATCGTTGGTATCAAGGACACCACCACCACGGTTTGCACGGGTATCGAAATGTTCCGCAAGCTGCTCGACGAAGCTGAGGCTGGCGACAACATCGGTTGCTTGCTCCGCGGCATCAAGCGCGAGGACATCGTTCGTGGCCAGGTTCTCTGCAAGCCCGGTACCGTTACTCCTCACACCAAGTTCGAGGGCCAGGTTTACATTCTGACCAAGGAAGAGGGCGGCCGTCACACCTCCTTCGTTTCTGGCTATCGTCCTCAGTTCTACTTCCGCACTACCGACGTGACTGGCGTTGTGGAGCTGCCTGAGGGTGTCGAAATGGTTATGCCTGGCGACAACGTTACCATCATTGGCGAACTGATTCACCCCATCGCTATGGAAGAGGGTCTGAAGTTCGCTATCCGCGAAGGTGGCCGCACCGTTGGTTCTGGTAAGGTTACCAAGATCATCGCGTAGTTTGCTACTTATTGCATAAGACGAAGGGGTTCGTCTTAGATGAACCCCTTCTCTTGAAATTCATGTGCAGCTTCGCAAGCACAGCCCGTATCGGTAAAAGGAGAATTCATGCGTACTTTGGTCACCATGGCCTGCACTGAGTGCAAGCGCCGCAATTACACGACCAAAAAGAACAAGCAGAACAACCCTGACCGTATCGAGTTGAAGAAGTACTGCAAGTGGTGTGGACATCACACCCTGCATCGTGAGACTCGATAAGTAGTCAAGGAAACAGGAATACAGGCCAGTAGTTCAATTGGTAGAGCAGCGGTCTCCAAAACCGCAAGTTGTGGGTTCGAGTCCTACCTGGCCTGCCAGCTTGTTTGTTAGAGCAGCCTTAGGGGCTGCTTCTTTGGCGTTAAGTAGTATTAATAAAATCGGTCGTAAGGATAAAAATGGCTCAGAAATCAAAGACTCAGCGAGCAAAAGCATCTGCTGCCCGTGCAGCCCGTAAGCAAGCTCGCGAGTTAGAGTCTCAAAAAGAGCAGGAAGCACAATCTGTTGCTGACGACTCTTCCAAGAAGACCAAGACTAGTTTGTTTAAGAAGAGCGAAGAGTCTAAGCCGGCTCAAGCTGCTTCTGGTGCTGAGAAAAAGCAAAAGAAAGAAGAAAAGAAGCCCAAGAAAGAACGCTTTGTTTTCCTGAAGGAAGTTCGTTCGGAAATGAAGCGCGTAACGTGGCCCACCAAGCAAGAAGTGCTTCGTTGGAGCGTTGTGGTGGTTGCTGCTTTGCTGTTCTTCGGCGTTTACGTTGCACTGCTTGACAATGCAATCGTAACTCCTCTTCTTGTTCTTGTCTCGAGCTTGGGAGCGTAGGTAGAATATGTCCAAGAAATGGTATGTGCTTCACACCTATTCTGGATACGAGAACAAGGTCAAAGCTGCCCTTGAAACGCGTATTGAGACCATGGGTCTGGAGAACAACATCTTTGGTATCGAGATCCCAACTCAGGTTGTTGCCGAAATCAAAGATGGCGGCAAGCGCGTAGAAAGCGAAAAGAAAGTTTTCCCGGGCTACGTTCTTGTTCGTATGGAACTTGATGATCGCAGCTGGGCTGCGGTTCGCAGCACTCCCGGCGTAACGGGTTTTGTTGGTAGCCAGGGCAATCCGGCACCCCTCACGCGTGAGGAATACAACAAAATCATGAAGCGCACCAGCAAAGAAACCCCCAAGAAGGTTTCCACGAATTTGGAAGCCGGCATGGTTGTCAAGGTTTCTTCTGGTCCTTTGGCGGACTTCGATGGTGTTATTTCCGAAGTTCAGCCCGAAGCCGGCAAAGTCAAAGTTCTTGTTTCCATCTTTGGACGCGAAACCCCCGTTGAACTTGCTTTTGATCAGGTTTCAAAGATTTAAGACGATAACACGTGCATCGTTTTGCGCCCGAGTGGACCGGGGCTTCTCGCAAAGGATGTTTAGTTGATAGAACGTGTTAGTAACATTTTGCAGCGTAACTGAAAGGTAGTTCGCAATGGCTGAAAAGAAAGTCACTGGATTTGTAAAGTTGCAAATCCCTGCCGGCAAGGCAAATCCTGCGCCTCCGGTTGGCCCCGCGTTGGGCTCTAAGGGTGTTAACATCATGCAGTTCTGCCAGGCATTCAATGCTCAGACTGCTGACAAGGGTGACACCATCGTTCCTGTTGAGATCACCGTCTACGAGGACAAGTCTTTCACCTTTATCTGCAAGACCGCTCCTGCAGCCGTTCTGATCAAGCAGGCTTTGGGCATTAAGTCCGGTTCTGGCATTCCCCAGCTGCAGGCTGTTGGCACTTTGACCGAAGAGCAGCTGCGCACCATCGCTGAGACTAAGATGCCTGACCTCAACGCCAATACGGTTGAGGCTGCAATGGAAATCATTGCAGGCACCGCTCGCTCCATGGGCGTTCGTATTGAAGGTCGCGAGATGAAGAAGAAGTACGTGCCTTCCAAGAAGGTTGCTGCTATGCTCGCTGGCAAGTAATTTACTTGCTTCTTATGTAAGTGGAAGGGTTAGCCACACCCGCCATTACCACGAAAGGAATTGAAATGGCAAAGAAATCTAAGAACATGCGCGCTGCGCTTGCCAAGATGCCCGAAGCTCCTATTGCTCCGCTGGCTGCTGCAACTTTGCTGAAGGAAGTTGCTACCGCTAAGTTTGACGAGACCGTTGTTGCGGACTTCCGTCTGGGCGTTGATACCCGTAAGGCTGACCAGCAGCTGCGTGGTATGATCAGCCTTCCCAATGGCTCTGGTAAGACCGTTCGCGTTGCTGTTTTCGCTGAAGGCGAACTCGCTCGTGCTGCCGAGGCTGCTGGCGCCGACATCGTTGGTTCCGACGATCTGGTTGCTGACATCCAGGCTGGCAACATCAACTTTGATGCTGCTGTTGCTACTCCCGAAATGATGGCCAAGGTTGGTCGTTTGGGTAAGATCTTGGGCCCCCGCGGCTTGATGCCCAACCCCAAGCTGGGTACCGTCACCAAGGATGTTGCTAAGGCTATCAGCGAACTCAAGGGTGGCAAGGTTGAGTATCGTGCAGACCGTTTCGGTATTGCTCACGTAATCATTGGTAAGGTCAGCTTCACCGCTGAGCAGCTTGCTGAGAACTACGGTGCAATCTACGATGAGATCCTGCGCATGAAGCCTGCTTCTGCAAAGGGTAAGTACGTTAAGTCCATCACTATTTCGTCCACGATGGGCCCCGGCATTGACGTTGACCCTGCCGTTACGCGCAACTACACTGTTGCTGCTGAATAACGTTCTATCACATATTTTGGAAAAGACCTGCTTCGGCGGGTCTTTTCTTTTTTCGGAAGTGGGGAAGGGGTGTCGGTTGTTTGTTGCTGGATTCGTTTCACAGCGTCTTAGTGCCTCGGCTCGTGCGGTATCAATTGCTCGTATTCAAATAAAAACAGAGCTGGATATTAAATTTCGATAATAGCAACACTCTAGGCAAACATCAGGTGTTGGAGTAAAGTACCTTTCGCACATTAAGCCTAGCCGCTAGCTGGGCATTACTTTGAAAGGAAATTCATCATGGCTCAGTATAAGTTTGAAACGCTTCAGCTCCACGTTGGCCAAGAACAGGCCGACCCCGCAACCGACTCCCGTGCCGTACCCATCTATCAAACCACCTCGTATGTATTCCATGACTCTCAGCATGCCGCCGATCGCTTTAGCTTGGCTGATTCGGGCAACATTTACGGTCGTTTGACGAACTCCACCCAGGGCGTGTTCGAAGAGCGTATTGCGGCGCTCGAAGGCGGCACCGCAGCGCTTGCTGTTGCTTCTGGTGCTGCCGCCATTACGTACGCCATTCAGGCGCTCGCAAAAGCAGGTGACCATGTTGTAGCGCAAAAGACCATCTATGGCGGCACGTACAACCTGCTTGCGCACACGTTGCGCTCCTTCGGCGCGGAGACCACGTTTGTCGATGCTCACAACTTGGATGAAATCGAGGCGGCAATTCGCCCGAATACGAAGGTTGTGTGGCTGGAAACGCTTGGCAACCCGAATTCTGACATTCCCAACATCGACAAAATTGCAGCGCTGGCTCATGCCCATAACATTCCCGTTGCGGTTGACAACACGTTCGGCACGCCGTTTCTGATCCGTCCGCTTGAACATGGTGCGGATATCGTGGTTCACTCTGCAACGAAGTTCATTGGCGGCCACGGCACCAGCTTGGGTGGCGTTATTGTTGATGGCGGCTCCTTCGATTGGGCGGCTCAGGCCGATCGTTACCCCGAAATTGCGAAGCCGAACCCCAGCTACCACGGTGTTTCGTTCGCGCAGGCTGCCGGCCCCGCTGCATTCGTGACGTACATTCGCGCCATTCTGCTGCGCGACCAGGGCGCTTGCATTAGCCCCTTCAACGCCTTCTTGCTGCTGCAGGGCGTCGAGACGCTTTCTCTTCGTATTGAGCGCCATGTGGAAAACACGAAGAAGGTTGTGGAGTTCCTGGCGAACCACCCCAAGGTTGAGAAAGTCAACCATCCCAGCTTGCCCGAGCATCCCGATCACGAGCTGTATCAGGAGTATTTCCCGAACGGCGGCGCCAGCATTTTCACGTTCAATATCAAGGGCGGCCGCGAAGAAGCGTGGCGTTTCATTGACAACCTGCAGATTTTCAGCTTGCTGGCAAACGTTGCTGATGTGAAGAGCCTGGTCATTCATCCGGCCACCACAACGCATGCGCAGCTCACCGATGAAGAGCTGGCGGACCAGAACATCTACCAGAACACGATTCGCTTGAGCATTGGCACCGAGCACATCGATGACATTATTGCTGACTTAGAGCGCGGTTTCGCGGCAATTTAACATTCCTTTTCTGCACTTTTCCGCACGATGCGGCCATGCGGTGTATACTTTCCCTGATAAAAATTAGAGAAAGGCATGCATCGTATGGCTGTTATTAAAAAGAACCCCGCGCAGATCGAGGCCATGAAGGAAGCGGGTCGTATTTCCGCGAAGGTTTTGCGCGAAGTGGGCAGAAGAATTGAGCCGGGCATTTCCACGTTGGAGCTGGACAACATTGCCGAGACCATCATTCGTTTGGAAGGTGGCATTCCCGCGTTCAAGGGGTACGGTGGTTTCCCCGGCTCTATCTGCGCTTCTATCAACGAGGAAATTGTTCACGGTATTCCGTCTGCAACGCGTATTCTGCACGATGGCGATATCATTTCCATTGACACGGGCGCAATCGTTGACGGCTGGGTTGGCGACAACGCGTGGACGTATGCAGTTGGCAAAATCTCCGAAGAAAAGCAGCGCTTGCTGGATGTTACGGAGAAGTGCATGTGGGCGGCGCTTGACGCGGCGCGTGTGGGCAACCGTCTGGGCGATATTGGCGCGGCGTGTCAAGAGATTGCAGAAGCGGCAGGTTATGGCGTGGTGCGCGAATATGTGGGCCACGGCATTGGCCACGACATGCACGAAGATCCCAACGTTCCGAACTGGGGACGCAAGCACACGGGATTGAAGCTGGAGGCCGGTATGGTGCTGGCAATTGAGCCCATGATCAACATGGGTACCGAAAAAACGCGCCAGATGCCCGATGGTTGGCTGGTGTGCACGCGCGATGGCAAACCGTCCGCGCATTTCGAGAAGACCGTTGCCATTACGGAAGACGGGCCTCTGATCCTAACCACCGAGCCCATGCATCGCCGCCCGATGTAGGTGTGCCTGATGTAGGCGCGCGAAGGGTCCGTTGTTGACAAATTACCCCACCTTTTGTCAACAATTGCGAAGTCGGGGATGGGGTTTGTGTTGTTGCTTTCGATCCGATTCTGGTGCTGGGAAGAAAATATTGGCATAAACTCTCAATTATTTTCGATTTTTAGTCAAGTGGCGTGCCCAGGCTGGGCGCGCCACTTGCATTTCCCCAGGTCGTAATTCCTGGGGAAGGGGAAGAGGTTGATTTTGGTTCCCTTGCCGCCACGCTACCAAAAAATGTTTGAATCCTTCTTCATTTGTTGACAAAAGGTGGGGTAATTTGTCAACATTTAGCAACAACGGATGCACCTTGTGGCGCAAAATCGTCGCGTAGATGGGACACGTGTCCCAATCTTGCTTTTGGGCGCGAAATACGCTCCTGACCTCTGTATACTGTAAGCAGTGGTACTGGCATCGCTTACAGAAAGAGGTGGACAGACAATGAAAACAAGAGCTTCTTCCTATCGAAAGACCGCGAACGTCTTCCTTTCGGTCGTGCTGGTGCTGGGGCTTGCGCCCGTGCCAGCTTTCGCAACGGGTGACGTTGCCGATGAAGCGGCAACCGCGCCGACCCCCCCCATTGCCTCTGAGCCGCTAACGGCGTCTGCGACATCCGATGTTGCCGCCGGCTCTTCCGCGAACCTTGCGGCGCCTTCTGCATCCGACCTGGTCAATGCACCGGCGACTCCTTCCGCGCCTGCCTCTTCCGCACTCGCAGTGCCGGCAGCGGAACCGGCAGCCGCTGCTCCCGCCGATGCGACTCTAACTCCGGGCTGGACGCAGTCGGGCACGTGCGAGTGGATGATTGACTCCGCCGGCAAGCTCACCATCCGCCCGTTGGGCAACGGCACATCGGGCAGCTTGGGCGCGTTGTCGGGGTATGCTCCCTGGTACGATCAACGTGCATCCATCACGTCGGTGGTGGTGGAACCGGGCGTGAGCACGAACTGGTGCCAGCACATGTTCCGGGAATGCGAGAACCTGGTTACCGCCGACCTTTCAGGGCTGAATACCCAGAGCGCAGAGGGCATGAGTTACATGTTCTTCGGCTGCAAATCGCTTAAATCGGTGAATCTGAGTGGTGTAGACACCTCGAACGTGAAGGCGATGGCGCTGATGTTTGGCGTGTGCCCATCACTTGAATCGCTCGACCTTTCAGGTTTTGATACTTCCCAAGTGACCTCTATGCTTGGCATGTTCAACGGTGCCTCGGCGCTAACTTCGCTGGATTTGTCGTCGTTTGACACTTCGAAAGTTGCCACTATGCGCATCATGTTCTCGGAATGCGCGGCTCTGACCTCGGTGAATGTATCGTCTTTCAATACCGCAAACGTTACCGATATGCACGGTATGTTCTCGGTTTGCGACTCGCTTGAGACCCTTGATGTGTCGAACTTTGTCCTTTCCGCTTCGACGAACGCGTCATATTTCTTCTCGAACAGTCCGAAACTCTCTCGACTGACCTTGGCAGCTGGTCAGAATTTCACGAAATCAAATCTGCGGGAAGCCTCGTGGATGGATACTGCAGGGAACCTGTATGACTGGTCATATGTCATGCTGGGCGCTAACCGCGACCGCACCTCGGGCGTTGAGACCTATGTCATTCCGCAGCCAACGGAGGGCTGGACGCGTGTGGGTACGTGCGAGTGGATGATCGACTCTGCCGGCAAGCTTACGGTGCGGCCGCTGGGTAACGGCGCATCGGGCAAGATGGATTATGATCTTGGCGGCACCTTGGGTGGTGCGCCATGGAGTTCTCGGAGCGAATCGATCACATCTGCTGTTTTTAAGCCAGGCGTGTCCACGAACTGGACGGCTTATATGTTCTCGGGTTGCGAAAACCTGGCAACTGTTGATTTTTCGGAGCTGGACACTTCGCGAGTGACCGACATGAAATCGATGTTTGCGAGCTGCGGCTCGCTTACCTCGCTTGACGTAACGCCTTTGAACACTTCGAAGGTAACCGACATGTCCCGCATGTTTGCTAACTGCACGAACTTGGTCTCGATTGACTTTTCGGGATTCAATACTGCGCAGGTGAAGCGCATGGAATCTATGTTCGTGCTGTGCGAGAAGCTTGATGCGCTTGATTTTTCGTCCTTCGATACGTCTAACGTAACAACTATGTATAACATGTTCTTGGGTTGCAACGCTCTTGCTTCGCTGAATGTAGCCAGCTTCAATACGGCAAACGTGATTACCATGGGGTATATGTTTAGCGGCTGCAAAGCGCTGACCTCGCTTGATGTTTCGTCGTTCAACACGGCGAAGGTGGTTGGAATGAATTCCATGTTCTCTGGTTGCACTGCGCTCAAGACGCTCAATTTGGGACGTCTAAATACGCCAAGCGTGAAAAACATGAGTGATATGTTTAACAGCTGCGAGGCGCTGACTTCGCTGGATGTTTCTTCGTTCGATACCTCGAACGTGACGAACATGAACGGCATGTTCGGGGGATGCTACGCGCTTACTGAGCTTGATTTGAGTTCGTTTAATACATCGAGCGTGGAAAATATGGGCTACATGTTTCAGGTCTGCAAGACGCTGACTTCGGTTGACGTATCATCTTTTGACACCGCGAATGTGACCAAAATGGATTCCATGTTCTCGGGCTGCGTTGCGCTTGAAGTGCTTGATTTGGGATCGTTCAATATGTCAAACGTAAGGGATGCAAAGTATATGTTCCAGGGCTGCAACAATCTTCGCACGATTTACGCTTCGGATGCATTCGCTATCTCGCGGTATGCGGCGTGTGACTCCATGTTCAGCTACTGCTATGCTTTGGTAGGCGGAATGGGAACCGTGTATGATTCGATGCATGTGGGCTGGGAATATGCTCGCATTGATGGCGGCACGGTAGCCCCTGGATATCTGGCCATGAAGCGTGGTGACGTGAGCGGCAACGGGCGGCTGAACGTGGTGGACGCGCAGCTGGCGTATGATATTTCACTGGGCAAGTGCACGGCGCTTCCGGATTACGCTGCCATGTGGTCCCGCGCCGATGTGACCGGCGCGCCTAGCGGCGGCGCCGATGGCAATGTGACGGCCAACGATGCGTTCGCTATTCAGTATGCGGCACTGCGCGGATGGGGTGCGTAGCGGTTTGTTGCCTGCGTGCGCCTGATGTTGCGTTGATGCGTGCTGCGTGCACGCGATTCGCGTTTGGCTGAAGTGCGGCAGATGTGACTGGGTGCGGAGTTCGCGACGTTCCCGGCGTTCGCGCGATGTCTGCATGCTCGAGCAGTATTAGGCGGTTTTTGCAATGATCTTTCCGGCCGGCAAGGGAAGCCACCGTCTGTTGCTAATACCACAACCCTTGCTGGCACTTCCGATGCCTTCCCCTCACGCCCGAGGGGAAGGTTTTTTACGGGACTTCTTCCCTCGCGACAACTTCCCGCGTTTTCGTCGAGCTGCTGCATTATGTTTGGGGTCGATGATAAAAACGACCCACTTTTCGGTGGATTTTCTTCTATGCTGCTATCGGAAATCAGCGTTTCCCCAGGTCGCAAAAAAGTGAGTCTTGGCTAACCCACAGAAAAGTGGGGTGTTTTTATCACGTTGTTGAAAATGCAGGCGGTAATTCGAAGTTGTGATAGGTTGGAAGTAGGTCGCTCTCTTGCTTTCGTAAGAAATCTTAATGTACCTTAAATAAAGATAATTTTGAACTGGTACTTTACTGATGTTCGTTTCGCAAGGATGCCGCGCTTAACAGAAAATATTCCGAATCGCACTCTCGACCCACTTCCAACCTGCATTAACTTCGAATTCGGAGACGTTTTTTCGACAACATGAATCCCATAAAGCAACAAAGACATCGGGGAAATCGAAATTGTTGACAAAAGGTGGGGTAATTTGACAACAATTCTGCGCTAGCGCTTGAAGCGGCGGGTGATGGTGCGCATTTCGGGAATACGGAACGCAAGGCAAAGCCCGAACGTGACCACGAGTCCCACCATGCCGCAGAGACAGAGCTGAATAAGGCCGGCAAGCATGCCCGACCCCATGTCAGAAAGCGCGGACGACAAAACGCCCAGCAGCAAATACGCAGCTCCAGCACCCAAAGCGCTGGCAATGCACGCGCGCACCGCAAGGGAAAGCATGTGCCCGTACTTAATGCCGCTGCCCACGTATTTGCGCAGCACGAGCATGCCGATAATGCACAGCAGGCCGTAATAGGCAAGATCGGCAAGGGGTACGCCGTAAAGCCCCAGCACGTCGGTATCGCACAGCACGGCATACAGCGCAACTTGCACCACAACCAGCCCGCAGCTGATGGCGGCAAACACGCTGAACTTGCGGATGCTGGCATACACGTTGTAGATGAACATGCTCACCGAGTAGAACGGCAGCGAAATGGCCCACATGGCAAGAATGCTGGCCACAAAGCGCACGTCGTCCATGCTGAACGCGCCGGCACGGAACAGCTGCATGAGCGGGGTAGAAAGCGCGCCCAGAAGAAACGCCATGGGGATCATGAGCAGCAGTGTACCTGAAATGCCTGATGAAACGTGGTGTTTCAGAGAGGCGATATCGTCTTTCGCGGAGGCATCGCTCATTTCCGTAAACAACGCGCGCGACAGCGAAACGGCCAACACGCCATGGGGCAGCTGATACCATGTCCACGCGTAAATCAACGTGGAAGGGCCGTTATCGCCGGCTTGCAGCGAAAACGCGTTGCGGCAGGAAAACGAAATCATGGTGCCCATAATATACAGGAACGTGGGAAGCGCAATTTTAACAGCCTCGAGCAGCGCGGGATCGTGCAGGCCAATGAACCAGCGATACCGGAAACCGCCGCGCACCAAAGCGGGAATCTGAATGGCGAACTGCACCACCACGCCCAGCGATGTGCCTATAGCGAGCACGTTTAACGCCAGGTCAACATTGATGTTCGAAAGCGGAATATACGCGAAAAACGACGCAATCACAATAATGTTGTTCAGCGCGGGCGCAAGCGACGGCAGGAAATAAACGCGATTCGCATTGAGCATGCCGGTAACCACGCCGCCAATGCCATAGAACAGAATCTGTATGGCAAAAATGCGGAAGAAACGCACCGCCTGGTCA
Organism: uncultured Eggerthellaceae bacterium; assembly: GCA_934648845.1. Taxonomy (GTDB): domain Bacteria; phylum Actinomycetota; class Coriobacteriia; order Coriobacteriales; family Eggerthellaceae; genus CAKUOV01. The sequence goes on from CAKUFS010000003.1 coordinate 63,247, forward strand.
ATGACTTCTTGCGAGCTGCCCTCGGCAAACGTCTGCGTCCAGATAACTTGGGGCGCAAAAATCGCGGCTGCCAACGTGAGCAGGCTCAAAATGATAAGGAATAGGTTCAAAACATTGCAGGCGAAGTCGTTGGCGCCTTTTTCGCCTTTTTGCTCTTTCTGTAAAAGGAAGATGGGGATGAACGCCGCACCTAAAATACCGCCCACCACAAGTTCGTAAATGGTGTTCGGCATGTTGTTTGCAACCTGATATGAGCTGGTCAGAAAGCTGTTTCCCAAAACGAACGCCATCGCCCACGTGCGCACCAAGCCCGTTGCGCGCGAACCAAGCGTGGCAATGGACATAAGTGCCGTGGAGCGCGCAACCGAGGTGCTTGCCGCTGGTTCTTTCGCGTTGTCGGCAGCAGCGCTGGAAGCACCGGCACCGTTCGAAGCATTCGACTTGACGCTTGTGGCTTCCAGGGGCTCAGCGTCGATAGGGCCCTGGTCCAGCGGTTCTGACTCCGGCGCCTCTGGCTCCAGCGTTTCTGGTCCCGCGAATTTCGCATCCAGGGATTCCGCGATCGGGGTCGAAAGGTCGCGGGGCTCTTCGTCTAGGGGAGTGAAGTCGAAGGCATCTTTGGGAGTCTCTTTACGCGCATGACGTGCGTGTTTTGCCGCGCCTATTTGCGAAGGGGCATGAACTGCATGTTTGGGAGCATAGGCAGTGCGCGCATGTGCGCCCTTGGTTTCGCCCATCTCGCTTAGCACGTGTTTACCCAAAGCTTTTGTCCCTTTCGCATGAACATCGTAAAACTTAAAACTCGAAACCCGATGCGCCTTGGTGTTCTTGTTGCACCGGGTCAATCGCCTGCAACGTTGCCGCTTGTAGCATCCGGTGCCACTTGCAGCGTTGCTGGCGCTTGCCGCGCCGGACCCTTCGCCACCATCTGCGGCAAAAGCCGTAGTATGAAACTTTTCAGGGCATGCGTCTGCGCAAAAAGCTGCATCAAGGCAACTCATCTATAATGAACCAGTTACAGAAAAGATGAAGGGATTTCATCGAAAGAGCGGAAAAGAGTAGAAGTGAGTACCGATTTGCAGTTCACCCCCGTTTTGCTGGGGGGAGACGCCAACGCTTACGGCATGGCGCGTTCGTTTTTCGAAGAGTATGGCAAGACCTCGCACACTATTTGCAAGGGCGCGTTTCACATTTGCCAGCATAGCAAGCTGATGTCCATTGACGTAACCGAGCCGAACTTGGAAGACGACGAGGTGTTCGTGCGCACGCTGCGCTCCTTCGCCGACGCGCACGCTGGGCAGACCATGGTGCTTGCGCCGTGCGGCGACAACTACACGAAAATGCTCGTGCGTAATCAGGACGCGCTGCGCGATTACTTCCTGTTCAGCATTATGAGCCCCGATCAGTTTGATCTTTTGTCCACGAAAGAGCGTTTCTACGACACGTGCCTGCGTTTTGGGCTGGAGTTCCCGAAGACCAGCGAAGTAACGGCGGAGAGCTGGCGCGACTACGAGCCGCCGTTCTCGTATCCGATTATCGTGAAGCCGTCGAACAGCGTGGCGTACTGGAATTGCGAATATCCTGGAAAAAAGAAGGCGTTCATCTGCGATAACGCAAGTGAGCTTGAGCAGATTCTAACGGGCGTGTACTCGTCGAGCTACGATGACGCCATGATTGTGCAAGACTTTATTCCCGGCGACGATACGCGCATGCGCGTGATGAACTGCTACAGCGACCGCACGGGCCGCGTGACCATGCAGTGTCTGGGCGATGTGGTGCTGGAAGAGCATACGCCGCTGGGCATTGGCAGCTACGGCGCCATTATGACGGGCTACAACGAAGACATCAACGCCCGCATCAGGGGTTTCTTGGAGGAAATCGGCTACGTGGGCTTCTCGAATTTCGACCTGAAATATGACGAGCGCGATGGCTCGTTCAAGCTGTTCGAGATCAACCCGCGCCAGGGTCGCTCGAGCTATTTCACCACGGCATCGGGGAAGAACCTTGCGCGCTACCTGGTGCAAGATGTGCTGGAGCAACGCAACGAGCCGTGCGACATTGCCACGCTTGACGATGAAGTGCTGTGGACCATGATTCCGCTGGACGTGATTCGCACGTACACAAGCGATGCGGAAACGCTCGCGCGCATCGAGCGCCTGATTGCGGCGGGCAAGGTGAAGCAGAGCTATTGGAGCGAGGACGACAAATCGCTTTTGCGCTGGTTGAGCTTCCGTATGAATCAGCGCAACTATCGCCAGCAGTACGCGCAGTGCTTCAACAAGCGCCACGTGAACGATTAGCATTCGGCGGGGAAGGAGCTGGCGGCTGGTGCTCTGCCGTGTCAGCGCGGTTCGTTCGTGTCGGGCGCTGCGCCACGAATGGGAGTTGCGCGCAGCACTGACCCCTTCGCCTGCTTTTGCGCTTTAACGTTGAATTAATTTGGGCCGTTGCGTGCAGACGTTATAATGAGCATTTGCATATTGGGCAAACGAAAAGGCTGTTGACATGGCTTATTACAAGAAGCTGGGTGTGATTGGAGGCGTAGGGCCTGCCGCTACGGCGCTGTTTTTCCAGCGCGTGGTGGAGTATACCGATGTAGTCTCCGACCAGGAGCATCTTGACATCGATATCCTGAACCGGCCGGGCATTCCGAATCGCACCGATTATCTTTTAGGTGTGGAAGACGCACCATCGTTTGTGCCGTCCATGAACCAGACGGCGCTACAGCTTGAAGCGCTGGGTTGTGATGTTTTATCCACGCCGTGCAATACCGCGCACGCTGCGCTTGATGCTGTTTCCGCAGGTCTTTCGCGTGCACGCTTCGTGAACATGCTGGATGAAACGGCGGCGTTCGTAAAACAGCTGGGCGTGACGAAATGCGCCGTGCTGGCCACCGATGGAACGTTGGCAACGCAGGTGTACGACCGGGCGCTGGCGGCGTGCGGCGTGGCGGCGGCTTCCCCTGAAGGGGAAGACCAAAAGTTGGTCATGAGCATCATCTATGACCAGGTGAAAGCGGGAATTAAGCCCGATGCTGAAGCGTTTTGCGCGCTGTGTCGCAAGATGGTGGATGCTGGCTGCGACGGTATTATTCTGGGCTGCACCGAGCTATCGCTTGTGCCTGTTCCCGTGCGCATGGAAGGCGCTCCGATTGTGGATGCGCTGAACGTGCTGGCATGGCGCTGCGTGCAAGAATGCGGTGCGCCAGCAAAAGATTTGATGGAGATGTATCGATAAAAGGCCTGGTCAATTGATTGGTTTTGCGGTTTGCGGGTAATGGGGCAGGCTAGCGGTTTGGCGCCTAGGGCAGCGCGAACAGGAAAATGGCTTCTGTCGGCATCCAGCCAACAATCCAGGCCAGGCGGCATAAGAACTTTGACGGAAAGTGAACTGATATGTGCGGTTTTACCGGTTTTGCTGTTACCGATGCGGTGAGCGACCCCCTGCGCGTGGCGCAGCTGATGGGCGATCGTATTGCGCATCGCGGTCCCGACGACGCCACATTCTACGTGGACGATTTCATGGCGCTGGCGCATCGTCGCCTGTCCATTATCGACCTTGAGGGCGGACGCCAGCCCATGGCGAATGAAGACGGCACGAAAATCATTGTGTTCAACGGCGAAATCTACAACTACCAGGAGCTTCGCGAAGAGCTTTTGGCGGCGGGTCACACGTTTGCCACGCATTCCGACACCGAGACCATCCTTCACGGCTACGAGGAATGGGGTTGCGGCGTGCTTGATAAGCTGCGCGGCATGTTCGCGTTCGTCATTTGGGACACGCAAACGCGTCAGCTGTTCGGCGCGCGCGACATCTTCGGCATCAAGCCCTTCTACTACTACAACGAAAACGGTCAGTTCCTGTTCGGCTCGGAAATCAAGAGCTTCTTGGATCATCCGGGTTTCGTGAAGGAAATTGTGCGCGAAGAAATTCCGAATTATCTGTCGTATGAATACCTTCCCAACGAGAAAACCCTGTTCAAAGGCGTGTATAAGCTGCAACCTGCTAGCTGGTTTACGTGGGATTTTGCCACGGGATCGTTTGAAACGGCGCGCTACTACGAGTTTGAGTACAAGATTGACGAAACGCTTTCGCTTGACGAATGGGCCGATCGCATAGAGGAAGTGTTCACGGATTCCGTGCGCGCGCACCAGATTGCCGATGTTGAGGTCGGCGGCTTCTTGAGCTCGGGCGTGGATTCGAGCTTTGTGGTGGAGCGCGTGTTCCACGGCGGCTCAAGCATCCGCACGTTTTCCGTGGGCTACGAGGAAGAGCAGTACAGCGAGCTTCCGTATGCGCAGAGCTTTTCCGAAGAGCTGGGCGCGCCGAACATTGCGAATAAGATTTCTGCCGATGATTTCTTCGACTGCATGCCTGATATCCAATATTACTTGGACGAGCCGCTGCCGAACCCGTCTGAAAACCCGCTGTATTTCCTGTGCCAAAATGCGGCGAAGCACGTGAAGGTGGTGCTTTCTGGCGAAGGCGCCGATGAGTTGTTTGGTGGCTATCCGAATTATACGCAAGAGGATCATCTGTACAACTACCAGCGCAAATACCCGCAATTTTTGCGTTCGCTGGCGGGTGTGCTGGCAGGTGCGCTGCCGGCGGTGAAGGGCAAGCATTTCCTAACGCACGGCGCCATGAAGCCGTGGGAGCGCAATTCGCGCGCCGATTACGTGTTCGAAAACGATGAGCGCCAGCAATATTTGAAGGACAAGATTGTAATTGACGCGCCGCAGGTTTACTCCAAGCCGTACTACGACGAGGTGGCGGGGCTTGATGGCGTAACGCAGCTGCAATATGTAGACATCAAGACGTGGATGATTTACGACATCATTCTGAAGGCCGACCGCATGTCCATGGCGCATTCGCTTGAGCTGCGCGTTCCGTTTTTGGACCGCGAAGTGCTTGAGCTGGCGCTGACGATTCCTGCGAAGTATCGCGCGTGCGACGACCACGAGAAGATTGCGCTGCGCCGTGCGGCGTCGCGTCATTTGCCTGAGCGCGTGTTCAACAAGCCGAAATTGGGTTTCCCCAGCCCGCTTGCCACGTGGTTGCGCGAAGAAAAGTACTATAACCAGGTGAAAGAGGCGTTTTTGAGCCCCGAGGCTGCGGAGTTCTTCGTGCCGGAAAAGCTTATGGAGCTGCTGGACGAGCATAAGAGCGGCACGGTTTCCAACATGCAGAAGATCTGGTCGTTCTACTCGTTTATCGTGTGGTATCGCCAGTTCTTCGGGCAAGGCGAGCGTGCGCGGTGCCGCGCGCTGGAGGCGTAAATCATGCGCGTGCTAACGGTGGTAAATAATGCGAACCCTTCAGCGTACGATGCATCGATGCTGTTGGCAGCGTATTTTTCCACGCAGGGCATTGAAAACGACGTGGTGCTTTCGGTGGATTTACCCACGCCGGAGCATCTTGCTGTTGGTGCCGTGAACAACGATTGCGCGTTGGAAGATGCCGGCATTCGCCCGTTTGACCTGGCAGTTGCGTTGGGTGGCGATGGCACGATTCTGCGCACGGCGCGTGTGGCCATGCTGTTCGATGTGCCCGTTTTGGGCATTAATTTTGGGAATTTGGGTTTTCTGGCGAACCCCAGCGAGGAAGGCGTTATCCCCTTGGTAGCGGCCGCGTTGGCGGGCGATGTGACCGAGGATCGGCGCGCGTGCTTGCTGGTGGAGGTCGAATGCGAAGGCGATGACGTGCCTGGTGGCGCGCGCGGTGCGTTCGGTGACGCGTGGGATGACGTGAGCGGCGGCGCTGGTTGCGGCGCTGCTGATGACGGCGCTGGCACTGGCTGCGGCGCTGCTGGTGCAGGCGCGTGTGGCGTTGGCGATGGCGGCAACGGCGGGCGCGTTTTCACGGCGCTCAACGAAGTGACGATTTCGCGCGGTTCGTTTCCGCGCAATTTAGAGGCGCACTTGAGCATTTCGGGCGAAGATTTATGCACGTTGCGCGGTGATGGCCTTATCGTGGCAACGGCCACCGGTTCTACTGCGTATGCTCTTTCCGCAGGTGGACCGCTTATTTCGCCCGGCGTTGAAGGTATGGTGGTTGTTCCGCTGGCATCGCACACGTTGCAATCGCGCGCGATTGTCACCGAGCGCCACGATGTGGTAGAGGCCGCTTTCGACTTTGCCGAGGGCTATACGTTTACCGAGGTGCAGCTTGATGGTACGGCGCTCAGCTTTCCCACGCCTATCGAGCGTGTGGTGGTGCGTTGCGCCGAAAAACCGGTGCGCCTGCTGTTCTACAAGAAGGAATCGTTCTACTCCCGCATTGCCCGCACGTTCTTTTAGCGAGCGGGTGGGTGAGTAGCGCTGCGTGTCCGAGCAGCGCTTGCGCCTGCCCCTTCACGGTGTCTCCATACCTTTGTGCAGCTTTTGTCGCGTTTTTCGTCAAGGCGCGTTTCACCTGGTATCATGAAGAAATTCATACCCTATTCTGAAGGTGCAAACATGATTTTAACCGTAAAACGCACTTCTCGCGCGCTGCTTGCTTGTGTGCTTTCGGGTGTGCTGGCCGTCTCTTTGGTGGGTGTTCCCGCGGCGGCGTACGCCGAGACATCTGCCGAGCTGCGCGCTCAGGCTGAAGACAAGCAGGCGCAGGCTGATGAGTTGTCTGCGCGCATTAACGAGCTTTCCAATCAGTTGGTCGAAGCACGCGAAGTTGAAGACGAGGCAACGGAAAAATACGATGCCGCGGAAGCTGCCAAGCAGGATGCGCTCGACCGTAAAGAAGCTGCTGAGCAAAAGATTACTGAAACGCAGGCTCGCTTGAGCACCCGTGTGACCTCGATGTATCGCAGCGGTGGCGCCATGTCGTTCTTGGACGTTCTTCTGGGCGCGGGATCTTTTGAGGAATTCCTGACCACCTGGGACGCTTTGGCAGCCATCAACAATCAAGACGCTGCGCTGGTGGAAGAGAACCGCCAAGCACGCGCCGAAGCCGAGGCTGCTGCCGAGGAATACGCGGAGCAGAGCGCCATCGCTAAAGAAGAGCTCGAGCGCGCGCAGAAAGCAAGTCAGACAATCGCTGAGACGTCTTCGCAACTTGCTTCCGAGCTTGAGTCAATGAATAGCGAGATTGCCGATTTGGTTGCCCGAGGAGAACAAGCGGCCGCTGAAGAGGAGGAGGCGCGTCAGAAAGCTCAGCAGCAGGCATCGGGCGGTAGCAGCGGTGGCGGCTCGTGGACCGATCCTGGCAGCGGTGGCGAATTGTTTGACTCCAGCTATTTTGACGGTTGGGTGAAGCCTACCAGCTACTACGGCGTGACCTGTGAGTTTGGTTATTCTCCTATTACGGGTTCGCATAACGGCATTGACCTGGGTGCTTCTTCGGGTACGCCTATCTATTCTTCTGGCCCTGGTATTGTGACGTTCGTGGGCTGGTATGGCACGGGTGGCAATTCTGTCATTGTTGATCACGGTAACGGCGTGCAGACTATCTACATGCATCAGAGCCAAACCGCAGCGTATGTTGGCGAATCGGTGCAAGCCGGTACGTGCATTGGCTACGTTGGCTCCACGGGTCTGTCCACGGGTCCGCATTTGCACTTCCAGTTGGTCATCAACGGCACGCCCACGAATCCGCGCAACTACTTCAGCTTCTAGGGGGCAGGCGTCTGCGCTGGCGCGCTGAGCGTTTTTTCGATGTGGCGTGGCTGCGAAGGTGCGGTTTGCGCCTCTTTTCGCCCTTCGCGTTCCCCGTGTGGCGTGACGAATGCTTCCCCATACCGATACAAGCGTAACGTTTTGGCGCCCGCCTGGTGCGGGCATCTTTTATTGGTGTACACTGAGCGCGTTAAGGAAGCGAGGAGGCTTCTTTGCAGTCCTAGAGAGAGGATCAAAAAATGGCAGTTACCATTAATGCTGATGATTGCGTAGCATGCGGCGTTTGCGTTGACGCTTGCCCGCAAGAGGCTCTTTCCGTTGCAGATGTTTGCACGGTGAATGCCGATTCCTGCATCGATTGCGGTACGTGCATCGACGAGTGCCCCGTAGGCGCTATCACCGAATAAGCGTACATCGCTCAATTGTTGCAAATGCCCGACTGCTTGAAAGCGTCGGGCATTTTCTTTTGCGCGCGACGGTCTATTGAGTGAATCGCTATTTTCTTATGGCATTTGGCGTGTAGAAACGTAGTGCTTGTTGCCAAAAGGCGCTTCGTTTCAGGCAAATCGACGATAATCGGTGGTTGGAAAATCGGTAGTTAATCTATCTATTTTAGTGCAGCTTATTGACCTGGGGTTATGCTGGCATGTAAAAGCGAATCAATGCAGTTATCCGCTCTAAAGGCCAGAATTACGGCTTATAAGGCGATTGGACCACCGAATATCGTCGATTTGCCCGAGTTTGCGCCCGTTTTTCCAACAACCGCTCTCTTTGGGTGGGCTTTTCGGTGCCTTGAACGCCTTGAATATCGCGCTCATCTGCCCGGGGATTCAAGAACGCCTTCTGAGGGGGGCTCTTCGTCCTTGCTTCCGGAAAGGAATTCCCGGATTCAGCCGCGCGCGTTCGGGCGGGTTAGAGAATAAAACGTACGTGTCGGGGTGGACCTGCATCGTACGCAATCGCCACGGCACCTTCTGTCGCGCTCCATTACACGATCGTCACGGCATCCTCTGTCGCGCTCCATCACACGACGGTGCGACCATTCACTTGCACCCACGCGCAAGGGTGTCCGAAAAATTCCCCAAAAAGTCTCTTGCGCAATCAAAAAAGTTTGCCTAGAATAAAAGGCACTTTAATGCACCCGTAGGGCGTAGGCCCTTTTTTCGGGGAGTCGCGAAAGCGTTCATCTCCGACCTTTGTTCAGCGCGCTTCATGCTGAACCAATCAAAAAAGACAACCGAAAAAGCGATTCGATAGGAATCAAAGGATACCTGTATCTGCAAACAGCCAGTTCAGCGTCTTATCCGCGCATTCCTTTTTGTTGAATTGCGTCCGAAAGGAGTCCCTATGGATGGAATTGCCCCTGTCTACGCCCCTGGTGCCCTTCGTGAAACATGCAACGGCATTCAGGTGATGGACCTCCGCGATGAGATGCTGGCTCGTCGCGAAGTGGAACTGACCAGCGATGTTACGGCGGAATTGGCTACCAATCTGATTCGCTCCCTGCTGCATTTGCAGCGCGAAGATGCCCATGCCCCTATTACCTTGTTCGTGAACAGCAACGGCGGGGAAGTGCAAAGCGGGCTGGCCCTTTACGACGTTATGCAAGCGTTGACGTGCCCCATTCGCACGGTGTGTTTGGGTATGGCGGCCAGCATGGCGGCGCTGATTTTCATCTCGGGCAGCCAGCGCGATATGTTGCCTCATAGCCGCGTAATGATTCATGATCCGCTGATTGGCGGTGGCATTGGCGGTAGTGCTCTTTCCGTGAAAGCCCGTGCCGATCATCTGATGCGAATACGCGACATTACCGCCCAGGTTGTTGCCGAACATACCGGCATGACGCTGGACGAAGTGTTCGAGCTGACATCTACCGACACCTATTTCGAAGCTCAGGAAGCGGTGGACGCTCACCTGGCTGACCGTATTATCACCGCGCTCTAAGAAAGGGGCTCTCATGAATTGCATTTCCTTCTCTCCTAAAACCGTTGATCGAAGCGCCTATCAGGGCGAATACCTGCTTACTGCCCAGCAATCCGTCAATACTGACAGCTGGCAGACCGGATTGAACAACAACGTTTTGGTTTTGGGCTGTTCCGGCGGCGGCAAAACGCGCCATCATTTGCTACCTAACTTGCTGCAGGCTCAGGGCTCCTATATTGTGCTGGATGGCAAAGGAACGCTGTTCAACCAGGTAGGTCCGTACTTGAAGCGTCGTGGATATCGGGTGGACCGTCTGGATTTCACCACCATGGACGGCACTGTTGGTTATGACCCGCTTGATCATGTGCGCTGGAGTTACGGTGTGCCCAACCAGCAGGATATTATTGCTATCGCTTCGGCTATTTGCCCTGTTCAAACATTTAATTCTGACCCATTTTGGGAGCGTGCGGCGGCGAATTATCTGGCCAGCTACATTGCTTACGTGCTGGAAACGTGCGAACCGCCCCATTGCAATTTTTCGACGGTTATCAGCGTGTTCGAGGCGGCATGCGAAGGCCAAGTGGGCAAAATGTTCGACGATTTGGAGCATGAACGCCTCGACAGCTACGCCGTTTCTCTGTATCGTCGCGCTCGCTGTACTTGCGGGGCCGAGCGCATGCATTCCAGCATCATGGGCATTTTGGCGGCCAACTTGCTGCCGTTCGGTTTTCCCAGTGTGCGCGGGTCGTTTTGCCGCGAGGATCGCGTTGAGTTTTCCCGATATGGGAAGAGAAAGCGCGCGCTGTTTGTGACCATGGACGATTTGGACCAGAGTCTTTCTCCTTTGACCAGCCTTTTTATTCAGCAGGCGTTTACTAATCTGTGCGATTACGCGGACAAGAATTGCGTTGAGGGCCGTTTGCCCGTTCCCGTCCGCTTCATGCTGGACGACTTCGCTAACTTGAACCTTCCTGATTTCGACAACGTGCTTTCGGTCATCCGTAGCCGCGAAATCAGCTGCACGGTGGTTTGCCAGACGGTCAGCCAGCTTTCGGCGCGTTACGGCAGCGACGCCGCGAACGCCATTGTGGGCAACTGCGACACTCAGCTGGTTATGGCGTTTCAGGATGTTGAGACCGCTCAGTACTTCGGGGTGCGCGCGAATCGCACTGCCAGCGCTTTGCTGGAAACGCCCCAAGGTCAGTGGTGGGTTTTTCGTCGTGGTGAGAAAGGCCAGCTCCAGGCGGCAAATCAGCTGGAATTGCATCCTGCGTACGCAGAGTACGAAGAAGCGCGGGCGGAAGGTTTCGCGCCAGAGCCGGGTTCAGGCGCAGGGTTGCGAAGCGTGGCGGACGAGGGTCCGTCGGAGGATGACGACTTCTTCGACGAAGAAGAATGCCCTTGGGATGAAGATGACTGGTGGTTTGAAGAGCTGCCTCTGGATGATGAAAACTGCGCGGCGTAGCGAAGGTGCGCACGGTGCGGCGGACGCGTAGCGGAAGCGCAACAGGGGTGCGCTCTGCGGTGGGCGCGTGGCAGCGTGCGGACGGCGCTGCGCTTGACGGCGCGCTCGTTTGCGCTCGCGCTGCGCACCGCGCATCAGTTTCGCGATTGCGGCTCGGCTTTTCCTTTAATCGGGAAGCGTCGAGCCGTTCTTCTTGAAACGACTTATAATAGGCGGCGCTGCATGAATTATCTGGTGGCGCGGATACCGAAAAACTCAAGGAATCATCATGGCTTTTGACTTCTACGATTATCTCTATAACGGCTACACGGGTGAATACCAGCTGGTCAGCGCCTTGTATCGCAACGGTTTGGATGCGGTGCGTCCGCCTGCGGATATGGGCATTGATGTGGTGTCGCTGAATCTGAAAGAGCAGCTGAAGGACCCTACTGTGGCACCCGAGACCTTCTTTTTCCAGGTCAAAACTGCTTTGACGGCGGTACGCTTCGACGAAAAAGGACGCAGCACCGGCATTGCGGAGTTCAAGCTGAAGGAGTCCGAGGTTGAGCTTTTATGTCAGGGCGTGGGTCGCGTGCTGATGTGCTACGTGTATACGCGCGAGAATGATTCCCTAACGGATTCCTTTGAAACGCCGTTTTGCTGTTTTTGGATCGATGGCGAACGCCTGCGCACTATTTTCGATGGCGGCGCTCTGTTTATGGCGGAAGGCGATACGAAACTTACGCTTCGCTGCAAGTTAACGCTGTCTCCCTATAAGGGCAGCCATTGGTACGCCATGGTGGTTGACTCCCAGGGCAATCAGGCGCCCGAGGGCTATCTGGGCACCATCGATTCCGATGATCAGGCGACGAGCGCATCCGACGGCGCGGACCATTACAGCGTTCGGGGCTACTTGAAATACGCGCGCGAGCGGGCTGCGGCTGCGGCGGCTGGAGCTGCTGGAGCGACGGCTGGGGCTGCGTGTGAAGCAGCGCCAGCGACATCGGTCGCGGTAGGAAGTGCGCCTGCGCGTTTGGTTGGAACTGCGGTCGGAACAGCACTTGCGGGCGGTGCCGCCGTTCCTTCACTTGCGGGCGGTGTCGCGTCTTCGCCTGCACCTTCGCCTGCACTTGCATCAGGCGCTGCACCTGCGGCTTCGTCCGAATGCACGCTGTTTTCCGACAACGCCGAAGCTGCACGTGCCCACGTACTGGAATCCATGGAAAAGCGCGGCGTCACGCGTTTCGTGCATTTTACGGAAGTCGATAATCTGGAAAGCATCATAATGCGCGGCTTAATGCCGTTGTCCCTGATGAATGGCGTGCCGAAAGAGGAGTCTGCTCTGAAGCTCAATCGATACGAAGGTACCGATGCCATTTGCCTTTCGGTGGAGTTTCCCAATTATCGAACGTTTTATCATCGTCGCTGCGTGGAGTCCGATAAAGCGTGGTGCGTGCTGCTTTTGGATGCCCGAAAGATTATCGAGCGTTACGAGCCGCAATTTTACTGGACGAATGCTGCGAGCAAGTCGTTTTTGGAGCCTCGCTTCAACGAGGGAAACCGAAACGATCCTTGTTCCGCTCAGGCTTTCGACGGCATGTTTTATCAAACCGAGGCGCCTAATCGTTTCTTGACGGTCACGCCGCGCGCAGGGTTTATTCCCGATAAGTATCCAACGAATCCCCAGGCGGAGATTCAGATTTACGACAAGATTACCCCTGATTGCATTAGCTTGGTTGTGTTCGAAGACCAAGAATCCGTGGCTCGTTATCAAGAGGCGTTTTCGTTTGGCGCGCCGGCGTGCACGGTTGATCAGTGCGAAGTGAACTACTTTGCGCCGCGCGCTGATTGGCAGGAATGGCGCGGCGAAGGCGTGTCGGACGCATCGTTAGAAGATGCATCCGCGTCTAAAGGCGAAGACGCGTGTTCGTAGCGTCTGCTTTGTGGCATACGTGCTGCGCGTGTTTCTTCCTTGCGTTACGTGGCTTGGCGGGAACGTTATGGAGCCTGTGCGCCGCGCGCAAATAGACATGGTGTGTACGCGGCCAAATTTTTCCCGCTATGAAGTGCGAAAGCAGTACAATATATAGTTACGTATATTGGTTTATTGTGCGTGGTTGCGGCGTAAGAATGCGGCAAGCGAATCGTTTCGTTCGGGGCTGCTTCTGGCGTTGCGCACGGCTGCGTTGTTTCGAAGACAAAGGACAAAACATGAAGGTATCGTTGAAGTGGCTTTCCGATTACGTGGACGTTCCTGCGGACACTAAGGCGTTTTGCGACCGCCTGGATTTGACGGGCACGGGCGTAGAAGGCGTGGAAAAGCTCGGTGCCGCTTTCGATCACGTGGTGGTTGGCCACGTTCTGACCTGCGAAGATCACCCCGATAGCGACCATATGCACGTGGTAACGGTGGATGTCGCGCAAGGCGAGCCGCTGCAAATCGTGTGCGGCGCGCCCAATATTGCCGCTGGTATCAAAGTTCCCGTTGCGTGCGTGGGCGCCCATTTGCCGGGTGATGTGAAAATCAAGAAAGGCAAGCTGCGCGGCGTGGCGTCGAACGGCATGTGCTGCTCGCAGCGTGAGCTGGGCTTTGGCTCCGACCATGCGGGCATTTGGGTGCTTCCCGAAGACGCACCCGTGGGCATGTCCATTGCCGATTACCTGAAGCAGTCCGATACCGTGCTTGACCTGGAGATTACGCCGAATCGCCCTGACTGCCTTTCCGTGGTGGGTTTTGCGCGCGAAGTGGGCGCAATGTATCGCACGGGTCACACGAATCCAGTTCATGAAATGGCCGATAAGCTGCGGCTCGATGACTCCGGCGAAGCACTTGAGGACCTGGTGAGCATTGCGATCGAGGATGAGAAGCGTTGCCCGCGTTACGCGGCGCGCGTCATTCGCGGCGTGAAGGTGGGCCCCAGCCCCGACTGGATGGTTGAGCGTCTTGCTGCCATTGGCCAGCGCTCCATCAACAACGTGGTGGACGTGACGAATTATATCTTGTTCCTGTTCGGTCAGCCGCTTCATACGTTTGACCTGGCAAAACTGCAAAACGAGCAGGGTCATGCCGCTGTGGTTATCCGTGCGGCAAAAGAAGGCGAGCACCTGGTAACGCTTGATGGCACCGACCGTGAGCTCACGACTGATATGACGGTTATCTCCACGCCCGAGCACGGCGCTGTTGCGCTGGCGGGCGTTATGGGTGGCCTTGATTCCGAAGTGACCGAGGAAACCACCGACATCTTGCTGGAAACGGCAACGTTCGAGGCAGGTCGCACGAGCCGTACGAGCCGCAACTTGGGTCTGATCAGCGAAAGCTCTATGCGCTATGAGCGTGGCGTTGACGACCACGACATTGACATTCGTTCTGCTGCTGCGGCAGCGCTCATTGTGGAAGTTGCAGGCGGACATGTGGTGCATGCACGCTCCAACGACCAGGGCATCATCGACGAATGGCCGTGCGTAAGCGAGCCGTTCCATAACATCTTCCGCGTTAAGCGTTTCCGGGGCATGATGGGCGCCGACATTTCGCGCGAATTCGCGTGGCAGACCCTGGAGCTTTTGGGCTGCACCGTTTCTGCGACCGATGACGAAAACGTTTTGGACGTGGTGTCGCCCAGCTTCCGTCCGGACCTTGAGCGCGAGATTGACCTGTATGAAGAAGTGCTGCGCCTGTACGGCATGGATCTGATTCCGTCCACGCTGCCGGGCGGTCGTGGTCGCTTTGCCGTTAAAACCGCAGACCAGAAGCGCACCGCATTGCTGAACGATGCCTTGCGTGCCAGTGGCATGAACGAAACCATGACGTATTCGTTCGCCGACCCGAAAGACCTTGAGAAGCTGCGCATGGACGCAGAGAAGCTTGGCTTGGGCCAGCCGGTTGAGCTTATCAACCCCATGAGCGTGGATCAAAGCGTTATGCGCCAGAGCATTATTCCGGGGCTTCTGCGCTCGGTTTCCTACAACCAGAATCGTGGCGTGAAGAACGTGCAGCTCTACGAGATGGGCGTGGTGTTTGCGGCTGCGGAAGGCCGCAAGAAGCCGAAGGAGCGCACGAAAGTTGCGGGCGTTCTTGCAGGCGCGTTTGGCGACAAGCAGTGGAACAACGAGCCGGTGCCGTTCGATTTCTTCGATGGCAAGGGCGTTGTGGAAAACGTTTGCCGTGAGCTGGCCGTTGCCAAGCTGCGTTTCAAGGCGCTTTCCGCTGATGAAGCGCCGCATTTGCAGCCGGGCCGCGCGGCGGAAGTCGTGGCAGGCGGCACGGTGCTGGGCTGGCTGGGCGAGATTCATCCGCTGGCCGTTCAGGCGTTCGATGCCGAAGCTCCCGTGGTTGCGTTCGAGCTTGACTTGGATGCGCTGCTGAAGTCTGCCCGTCCTGCGCGCGATTACGTGGACGTTCCGGCGTTCCCGGCCGTTGCCATGGATGTGGCGTTCGTGGTGGATGAAGACGTGACGTGCGAGCGTTTGATGCAGTGCATGACGTCGGCGGCGGGCAAGATGCTGGAGAGCGCAACGCTTTTCGACGTGTATCGTGACGAGCAGCGCGTGGGCAAGGGCAAGAAGTCCATGGCGTTCAAGTTGATGTATCGCGTGCCCGACCGCACGCTGACCAGCGAAGAGGTTGAAAAGACGCACGCGAAAATGCTGAAGAAAGTCGCGGGCGCTACGGGTGCCGAGATTCGCGGATAGAAGCGCGTGGCAAACATTGCAGTAGTTCGAGGGGCGGCCAGCGGGTCGCCCTTCTCTTTGCGGCGCGGTGGTTGTATGTGGGATGCGGCACGCCGACTCTTGCGGTTTGTCGTACCGTGCGCCTTCGCCCCCTTCGATTGTTTCCGAAGCGAAAAATGAAAAATCCTTCTTGCGTTTTTAATTCATAGTGATACAGTATGCGCATTGCAAATTGAATATACCTTCAAACCGTTGAGGCGAAGATCAAACCATTCGGGCACTCACAGAGAGCGGGCGATGCTGAGAATCCCGCAGTATGCTAAATGGCAAATGGATCGCCGAGGGAAAAGGGAAAGGCTGAAAACCGTTTCGCGTGCGTGGCGCGTGCGAGCTGCGAAAAGCCGAGTATCTGGACCGTGAGCCTGCGTTAAAGGCAGATTGCGTGGTAGCGCAGTCGGAAGGGGATCTGGGTAATACCAGGTCAATAAAAGGTGGCACCGCAGGTTACAAAGCCTGTCCTTTTAAGCATTCGTCCGTTGGGCGCGTGTTTTCAAGGACAGGCTTTTTGTTTTGCCGAAAGTTTGCTTGCCGCAGAAAAGCGGCGGCGTGCAAGGCGGAACAAAGCAAAACCTTGACGTAACGGGAAGGCAATTCAAACGCAAGAATCTGTTCATCTGCTGAAACGAAAAGGAGAAAAGAAAATGGCAGAGAAGCGTATGGTTGCGATGGAAGAAAAGAAGGGCTTTTCCGTACAGGATCTCATTTTGATTGCGGTGCTGATTGCGGCGGGCGCGGTGCTGAAACTCACGGTTTCGAGCTTCTTGACGTTTGCCGGCATGAAGCCGAATTTCATGATTGCCCTGTATTGTTTGGCCATCATCCTAACGAAGCCGAAGCCGTATCAGGCGGTTGTCATTGGTCTGTTGGTTGGTTTGGTAAGCCAGATTCCCCTGCTGAACGCAACGCCGATGGTGAATTTCGCGTCCGAGGCGCTGGGTGCGCTGGTCTGCGGGCTTTTGGTTATGGGCGCTGCGAAAATCGCCCCTGAAAGCAAGACGTGCCAGAATGTGGTGCTTCCGGTGATAATCACGTTTGTGTCCACCCTGTTTTCCGGCTATTGCTTCGCGTTGATTGTGGGTGCCGGCATCAACCACGTTGCGGTGGCGGCTGTGTTGGCCATGTACGCGCCGATGGTTTTTGGCACCGCGGCTATGAATGCGGTTGCAGCAGCAATTCTGACCCCTGTTTTGAAGGCAGTTTTGAAGAAGTAGAGCATGCTGGCTTGCTTGTGCGAGCGGTTTGAGAGCGACGGGGGCAGTGAACTCATGATCGAGATTCAAGATTTGACGTTTTGCTATCGGGAAAGCGTGCAGCCGGTGCTGCGAGACATCAGCCTGAACATTCCCGATGGTCAGTTCGTGGGAATTACTGGTGCGGCTGGTTGCGGGAAAAGCTCGCTGACGTACGTGTTGAACGGCATTGTGCCGCATTGCTACCCCGGTGATTTCTACGGGAGCGTGCGCGTGGATGGCTTGGATACGTGCGAAAGCTCGTTGACCGACCTGTCGCGCCTGGTGGGAAGCGTGTGCCAGGATATCGAAAGCCAAATGGTGTCAAGCATAGTGGAAGACGAAATCCTGTACGGCTTGGAGAACTTCGCGGTGCCGCGTGAGCAAATCGAAGGGCGCATTGCGCAGGCGCTTGACGATATGGGCATTGCGGATTTGCGGCATCGTGCGATTGCGGGATTGTCGGGCGGGCAGAAGCAGAAAGTGGCCATCGCGTCCATTCTGGCGCTGAATCCCCGTGTTTTAGTGCTTGACGAGCCCACTGCAGAGCTTGATCCCGCTAGTAGCTACAACGTGTTTTCCCTGCTCAAGCGTTATTCGCAAGAGCATGGCACCACGGTTATTGTGGTTGAGCAGAAAATCGCGCTGCTCTCTGAATTTGCCGATCGGCTTTTAATTATTGAAAACGGCGGCATTCGGTTCGATGGTGCTCCCGCCGAAGTTCTTGAGCATGCCGACGAGCTGCTTGAGATGGGTGTGAATTGTCCGCGCTCCACCAGCCTTTCGGTTGCGTTGCGTCGCCGCGGGCTGTACGCGGGCGCGGTGTGCGAAAACGTTTCTCAGGCAACGGCCATGGTAAAGGAGGTGCTGGCATGATCGAATTCAAGAACGTGAGCGCTTCGTACAGTGAAGAAGTACCCGTGCTTAAAGAGGTGAGTTTCACCATCAACGACGGCGATTTCGTGGCGTTTGTGGGTACGAACGGTGCGGGGAAATCAACGACTATGCGCCTGTGCAACGGGTTGTTGAAGCCGGTTTCCGGCGAAGTTCTTATCGATGGTGTGCCCACCACGCAGCTGCGTGTGAGCGAGCTGGCGCGCCGCGTGGGCTTCCTTTTTCAGAATCCCGATCGGCAGATTTGCTGCGAAACGGTGCGTGACGAGCTCATGTTCAGCTTCGAAGCGCAGGGTAACGATACGCCCGAAGCACGGAAGCGCGTTGACGAAATCATCGAGTTTTTTGGGTTTGACCCCGATGCTGAGCCGTTCCTGCTGAATCGCGGCACGCGTCAGCTGCTGGCGTTGGCAAGCATTGTTGTCACGGCGCCGCCCGTGGTAATTTTGGATGAGCCTACAACGGGGCTTGATTATCGCGAGTGCGAAAAAGTCATGGGTGTTGTGCGGTCGCTTCACGAGCAAGGAACTACGGTGATTATGGTGTGCCACGACATGGAAGTCGTGGCGGATTTTGCGCAACGCATCATTGTTATGGCTGATGGAGGCGTTGTTGCCGATGGCCCCACGTTTGATGTTTTGCGTCAGCCCTTGGTGTTGCAGCGTGCGAGTCTGATTCCGCCGCAGATTGTGGACATTGCGCTGCGGCTTGCGGCGGGCGCGGGTGGCGGCATCGGCTCATCGTCGGGTACAGGCGGTGGCGCGGGTGTGGCTGCGGGTGTGGCTGCGGGTGCGAACGCACTGGCTGGCACGGGTGTGGCTGTGGGCGTGGATGCTGGTATGGGTGCGGGTGGCGCTACGAGCGCGGCATCGTCCGCTGCCTTCGCCCGGGTCTGCGCGGCGAACACGTTGGACCAAATGGTTGAGGCCATTGAGGCGGCAGTTGCTTTGAAGCTAAGCGGCAACCAGAAGGGAAGTGAGCAGTAATGAGCGGCTTTTTGGAATACGTGCCGGGCAACAGCTTCCTGCATAAGATGAACCCTGTGGCGAAATTGCTGGCGTCCTTCGTTATCGTGATCGCGTGTTTTACCACGAGCAGCTTTATTGTGCTGGGTATTGTTTTGGCGCTGGATGTTGCGATGGCGCTGTCGTGCGGCATGCTCAGGCAGGCGTTAGGACTTGCGCGCGCGGTGGCAATTTTCTCGCTTCTGCTGGCGGTCCTTGCGTTGCTGTTTACGCCCGAAGGTGCTGTACTTGTTGCGCTTCCCTGGGGCTACATTGGCTCCGAGAGCGTGCTGAACGCCCTGCGCATTGTGCTGCGCTTGGTGGCATGTGCGGTGCCGCTCTTTCTGACGTTTTATGTGACAAAGCTTACCGATATGGCAAATGCGCTGGTCAAAGTCGCGCATCTTCCCTATAAGTACGCGTTTACGTTTACGAGCACGGTGCATTTCATCCCCGTTTTCATGAACGACATGAACGGGATCATGGAAGCACAAACGGCGCGCGGCGTGGAGTTCGACGGCGGTCTTATGAAGCGCATTGGCCTGATGATGCCGCTGTGCGTGCCGCTTTTGGTGAGCTCAGTGCGCAAGACAAACAGTGCTGCCATTGCAGCGGAAGTGCGGGGTTTCAACCTGCGCACGCGCGCGAGTGGCTACAAGGAGTATCCGTTTTCTGCCGTTGACTTCGCGGCGCTTGCCATGAGCGTTTTGCTGGTGGCTGCGGGCCTTGTGGTGCCGCTGTAGAGAATGCGACAACCGAGATGGTAAGTGGCGGGTGGCGTTGTGTCGCCCGCCACTTTCGCGCGGAGTGAAGCTGACCTTTCCGGTCCCTTCGCTTTCTTGATTCCTTGCCAACTTGGAGTACCATGGAATGAACATGCTGGGCGCTTTGCGGTGTGGGTACCAAGAAATTTACCGCCACTTCGCTTAATTCCTATTGACATAATAGGAATTAAGGCGTACAACAGACTACGAAAAGTACGCACTGCCTAAAAGGAGAATATTATGGCAAAGATTTACACCTCTGCCGATCAGCTGATCGGTAGAACTCCCCTGTTGGAGCTCACTCACATTGAAGCCGCCGAAGAGCTGCCCGCGAAGATTCTGGCAAAGCTGGAATATTTCAATCCCGCTGGTAGCGTGAAGGACCGCATTGCCAAGGCGATGCTGGACAAGGCCGAAGCCGCTGGCAAGCTTAACCCCGACACTACCATCATTGAGCCAACCTCGGGAAACACGGGTATCGGACTTGCTTCCGTGGCCGCCGCGCGCGGGTATCGCATTATCATCGTTATGCCGGAAACCATGAGCGTTGAGCGTCGTCAGCTCATGAAGGCATACGGCGCCGAGCTTGTTTTGACCGAGGGCGCAAAGGGCATGAAGGGTGCCATCGCGCGCGCTGAAGAGCTGGCGCAGGAAATCCCGAATAGCTTTATCCCGGGTCAGTTCGTGAATCCCGCAAACCCCGAAGCGCATGAGCTTACGACTGGTCCCGAGATTTGGGAAGATACCGACGGCAAAGTTGATATTTTTGTTGCAGGTGTTGGCACGGGTGGCACGATTACGGGCGTGGGCAAGTATCTGAAGTCCCAGAATCCCGCTGTTAAGGTGGTTGCCGTTGAGCCGGCTACTTCGCCGGTTCTTTCCGAAGGCCATGCGGGTGCTCATAAGATTCAGGGCATTGGCGCGGGCTTTGTCCCCGACGTGCTGGACACGAACGTTTACGACGAGATTATCCCCGTTGCCGATGAAGACGCGTTCGCTACTGGAAAGCTGGTAGGCGCGCGCGAAGGCGTTCTGGTTGGAATCTCTTCGGGTGCTGCGACGTATGCGGCCATTCAGCTGGCAAAACGTCCCGAAAATGCGGGCAAGAACATTGTGGTTTTGCTGCCTGATACGGGCGATCGCTATCTGTCCACCCCGCTTTTCCAGGATTAATTCCGATTCTTTTCGATTCGTTCCGCTATTAGAG
This sequence comes from uncultured Eggerthellaceae bacterium, assembly GCA_934648845.1. Lineage (GTDB taxonomy): Bacteria > Actinomycetota > Coriobacteriia > Coriobacteriales > Eggerthellaceae > CAKUOV01. Next base: position 84,053 of record CAKUFS010000003.1, read on the forward strand.
AAGTGCAACGAAACATGCGGAAGCGGGGTTGTGAGCTTTCGCGGGCAACTGCGATTGGTCGCGACTGCCATAACTAGACCAGCTGGTCACGGCGGCTGTAACTCGGAGCCGTCCGTGGTGCTGGTGATAGATGGCTGTCTCTGCGATGTGATTTCCACGAGCTGTTTAGCCAAGGCTTTCGAACTCTTCGCAATCCTGCTCTGTAATGACACACCAAGACTGCCAGATTTGCCTCCAAGGGGATTTCCGGCAAGCTCGGTGCAGTTCGTTGCACCCTTCGAGAGGAGATTCCATGAACATTTACGCAGATAATGCGGCCACCACCGCAATGAGCCAGACGGCAATTCAAGCCATGTTGCCGTACATGGACAAGCTGTACGGCAACCCTTCCAGCCTGTATTCATTCGGTCAGACCGCGAAAGAGGCGCTCGAAGACGCTCGCGCGCGCATTGCCACGTGCTTGGGCTGTCGTCCTAACGAAATCACGTTTACATCAGGTGGCAGCGAGGCTGATAACCAGGCTATTCTTTCTGCGGTGAAAATCGGCGCGCGCAAGAACAAGAAGCACATCATTACGACCGCGTTTGAGCATCATGCCGTTCTGCATACGCTCAAGAAGCTTGAGAAGCAGGGCATTGAGGTTACCTATTTGGATGTACATGAAGACGGCTTGGTCACGCCTGAGCAGGTCAAGGCGGCGATTCGCCCCGATACGTGCTTGGTGACCATCATGTATGCGAACAACGAGATTGGCACGATTGAGCCCATTGCTGAAATCGGCGCTGTGTGCCGCGAGGCGAATGTGCCGTTCCACACCGATGCCGTGCAAGCGGCGGGGCACCTTCACATCAACGTCGAAGAGCAAAATATTGACATGCTCAGCTTGTCTGCCCATAAGTTTCATGGCCCGAAGGGCATTGGCGTGCTGTATGCGCGCCGCGGCCTTCCGCTGGCGACGCTTATCGAGGGCGGTGCGCAGGAGCGCGGAAAGCGTGCCGGTACGGAAAACATTCCTGCTATCAGGGGAATGGCTGCGGCGCTTGAAGAGGCGTGCGCGAACATCGATGCGAATGCGGCGCACCTTATTCCGTTGCGCGACAAGCTGATTGCCGGCCTTGCGGAGATTCCGCACAGCGCCCTGAACGGTAGCGCAGAGAAGCGTCTGCCCAGCAACGTGAACTTCTGCTTCGAAGGCATCGAGGGCGAAAGCTTGCTTTTGCTGCTTGACGACAAGGGTATTTGCGCTTCTTCGGGCAGCGCTTGCACGTCGGGTTCGCTTGATCCAAGCCACGTGTTGCTGGCAATTGGCCGCGTGCACGATGTTGCGCATGGCAGCCTTCGCCTGAGCCTGGGCGAGGACGTTACCGAGGAGCAAATTGATTACCTGATACAGGCAATGAAGGATGTTGTTACGTATCTGCGTGGTATGTCCCCGGTGTGGCGCGATCTGCAGGAAGGCAAGCGCGCGTTTATTCTCTAGCTTCCTCTCTCTCGGGGTTGAGCGGCTGCGCGGAGGCGCGGCGGAGATTTGCGGTGTATCTGCGCGGCTGCTTGACCTGGTAATTCTTCTTGAAAGGATAATATCATGGCTCTGTATAGCGAAAAAGTGATGGACCATTTCCGTAATCCTCGTAACGTTGGCGTGATCGAAGATGCCGATGCGGTGGGCGAGGTCGGCAATGCCAAGTGCGGCGACATCATGACCATTTATTTGAAGATTGACGACGACAAAATCTCCGATGTAAAGTTCCAGACGTTCGGGTGTGGTAGCGCGATTGCATCGAGCTCCATGGCAACGGAGCTGATCAAGGGCAAGCCCGTTTCCGATGCGCTGGCGCTTACGAACGCTGCTGTTGCCGAGGCGCTCGATGGTCTGCCGCCTCATAAGATGCACTGTTCCGTTTTGGCGGAAGAAGCAATTAAGAGCGCGCTCAAGGATTATTACGACAAGAATGGCATTGCATATGATCCCGCGCAGTTCCCCGATTGCGATAGCTGTGAGCATTGCGGCGATGAATTTGCCATTGATTTGGATTAATGCAAAGCTGTTTCCTTGTCGGTTTGCCTGGATACCATGGCGGCGAATCCTTCGCTTGTCTGAGTTGATGCTGTGTCAAAAATCACTTTGTTGGTTTGACTGATGTCACGGCAAAGCGCCTCTTCGCCGATATGGGCTGATGGGTTGACCTTACTGACAACCCCTTTTCTCTCTTTCCTCTCTCATGTGAACGTGCCGAACCTTTATTGGTTCGGCACGTTTTTTGCGCTCGGTTGGATGGGCGCTTTTGCGGTGGATTTTGTGTCGTGGCGAGGGGATGCGGGAGGATTGTGGGATGTTGCAAAAGGGGTCAATTCTTATTGCGTCTTTTGCTTCACCTGGTTGCGTTTTTCGTTGTGCGTTTTGTGCTCTCACGGGTTGATTGCGGGATTTTGCTTTAATCGTTGCAAGGAATTGCTTCGCGCCCCGCATTTCGGGGTGTGTTGTTGGATTTTGGGCCCCAAATTCGAAGTTGTGGTAGGTTGGAAGTAGGTCGTAATTCGGTTTTGATGGAGAGTTGAGATATGCCTCAATAGAGAATAGCTTTAAACCGGACATCTATCGAGGCCAAATTTTTGCGTGGGCCGTGCATATCGGAAAAAATCCCGATTCGCGCCTTTGACCTACTTCCAACCTACCACAACTTCGAATTTGAAGGTGTTTTTTCAACAACATGACTTTGCGCTCGGTGTGGTGCGGCAATTTCAGTACAGCAATCGGTGAAAAAGATGTCCAATCGAGTCTGATTTGCATGCACGTGTTGACAGCGATCACCAAAGTTCTGCGCATCGTGCTGAAACCATGGTAAAAAGTTCTGCGCATCGTGCATATATCGTACTTCGAAGTTCTGCGCACCGTGTTCGAAGAAGTGATAGCTTTTTGTATACGCGCTGATAGCGTTTGCGGGCTATTTGATAGTTTTTTGTCAACGCACTATGGGATAGTTCTTGCGAATGTTGTAAGTCGATAGCAAGGACAAGGCCATGCAAGCTCCCCGCATTTTTCTTTCTCATCAGACCGCATGCAAATACTGGGTTCATCACGACCTATATCAAACGCTCAAAACGAGATCTGTTCCCACGCCCGTTGATGTTCAGAGCTCGGTTGCGCTTGCCGATGCGCGACGCTTCGTTGTGGGGCTGGGTGACAATGAGCCGTTGCATGCGAGCGTTGCGGATAAAAGAAACAAACACCTCCTAAAGAACGCGGTCTTGCATGAGCGCGCTGTGCCTTATCCCGATTGGTCGTTCAGAAAAATAAGTCCCGACGTGTTTGTTGCTTGTCCTGAGCTTTGTTTTCTGGAGGCAGCGCAGCTGCTTTCGCGGAACGCCCTGATTCTTTATGGTATGGAGCTGTGCGGGACGTATGCGCGAATGGGGATTACGGAAAGTCCGCGCTATAAGCGTCCATCGCTTACATCGGCAGGCAAAATTGCAGCGTACCTGGATAAATCGAAGGGTGTTCGCGGTGTGAGGGAAGCGCGTGCAGCGCTCAAATATGTTATGGATGGTTCAGCATCGGCGCGTGAATCTGCGCTTGCGGTTATGATGACATTGCCTACAAAGCTTGGCGGTTTCGGGCTACCCAAGCCTGAGCTTAATTATGGTATTGGGGTAGATGCACCAAATAAAATTGGCATAGGGGAACGACTTGTCTTGCATGGCGATATCGTGTGGCGCGATGCGAATCTGGTTGTTGAATACGATGGTGCGCAGCATGGCGTGGAGGACAACCATGTTATCGATAAACAACGCGACCATTTATTGCTTGATGCCGGCTTTGATGTTGTGCGGTTTACCGATAAATCGTTGCGCAGCAGTGTTGAGCTAACGCGATTGGCAAGGACTATCAATAGGAAAGCGCATTTGCATAGATTAAAGGATTCACTGAAGTGGGACGCTTTTCGCGATGCAACTCTTGATGAGCTTCTTTTTCGCTGTGAGCCGCCCTGGTTGTAGAAGGCTGCGTTTTTTTGCAAGACGATTGCGCAAGTTTTGATGCTGGCGAGTGGGGTTTAACCGAGGTGATGTTCGTGGAGTTGCCTTGTACCATCGTGTTTGGGGTATGTTGTTGGATTTTGGGTCCCAAATTCGAAGTTGATGCAGGTTGGAAGTAGGTCGAGATTCGATTTTGGTGGAGAGTTGAAATATGCTTCAATTCGGTATAATTTTGAACTGGAATTTTGTGAAGGCATGATTTTCTCGAAAGTGATGTTTGGCGGAAAATGTCTCGATTTATGTTCCCGACCTACTTCCAACCTATCACAACTTCGAATTTGAAGGCGTTTTTTCAACAACGTGATTCAGGCTCTGTTGTCTGCGGCTTTTTGTGACCTGAAATTGATGGGGAAGAGGCATGGGCGACTTGAAATCAACGTTTGAAATCAACGAGGGGCAGTTCGTACGGGGGATAGAATTGCGTTGCTCGCAAACAGCGGTGCAATTCCAGCGGCGCGTCGCGATGGAGTGAGCAAAGGCGGCGGCAAGCGCGATAGGGGCGAAGGAAGAGGCCAGCGCGATAGTGGAAGGTTGCGATGCTTATGCAACCCGTGCCATCCGTGCAACCCGCGATGCACATGCAACTCGCGAAACCCACGCAGTCCGCCCGTAACGCACGCCCCGTCCGTGTAACCCGTCCTGCCACACGCGCAACATGCCCGTCATCTGCGCGAAACAGAGTGTTTACGCGCGTAACAGAGACGAAACCACCAGCTAATAAACGCGACTCAAAGCGCTGCTTTAATGAAACGCGTAAAGCAAAACCTGAAACGAAAGGAAGGTGGTTTTGATGGATGCAGCATTGACGGGCTTCATCCTTATATGCGCGTTTTTCGTGCTGTTCATGACGCCGGGCGTGTCGTTCTTCTACGGAGGCATGTCGCGCAAGAAGAACGTTGGCAACACCATCATCATGTGCTTTTTGGCGTTGGGCCTGGTAGGTGTTCTGTGGTGCGTTGAAGGATTCTCGGTTGCATTCGACGGCCAGTTCGCCGATACCGCCCTGGGTCAGTTTATCGGTGGCTTTGGTCAACTGTTCCTGAGCGGTACCGACATGGCGGCAGTGGATAGCACGGTAGACGGTCTGCCGGATATGGCATTCGCGGTCTTCCAAGGTGCTTTCTGCATGATCACGGTGGGCATTATCGTGGGTTCTGTTTCTGGGCGCATCAAGTTCGGCGCCATTGCGGCGTTCCTTACCGCGTGGGTTATTTTGGTCTACGGCCCGCTGGCGCACATGGTTTGGGGCGGCGGCCTGATTGGTGGCACCATTGGCGCACTTGACTTTGCAGGTGGCGATGTTGTCCATATCTCTTCAGGCTTGACCGGCCTGGTGCTGTGCATCCTGTGCGGTTCGCGTCGCGGTTTCGGTCACACGAGTTATCGCGCTCACAACACCCCGATGGTTGCTTTGGGCGCGGCGCTTCTGTGGTTCGGTTGGTTCGGTTTCAATGCTGGATCGGCGCTGGCGGACTCCTTCGGTAATGCTGACGGCGCAAGCATTGCGGCTTTGGCTGGCATGAATACGCTGGTCGCAAGTGCAGCGGCATGTTTGAGCTGGATGGTTACCGATAAGCTTTCAACCGGTAAGTCCACGTTGGTTGGCGCCTGTACCGGCTTGGTTGCTGGCTTGGTTGTGATTACCCCCGCTGCGGGCTTCGTTGAAACGTGGGCGGCCCTTATCATGGGCATTGTGGTCAGCCCCATCTGCTACTTCTGCGTGTCTCGCCTGAAGTACAAACTGGGTTACGACGACGCGCTTGACGCGTTCGGTTGTCACTGCATCGGCGGTATTGTGGGCGGCATTCTGACGGGTGTCTTCTGCGTGCCTGAGCTTTCTTGGACCGACTTCGGTGGTCTGCTGTACACGGGCGACCCCTCGCTGCTGATCAGCCAGATTCTGGGCATTGTTGTTACCATCGTGTTCGTGGGTCTTATGACGCTGATTTTGGGCCTTATCGTGAAGAAGTGCTTCGGCAACTCGTTGGCTCTGACCGGCTACGATGAAGCGAAGGGCATGGACGTTGCCCAGCATGGCGAATCTGCTTACCCGGCCTTTGACGGCCTTGACTAAAGGAGGCATTTCATGAAGAAAGTTCAAGCAATTGTGCGTCCTGAAATGCTGGAGCCTTTGAAGGACGCCTCGAAGCAGGCAGGCTTCGGCGGTATGACGGTCGCGGCTGTTCACGGTTGCGGAACGCAAGGCGGTTGGAAGGAGTACTTCCGTGGAAGCGAGATCATGGTAAACATGCTTCCGAAGATGTCATGCGAGTTCGTGGTGGACGACGATCAGACGGAACGCTTGATTGACGTGATTGTCGAAACGTGCCGCACAGGCAATGTGGGTGATGGCAAGATCTTTGTTTCGCCTGTTGAGGAAGTTGTTCGTATCCGTACGGGCGAGCGCGGAGGCGCGGCGTTGTAGGAACGCTGTAAGCTTGCGTGGTGATAATATGCGACGCGTGCGCGGCGCTGTAAGTAGGGAATGAAACGCCGTGACAAAGCCGCAATGAAACCGCAGCCTGTTGAAGAGTTACGGTGAGCAACGGGTGATAACTCGGAGCAAGAAGCCGCTGGGTGAAAGCTGGCAAGCCACTGACGAAGCGTCGGTGACGGTCAACGAAAACTCGGCGGCTTTTTTTGTAACTTTTAACCTTGCTGTTATATTGCGAAAAATGAGCGTGGTAGCATGAAAAGTCTTGTTTCGGTCTGGTGGTTTTGCGAAGGTCTTGACTGGTGCACCCGATTTGGCGCCCGTTGACCGCCGCTATCGGTTGGGTTCTTCGCCTTGGGTCCTTTGAGCTGGCTTTTGGGTTTTCCTTCGCTGTTTTTGAACCATCGGTCACGAACAAAAAACATATGAACGCGTTGCAAATTATGCAAAGGCAAGGAGTTGTCTATGTGCGGAATTGTGGGTTACACGGGAACGCAGGCTGCTGCTCCCTTTCTGATCGAGGGCTTGAAAAAGCTGGAGTATCGTGGATACGACTCTGCCGGCGTGGCCATTATGGAGCCCGATGGGCTGCATGTGGTGCGTCGCAAAGGGAAAGTCGCGGCGCTTGAGCAGTCGGTGGAAAGCATCCGTCTGACAGGCACGTGCGGCATTGGCCACACGCGTTGGGCAACGCACGGCAAGCCGAGCGAGGCAAATGCGCATCCCCAGACATCGTGCGACGGCTCCATTGCGGTGGTCCATAACGGCATCATCGAAAACTTCGCTGAACTGCGTGAAAAGCTGGAAGGCGAAGGACATCACTTTGCCAGCGCAACCGACACCGAAGTAGTGGCGCACCTGGTGGAACGCGCATACGACGGCGATCTTCTTGCGGCTGTTCGCGCTGCAACGGAATGCATCAACGGCGCATATGGCTTGGCGGTAACGTGCGCGGCCCAGCCTGGCGTTATTGTGGTTACGCGCAAGGACAGCCCGCTGGTAGTGGGACGCGGCGCAACCGGCTCTTACGTGGCAAGCGATATGATCGCCCTGCTGGAGGCCACGCGCGACATCGTTGTTCTGGAAGACGGCCAGTTTGCTCAGCTCACGCCCACGGATATCACGTATTACGATGCGTGCAGCAACAAGATTGAACCTTCCGTGACCCATGTTGACTGGGATGTTGATACCGCTGAAAAAGGCGGCTATCCCGACTTCATGCTGAAGGAAATCCACGAGCAGCCGCGTGTTATCCGCGACACGCTGGCGGGTCGTATGGTGGGCGGCCACCTGAGCATCGACGAGCTGGACATGACCACCGAGGAATTGAACCTGGTGGAGCGCGTGACCATCATCGCGTGCGGTACGAGCTACCACGCGGGTCTGGTTGCCCAAAAGCTCATCGAACATTGGGCGCGCATCCCCACCACGGTGAGCGTGGCAAGCGAATTCCGCTACGATGACCCCATTATCACGCCCACCACGCTGGTGGTTGCGGTGAGCCAATCAGGTGAAACGGCCGACACGCTGGCTGCCATTCGCGATGCGCGCGTGAAGGGCGCGAAAGTGTTTGGCATCACGAATGTAGTGGGCAGCCCTGTGGCGCGCGAGAGCGACGGCGTGATTTACACGAAAGCGAATAAGGAAATCGCAGTTGCGTCCACGAAGAGCTTCTTGGGCCAGGTAGTCAGCTTGACGCTGCTTGCCATGTTGCTTGCCCAGGCGAAAGGGCGCATGCGTTCTTCGGAGATTCGCGCGCTTTTCCGCGAGTTGGCGGAAACGGCACAGCAAGTTGAGGAAATCCTGTCCGATACGTCAGCCATTGATGAAGCAGCGCGTGCGTGCGTTGATGCTACGAGTGCGTTGTTCATCGGGCGCGGCATGGGCGCGGCGACCAGCTACGAAGGCGCGTTGAAGCTGAAAGAGATCAGCTACCTGCATGCGGAAGCGTATGCGGCGGGCGAAATGAAACACGGTCCCATCGCGCTTATTTCCGACGGCTTCCCCGTGATTGCCATTGCGACGCGCGGGCCGGTTTATGACAAGGTGGTCAGCAACTTGCAGGAAGCCCGTGCGCGCGGTGCGAAGATTGTGGTTGTTGCCACGGAGGGCGACGAGGACATTAAAGCGCATGCCGATTACGTGATTTACATTCCGAAAGTGCGCGATTGTTTCATTCCCATTACGGCTAGCGTTCCGTTGCAGCTGTTCGCGCGTTCGATTGCTCTGCTGCGCGGATGCGACGTTGACCAGCCGCGCAACTTGGCGAAGAGCGTGACGGTGGAGTAGGCTGCGAATCAGGGGTGTCTGTGGTTGGCGCCACGTGTGGCGGCGATGTTTGCGCCTGTCGCAGCAGGGCGATCGGGCGGTACGCGGGTGCTGTTGGGCGTTGTACGCGTGCGCGGCGACGGTGCATCTCGCGATTCTGGCAGAGAATACTACGCACAAATGCGGTAATCGTGGCATGGGGCGGTGCGGTCGTGTAAAATAGGCATGATTCTTAAACCGGTGCGAAAGTCGCACGCGGAAGAGCGGGTGATGCTTGCTTGCGCGCAACTTCAACTGAGTGGTTTCGTGTTTCTCGTGAAAAGGAGCTTCTTGTATGGCGCTGATTAGTTGCCCCGAATGCGAACATCAGATTTCTTCTTATGCGGTGGCGTGCCCGAATTGCGGATTCCCGCTTGCGATGCTTGAACAGCTGAAAAGCGATCGGGCGGGAATTGCGGGTGCTGTATTGCCGGTTGCGTCTGAGTCCGATGCGGTCGCTGCTGCAAAGAAAGCGATTCATACTCCTATGACCAAGGGCTCTTTTGTTACCATGGGCAGCTGGGGCGGCGAAGACATTGAGTGGTTCGCACTGCATTGCGATGACGAAAAGGCGCTTGTTCTTTCCGTCCACGGCATTGATTGTCGTCCGTATAACGAGTTGGACGTGAACGTTGATTGGCAAGGGAGCTCGATTCGCAAGTGGCTGAACAGCGAGTTTCTGCAAGGTGCTTTCTCGCCCGAAGAACGCGCGCGTATTTTGGTAAGCAACGAAGATGGTGTGACCACGAAGGGCCACGAAAACCTTACGGAAACGCTTGCGCGCGAAAAAGTGTTCCTGCTATCCGTTGACCAGGCAAATCGTTTCTTCGACAAGCCCGAGCAGCGTATTTGCACGTGCACGGACTTCGCGAAGAAACGCGGCGTATGGCTGGATGAGGGCGATGTTTGCCGTTGGTGGCTGCGCACGCCCAGCGAAAACCCTAACCATGCATGCCTGGTGCTGAGCGATGGCAGCGTGTTCACGTACGGCTGCTTCGTGGACAACGACAAATACGCGATTCGCCCCGCATTCTGGCTGGCGCGCTAGCGAACATGCTGGGTTGTGCTACCGGCAAACGAGTAGCACAACCGTAGCTAAACTCAATCAAGAGCTTCGTAGTCTGCCCGTCTCCCTTCTGCAATTTCCTCTTTGTAATCCCAGTCGGGCGGAAGGCTGATTGTTGCGCGTGATGCGTTAATTTTCGAAACAAGTTCACGTTCTTGTTGGTCAATCGAACCTCGTGCTTTTCCGCAGGTCAGAATCCAGGAAGCAGGCGTGACGGGGGAGTAGGGGCATCCTTCGCACGTGGTTTTATCGCAATGACGACGCGATGCCGGTGCGCTTGCAAGCGTGGGATACGCAGCGGCGCAGGCAGCGACGCTCGCAGGCTTGCCCTCCATTTGGGCGCAGGTCATGGATGCGATTTGCTTCATGCCCAGCGCAGAGGGATGCGTGTTGTCAACGGATTCGTAATCAATGCCAAACGCGCGAACATCGGCAACGTGCGCGCCCGCGTTTTGTGCGCATGCGCGGATTGCTTCGTTGTATTCGTCCAGTTCAATGCCACGAACGCGGTAGATGAACAGTGGGCTTGAAGCGGTGGCTTGGGGGGCGGCGCTGCAGCTTTCCGTTTCATCGGTCGTGCCGGTTGCGTCAGTGGCATGGGCTGCATCTTCCATATTCCCCGTGAAAGCGGGTGCGAGCGTTAGGCACCAGATTTGAGCATCGGGCGCAACGGCATGAATGTTGTCAAGCATTGTCGCATATGCGCTTTTGAACCGCTGGATTGCATTGCCGTCAACGGTGAGCAATACGGGCTCTTGTCCGCCCAGGTCGTTGGGATTCGCGCTGCGCGAGGCGCTCATGCCCATTACTTGGTTGCGCGCGCTGCCCCATCCGTAATCGTTGATGCCCATAAATACGAGCACGATCTGGGGTTTTTCTCCTTCGATGCCGATAAGGCCCTCTGCACGTGCGGCTGAACAACCTGCAGGGAAGCCGAACCCTTCCACGGTGGAACCGGAAAACGACGAGTTAGCAACCAGATGTCCGTCGAAGTGCTGAATAACTTGGCCCCACCACGTGGCCTGCTCGCAGTCCACGCCGGGAATGGAGACTTCGCCTTCGTAGTGGCAGCGCCACCTGGGGGGAATGAAGCCGCCCAGCGTGCTGATGGAATCTCCCATGATAGAGAACCCGGCGCCACGGGGAATAGGGGGGACCTTGGGTGCTTCCTCGCCTATTTGTTTCGTTGGAGCAGCCATAAAAGCAGCAGTCTGAACTGCGGGTTCATTGCTTGCTGCGGCATTGGCGGTGTTGTTTGTTGCGCTCTTTGCGCTTGATGCTGTCATGTGCTTTTCTCGGTTCCGTTTTTTGGTTGGCGGTCGGCAAGCCGGTGCGTCTTTTACGCGCGACTTCTTCCCGTTTCCTTCTGTTGCTTGTTGAATAGGGACATTTTATCCGACATCGTGTGTTCAATGTTGCTTTGAGGTAACTATATTTGCGTCTGCATCGAAAAAGAAAAGTTGCGCTGTTGTGGCACTGTTGTTGCAGCAGCAGGGTTGTGGGACGCAGAAGGGTTGTAAGACAAGAAAAAGGGCGCCTGCAACCCACGTTGCAAGCGCCCCGAGCGTTCAAGGCTATGCGGCGAAGCGCCGCGCGCCAAGAGTTGATGATGCAACCACGAACCGCTTCTCGTCTTCTACAGCAAGAACAAAGCGAAAATCGCCGAAAGGACACCCACAATGGATTCGCCGCCCAGCAGGCCCGATGCAATAACCAAGCCGGTTTGCTCGGACTGCGCCTTGCGCTTCTCCTGCTCTTCGGCGGAAAGAGAAGCACGACGTGCTTTTGTGATGGCATCATAGGCAAGCTTGATGATACAGCCCAAAAACGCGGTGAACGAAAGGTAGAACGGCAGGTAAATGCCCAAGCCGATCATCATGGATGGGCCGCCTACGCAGTGCAACACGAAACCGGCCACAATGCCAACGATGAATGCCGGCAGGCAGGAGATGCCGCCAACCAGGTTTGCAACAACGCTTGCCTGCGCGGCAACGAATTCTTTGCCGGGGCCGAATGCGTCGGTGCCGAAGTTCGATACCAGCGCGTACAGCGCGATTGCGGAAATGAACGCACCCAGGATACCGCCGATTGCCTGGCCAATGAGCTGGGATTTCGGGCTGGTGCCAATGATGTGACCAGCCTTGAAGTCGTTCATAACGTCGCCGCCCAGGCCGCAGGCAATGGCGATAACGCCTGCCACGAAGAACAGCTGCATTTGGGGCGTGTCGCCGAACGCAGCAACAATAAGCAGCACAATCAGGCCGAAGATCTCCATGGGGTCAATGCCCGTCTGACCAACCGACTGAGCTGCCATGGCAACGGTGACAAACGAGAACAGCACGATGACAATGCTCGAGAGGGGTCCGATTCCCGCAATCATGCACAGCGCAAGCGCGATAACGGCGGCAACCAATGCGATGATGCCAGCCGTGAGCTTCTCTTTGTGGCTTGCGCTTTGAGCTGCGGATTCTTTTGCGGCGGCAGCCTTCTTGCTCTTGCTCGTGCGGATAGCGCGGAAGATGATGTCCTTCACCACAACTGCCAGACCGAAGCCGATCATCAGGCCCATGCCCAGGCAGCTGTTGATACTCTGACCTTCAGCAACGCTGAACAGGCCGGCGGCGGAACCGCCTGCCACGATGATGACCTGCGCCAACGCGCCCGAGAACCAAGCGACCATGGCGGTCGTGCCCACTAGGAAGCCAACCGAGAGCATCATGGGGCTCAGGTAAACGCCGAAGATGACGCCGGGGATGGTGATGTTGCCCAGAACCATAGCGGGAATGGCGCCCAAAACGTCGCGCAGAGCTGCGAAAACACCCGCAAAGCCCATGGCGCCGAACAGCTGCGCGCCCACTTTGCCGCCGCTATTGCCCGCGTACAGCGTTTCGGCAGCAGCTTGGCCCATGGGGAATTCAAGCTCTTCTTCCTCGATGAAACGACGACGCAGCAGGCCGCACGCCACCAGACCCAGCAGCACGCCTGCAAGCGCGATGAGGACCATCTGCGTCAGCGAGACATCGCCCGCGCCCAGCATCCAAATGCCCGGGATGGTGAAGGCCAAACCGCCGGCAACCATAGCGCCAGCAGACATGATGGTATGGGTTACGTTTGCCTCGTTCAACGAACGCGATTTCAGTGCGCGCAGGAAGAACAGCGAGATAAGGGCCGCAAAAACAATCGGCCAGGGGAGAGCGCCCATTTTCAGAGCGGTGTACAGAGATGCGGCAGTAATCACTACGCAGCCAATGCATCCAATGATGACGCTGCGAAGGGTGAGTTGCCCTTTGGTGCTTTCCATATTTCTTTTTTCCTTCTTTCCGTATATCCGCTTCCCCTTTTGGGAAGTCGGGTTACGTCGCGTAGTATACAATAGAAGGACGCGCTTGGCTGCGTGAATGTTGGATATTTATAGATAGGTAACCATCGGACGGTGCTGGTAATGAGCGAAGAGAATAAGGAAAAGTGCCTGCTTGCAGTGCAATTGGGGAATGCGGAAACAAGCTGCGGCGTGTTTGTGCGCGGACAGCTGGTGGCGCATTGGACTACGGCTACGCGCGTGAGGGCAACATCCGATGACTTGGAAGCAGAGCTGCGCATGTTCCTTGCGGCAAAGGATGCGCCCGCTCCGAATCAGGCAATCTTGTGCTCGATTGTGCCGTTTGCCGCCGATGCGTGGGAAGCTGCGTTGAGAGCGGTATGCGGATGCCGCGTGCTCTCGGTAGGACCGGGTTTGAAGACGGGGTTGTCCTTGAAATACAAAGACCCAGCTCAGGTTGGTGCCGATCGCGTCGTGTGCGCTGTTGCGGCGAAGCATTTGTATGGTGCGGGCGTTATTGTGGTGGATTTCAACCACTCTGCTACGGCGTTTTCCGTGATTGACCAGAAGGGTGCGTTTGCTGGCGGCGTTATTGCGCCGGGCTTGGCGGTTTCCCTGAATGCGCTGGCGTCATCGGCCGCGCAGCTTGTGCTACCTACGTTGCATGTTCCCGATCAGGTGCTTGGGCGTAGCACTCCCGACGCCATTGTGACGGGCGTGGTGTTGGGTGAGGTCTTTCGCGCCGATGGATTCATTAAGGCGCTATGGGACGAGCTGGGCGGAAAAACGCAGCTTGTGGCAACGGGGCGCTTCGCATCGCTCGTGGTGCCGCGCTCGGCTCATGATTTTGCGGTTGAGCCGTATCTGGCGCTTTTGGGCTTACATCGTTTGTGGGAGTTGAACGGAAAGTAGGCTGCGGGCGCATTGCAGCGGATGCGTTGGCTGGTCGCGGCGAGGCGCCGATGAATTTTCGGCAGCAGTTGACGACACATTGCCGGAAGAGAAAGTGGGTTCAAGGCGAAGTGCCCTGAACCCACTTGTTTATTTTCGGAGATGTTTTAGCTCCAGAAGATGTTTTGAATGTTGTTGCATGCCCGTTCGATTCGCGCGGCTTCGTTTTGGTTATTCGCTCTTCTTAGCGGAAGGCAAGTCGAACGCAGCATCGGCGCTGTAGCACGCGGTGCGAATGGCCTGCTCCATGACATCAGCTGCCAGCGAGCCGATAATATCAAGCGGCGCTTCTACGGAGCCAACGGAAATGCCGTAGATGGAATCGCCGTCCATGCTGGTGTGCACGGGGCGAATGGCGCGCGCGTAGCCGTCGTGCGCCATACCAGCCAATTTGCAAAGCTGGGATTTCGTGAGTTTTGCATTCGTGACAATGGCGCCGATGGTGGTGTTCGTTGCCATGCCGGGATTGTCTGTGCCATTTTTGGTGCTGGCGCCCGTGCCGTCTGCAGCATTCGCCGTATCGGGCGCGGCAAGTTTATGCGCTTCCTTCGGGGCTTCCAGCGCAGCGTACATAAGCTGGCTGCAGTCGTGTGACGTGCGCGCGCCAGCGATTTTTGTGCCCGTGCGGGAATCGTAGACGTCGCCGCAAGCATTGAGCACCACCAGGGCGCCCACTTGCAAATCGCCCACCTCAATGGCGGCACTGCCGATACCGGTTTTCATGGCGAAAGAGGGTCCTGCCACCTTGCCCACGGTTGCGCCGCAGCCAGCGCCGAAGTTGCCATCTTGGTAGTTGCCCGCATCGCCCTCGAATGCTGCGGAGCACGCTGCGTAACCCATGGCGGCATCGGGGCGCACGGTGGCGCTACCTACGCCTAAATCGAAGATGTCCGACTGGCAAACTAGGGGAACAATGACGTTAGGCATAACGGTCAAGCCGATGCCTTTTTCCTCCAGGCAGCGCATAACGCCGCCGGCGGCATCCAGACCATAGGCGCTTCCGCCGCCCAGCACCACGGCGTGGATGCTTTCCGCGGCGGCAAGTGGGTCAAGGACGCGTGTGTCGCGCGAAGCGGGGCCGCCGCCGCGCACGTCAATGCTTGTCGCCATGCCGCCCGGCGCAACAAGAACGGTCACGCCAGTTCCTGCTTGCGCGTCTTCGACTTGGCCAATGCGGATGCCGGAAATACTGGTGAAGGGGATGTGTTTCATGATGTTGCCTCCTTGTTTGCCACGTTGCGTATTCGTGTTTTTTGAACATGTTGGTTTTGCGCTTAGGATAGCTCTTTTGCAGCTGGTTTTCTTTGGATTTAGAATGATTCTTTTAGGAAAAAAGCCTTCGGTTTATTTTGGATTAATAGATAAATAACCTGATAAATTATAATTAATGAAATGAAATAATAATATACGTGATAAAAAATGGGAGTACGAAGAACCCAGAATTAATGGAATGCCTTGCTATTGCGGGGCGCGTCTGGCGGGGCTTGACGTAGCGCGTGTTCTGCTGAGTGGTCGGTACTGCCGAATGGCACGATGTCGTCCGTTGTTGCAGCACTGCCGCACCTTACAATGCTGTCACGTTTACCTTCGGCGCATTGAACGCGTTCCTTCGCTTTGCCATAATGAAAATGGTGTAAAAGGACTTTTCGCGCTGTTCGCGAAAATATGAAAGGGAAGAAAAGAAAGCAGGGCGTACTGCCATGAAAATCTACCTTATAGAAGACGACGCCGCTTTGCGCAGCGAGCTTGCGCGCGTTTTAGGCTTCCAGGGTTACACCGTTGAAGTTTGCACGCAGTTCTCGCATGCGGTGGAGCAAGCGCTCGACTTCGCGCCCGATGCGGTAATTGCGGACCTGCGTCTTCCCGAGACCGATGGCTTGGATATCTGCCGGAAGCTGCGCGAGAAAAGCGATGTGCTGCTTCTTGTTTTGACGTCAAGCGATAGCGAGTTCGATGAAGTGACCGCCTTGCGTTTGGGCGCCGATGATTACCTGACAAAGCCGTATAGCCCCGCCGTTTTGTTGGCGCATGTGGAGCGCTTGCTGCAGCGTGCGGCGGGAAGCCAGGCGCCTGCCTTGGAGTATGCGGGCGTTGCGGTGGACGCTGCGCGATCCGAGGTGCGCTACAACGGGCAAGTAGCATCGCTCTCTCGCAATGAGTTACGTATCTTGAGTGCGCTTGTTCGGGCGCGGGGTGCTATTGTAAGCCGGCAAGAGCTCATGTTTGAGCTATGGCAATCCGATGAGTTTATCGACGACAACACGCTTACGGTGAACGTGAATCGTCTTCGTCGTGTATTGCAGCGTTTAGGGGCATCCGAGGATTTGCTGAAAACGCATCGCGGGCAGGGGTATTCCTTATGACGGTGCGAGCATTTTTGCGCGCACGAATCGCGCTGGTTATGGCGGTTGTTCTTGCGGCGGCTTTCGTGTGCCTGATGATGTCTGTTTTGGGCTGCGCAGCGCACGCCATTATCCTGGCGGCATGCGTGTTGTTGTGCGGGTTGGCAGTTGGGCTTGCACTTGAGTACGCGCGGACCAAGAGTTTTTACCGCGAGCTTTCTCAGTTGAGCGAACATCTTGAGCATCCGTACCAGATGGCATCGCTCATGCGCGCGCCGAAACCTTTCGACCAGCGCATGACATATGAGGCGCTGCAGACTATGGGCCGTGCCTGTGCGACCGAAGTTGCTTGCGCGAAGAGCGCCCAGGATGAGCAACGCGAATACACGGAGCAGTGGGTGCATGAGATAAAGGCGCCGTTGTCTGCGGCGCTGTTGGTGGCAAATCGCGTGCCTGAGCCAGAAGCCTCTCAGTTGAAAAACGAGATCGATCGTTCGCTTTATCAAGTTGACCAGGTGCTTTGGTATGCACGGTGTCTTTCGGCGCAATCCGATTACTGTATTCGGCCCGTCTTTTTGGCAGATGTCGTGCGTGTGGTGTGCCGCTCGAACGCGCGATTCTTAATTGAGCGAGGCGTCTCCGTTTCTTTGAAAGTGCCTGATGACCTGCAGGTTTTCACCGACGAGAAACAAGCAGCGTTCATCGTGTCGCAAGCGGTGGTGAATGCTGCGAAATATGGCGCGACGCATTTGACGTTCGCGGCGTGCGATACGCAGGATGCGGCAGGGGCGCGTTGCGTGACGCTTGCCATTGCCGATGACGGATGGGGCATTCCGGAAGAAGATGTGCCGCGTGTATTCGAGCGCGGCTTCACGGGCACGCGCGGGCGGCAGGCAGGATCATCGACGGGCATGGGGCTGTATCTGGCGGCAACACTCTGCGAGAAGTTGGGCTTGGGCCTTTCGCTTTCTTCGGAAGAAGGGGAAGGAACCACGGTTGAACTAAGCTTTCCCTTTGACGAGCGTCGTCTTTCGGTTGAGTGAGACGGGTTGTGGGACAGGAGCGTGGCCTGCAACGTACTAACCTTACAAGAACGTAAGGTACCTGTAAGGTCAATCGATGGCAGCGCGAACGCGGTGCGCATACCATGGAAAACGTCATCGGATACAAGGAGGTTTTCTATGAAAGAAGTGATTGCAAACGCCGCCGCACAAGGCAGCACGGCGCTTTTGCGACTGGAACATGTTGGAAAGATTTACGGCAACAAAGATGCCATGACTTACGCTTTGGATGATGTGTCGCTGACGGTCGATCGGCGCGAATTCGTTGCTATCATGGGTCCTTCCGGTAGCGGTAAATCCACGCTTTTGAACTGCATTGCCACCATTGATACCGCAACAAGCGGATACATTTGGTTGGCGGGACAAGACATTACGCGCATGCGCGGTGCTGCGTTGGCGAAATTCCGCCGCGATCAGCTGGGTTTCATCTTCCAGGATTCAAACTTGCTTGACACGCTTACGGCGTACGAAAACATTGCGTTGGCGCTGAGCTTGAAGGGACGTCCGCCGCGTGAGGTTGATCCTGCTGTTCGCGCCATGGCGCACACGCTGGGCGTGGAAGACGTGCTGGGAAAGTTCCCGGCGCAGATGTCAGGTGGTCAGCGCCAACGCGTGGCGGCGGCGCGCGCGATGATTTCCAACCCACGGCTGGTGTTGGCAGACGAACCCACCGGCGCACTGGATTCGCGCAGTTCAACCGTGCTTTTGGAGACGCTTGCGGACATGAACCAGAACATGGGCGCTACCATTATGATGGTCACGCACGATGCCTTCGCCGCTTCGTATTCCACGCGCACGATTTTCATTCGCGATGGTCGCCTGTTCAACGAGGTGCGCCGCGGCAACGCAGCGCGCAGCGATTACTACCAGCGCATCATGGAGGTTGTGTCGTTCTTGGGCGGTGAGCTGTCCGATGCTCGCTAAACTTGCTTTGCGTAACGTGCACCGCAGCGCGCGCGATTACGCTATTTATTTTGTGACCGTGGCGTTGGGCGTGGCAATGTTCTATGCGTTTAACACCATCAGTGACCAGGCAGTTCTTTTCGATGCACTTTCCGGCGATAGTTTGCGCATGCTGGCTTTGCTGAATACCATGATGGGCTTGCTTTCGGGTGTTATCGTGTGCGTTTTGGGATTTCTGGTGGTATACGCCAACCGCTTCCTTATCAGGCGTCGCCGTCGCGAATTTGGCACGTATCTCATGTTGGGCATGAGCGCGGGGCGCGTAAGCCGCATTCTGCTGCTTGAGACCGTTATCGTGGGGTGCGCGTCGCTTGTGGTTGGCTTGGCGCTGGGAATTGCGCTTTCGCAGGGGCTTTCGTTTGCTACGGCAGCGCTCATGGGTACCACCATGACGAAGTACCGCTTCATTGTTTCCGGCAGCGCTATCGCGTTCACCGTTGCCTGCTTCGCGGCTATTTTCGTGCTGTCCGCGCTGATCGACATTGTTTACATTCGCCGTTGCAAGTTGGCGGCGCTTCTTTCCGCGCATCAGGCGAACGAAGGGCGTGCGAAGGTGAATGCACCGGTGCGCGTGGCGGCGTTTGCGGTTTCCCTTGCAGTGCTGGCGTGCGCGTATTGGCGCCTTTCCGTGAACGGACTGGTTGTGATCGATGGTGATTTTTGGATGGCCACTGCGCTTATGATTGTGGGAACGTTTCTGTTCTTCTGGAGCGTTGCCGGTTTTGCCACGGCGCTTTTGCAGCGCATGCCGCAGGTGTATTTCCGCAGGTTATCGTGCTTTACGGTGCGCCAGCTTTCAAGCAAGATCAACACGGCGTTTGCCAGCATGAGCGTGGTTTCCATTATGTTGTTCTTCGCGTTGACCATCAGTTCGGTGGGCATGGGGCTTGTCGAGGTCTTCGTGGGGAACATCGAGGAAATCAGCGCGTACGATATGACGGTTCAAGCAGCTCCCTCGCTTTTGGACTCGGAGGATCTTGATTCCAATGGCGAAAATACGCAGCTGTTCGAGCGCTACGACGGCGATATGGCGGCGTGCATTAAAGGTGAAGCTGAAGGCGCGGGTGCCGATGCGGAATCTGCAGCAGGTGTTGATTCGGTTGATGGCGCGCGTGTGACCTGGGATAACTTTGTGGAGAAAACAACGCAAGTTGATTATTACCTGGTGGGCGGCGATGATTATGAGACCGCAATGAAATACGGGGATATTCTGAGTCAGGTGCCGGAAGCGTATGATGCCCTTGAGGGCAGCTTGCGTGATTCTGCTCAGCAGTTGCAAGTGCAAGTAATGAGTGTCAGCCAATTCAACGCGCTGTGTGCTTTAACGGGAAAGCGCGGCATTATGCTGGAAGATGACGAATGCGCGGTGAATAACCTTCTGTCCAGCACCGATGGGGTGGCGCAGGCACTCTGCAATGGGAAAGTTCCGTTGACGGTGGGCGATGCCCAGCTCCACTTTGCGGGACGCGTTCAGCATGTTCCCGTGCGCAATGGCGCCATGGTTGATGTGGTGTTGGAGATCATTGTTCCCGATTATGTGGTTGATTCTATGAAAGCGGCTGGTCAGAAGCCCTGGATGAGCGTGCTTGCCATGAATTATCGCGTTGATCGCGCTCAGGGCGACGTGCTGTTCAACAAGTATATGCATCAGGCGTTCCCGCCGCAAAAGGATGTGCGGATTAGCATGTATGACGGCGAAACGGTTCCCGAAGACCAGATTTTCCACTACGGTGCGTGGCCGTGCTTCCAGAACTGGTCGGGTCGCGAGATGGCAGATCAAGCATCGGGCATGCGTATGGTTATCACGTATTTGGCGGTCTACATTGGGTTTGTGCTGCTAGTGGCCACGGCGGCGATCCTTGCGATTCAGCAGCTCTCCGAGACGGCCGATAGCCTGGGACGATATCGCCGCTTGCGCGATTTAGGTGCCGATGAGCGCTGGGTGCTCAAGTCGCTGCGCACGCAGACCGTGGTGTATTTCGTGGCGCCGCTGCTTTTGGCGCTGTGCCACACGGCTTGCGCGGTGAAGGTGATAACGGATACTTTGTTTTCCGAGGTTGGCGTTAATGTTTTGGGTTCGGTTGCCATTGCGGGCGGTGCGGTGCTTGCGATCTACGCTGTGTACCTTGTCATTACGTACGCCCTTTCGCGCTCGATTGTGAGCGCGGAGCGGTAAGGTCCGACTTCGGGTCCGGCAGTGGGCGGTTGCCGGACCCGCCGAGTGCGGCGGCGGTGCTGGTTGCGCTGCCGGGTGTGGTGGCGTTGCCAGCGACTTGATTGCGACGACAGGCGGGCTGCGGCGGCGCCGGGCGGACGCCGGGTGCAGCTGGTACGCAATCGACCCGGGCGGTGTAAGCCGTTCGGGTCGTTACCGTTCGGACAGGTTCACGGCGGTGTATTCTGTTCGTGCGCGGTTTTTGGCATCTTCGCGCAGATGAATGTACTTGTACAGCGTGCTCAGGCTTAAGCCGCATTCTTTTGCTATTTCTGCCACAGAAGATTTTCTCATGTCGTACTTGTAGAGTGCTCGCTCGATGGATTCTGCGTTTTTCAAGGGCCGTCCACCTTGCCGTCCGCGCGGACGCACGATGTCGTGTTCACGCGGTTCGGGTATGCGCAGTATCTCGCGCCAGTTCTCGGGAAAGCCTATGGGTCCCAGGTCAACGGTTGCGTAAGTGTCAACTATGCGTCCCAACTCTTGGCGCAGAAGGTCGCATCGAGCGGGATCAAGCGATTCGTGTAGGCGGAATAGCACAATGAACGTAGGGAACAAGCGTGCGGCATGGAGATGTCTGTGCTCGGCGAACAGGCGCGGGTGAACGGTGAACATCTTGTTGTACAGGCGGTCATGGTGGGCACATATGTTCCTGATTTGCGTAAGGTGGCGCAACCAGTTTTTCAGATGCGTGGGTGATACGCCAAAGCGCGCGGATATCTCAGAGGCAACGGAGGGGTCGCTAAGGTTTCCGTAGATTTTCGATAAAGTGCCAAATGAGGCATTTTCCATTTCTGCCCAGGTGGGAAGCGAGCCGTACTTTTTTATGTGGTGAACGACAAGGGGTTTTCTGGTAGAAAGTGCCTGGTCGGTCTCTCTTTCGAGTGTGTTTTGCATCTTTCGATAATTCTCTTTGTTCCCGAATGTGTTGGGGCAATGGAGAGCGCGGGCGCCGTAATGATTCGAGAGAACGGTTGATAGCTGCGACCGCAGGCATATTTCAATCGGCGCGATGACAGAAAATACGTATTGCGAAAGGTCTCGGTCAAATGCCTCGATTCGTAGAATGTCGTCGAGCTTGGTTCCCGGTAGGAATCGGTTATCGTGTTCCAGCGTTAGCCAATAACCCCGAAGGCGGTAGTAACCTTGCAACTCAAGGGCGGTCACCAGTTCATCTTCGGATGCGGCCGAAAGACCTTTGTCGATCAGATGGCTTGCAAGCTGCCTTGTTGATTGGGGGTTCTTGTGCAGAAAAAAACATGACCCCGCCTGGTCCGCTTCACTGTCATGAGCAGGAGAGGCGTGCGGGGTACTATCGCCATTTATTATAGCGTTGTGTTCGTTCATGTCAAGCACCTTATTTCGAAAATCGTTTTGAAAAAGTAAACGAAATATGATTTCGAAATATAGCAGAATACCGTACCATTTGCAAAAGAAAACATGGCTTAGAAGCGAGAAACCGATTGGCAAAATGCCCAGCATCTATCAATCGGCTTCAACGTGGTTATTTCTATTTCCTGTGGGTTTTCGTTCCCGGTGCATTGTTCTTTTCATGTCGACTTTCTGTCGGCGCCCTTTTGCAGCTCTGATGATACGCCTTTGCGGCCACTCTATCGTGTTCCGCGAATGATGCCCAATACGCGGTTGATGCACGATATGGCGTAGTCGATTTCATCGAACGTGTTGTAGAACGCAGGGGACAAGCGCGCGACGCTTGTCAGTCCAAAACGCGTAAGCAGGGGCTCTGCGCACGCATGGCCGCTTCGCAGGGCAACGCCCATCTTGTCGATAAGTGTGCACACGTCGAAGGGATGCGCGCCGTCGAACGTGAATGAAACGCAACCTGCCCGGCGCGTGGGGTTGCCCAGCACGTTTACGCCGTCAAGCTCATGCAGCTTTTCCTCGGCGTAAGCAACCAGCTCATCTTCGTATGTTGCAATTTCTGTGCGACCGATTTCTTCCAGATAGTCCATGGCCGCGGCAAGCGCGATTGATCCCACATAGTTCGGCGTGCCAGCTTCGAAACGCAGCGGTGCTGAACCGAATGTGGTTTCTGCAATGGTCACTTTATCCACCATTTCGCCGCCGAATTGGCAGGGTCGCAGCAGCGCGAGCGCTTCGGGCTTGCCATACAGCACGCCGATGCCCGTGCCCGCCATCATCTTATGACCCGAAAACGCTAGGAAATCGCAGTCGATTGCCTGCACATCTATCACGCGATGCCTCATGATTTGCGCGCCGTCAAGCACGGCAAGCGCTCCGGCTTCGTGGGCCAGGGCGCAAACGCGCTCGATGGGATTTAGCGTTCCCAGCACGTTGGAACAGCAGCTTACGGACACGACTTTCGGGCGAAGCTTCATGAGTTCCGCCAGTTCGTCGAGTTTTAGATTGCCCTCATCATCGATGTCGCACACATGAAACGTTGCACCGTGTTCAACGCAGAGCTGCTGCCACGGCACGAAGTTCGAATGATGCTCCATAACGGTAACGACTACGTGGTCGCCCGGCCCTACGTATTCGCGCAGGCCAAATGCCACGGTGTTCAGCGATTCGGTGGTGCCGCGCGTGAATACAATGCAATCGTCGCTGGTCGCGTTGATAAACTGGGCTGCGCGATGTCGCGCCGCTTCAAGCGCATGAGTGGATGCGTTCGCCGTGAAATGAACGCCGCGATGCACATTGCCGTTCTGCGTGCGGTAATGTGCCGTTACGCGCTCAAGCACGCATTCGGGAACCTGTGTGGTGGCACCGTTGTCCAAATATACCAGCGGGCGTCCGTAGACTTCCTGCGACAAAATAGGGAAGTCGTTGCGCAGCGCTGCAGCATCAAGCATGGTTGTCTCCTAACGGCATGTTTCTGGCTTGTGCTCAGAATGTTATTCAGAATGCTCGTCGGAATATTTTACCGCAAGTTGTCGCATGATTTCTTCAGCAAGCAGCGGCACCGTGTCGTGAGTGGCCACCATCGAGGGCGGCATGTCCAAATCAAGTGACTTGCGCAGCGTGATGTAGAGCAGCGCGCGCTTTGTTTCGGAAGACGACGCACCCGAGCAACTCAACGAAAGGTCTTTCAGGCTCTCACCGCGTTCTTCGCTGGCTTCTGCTTTGGAAATGGCCAGGTCAATGCTGTGTTCTGCAAGTTTGGCAATCGAATCGTCGAAATAGCCGTCATCAATAAGGAAGCGCCCAACAATGAAATTCTTCAGATGCTCGTAGACCGACTCGAACGTGGGCTCTTCTTCACGCATGCACCGCAGCTCGTGTTCGGTGCGTTCCTTTACTTCTTCGAGCTGTTTGCGTATATCCATTGCGTTCTCCTTGCGAATTTATGCGGAAATTGCCGCGCGAATCGTGCGAATGATTTCGCTGAAACCGGTCATGCGGTCTTCGGCGAACGCCTCGGAAAGCTCGGTTGCGGTAAGAACCCTTACGTCAACACCGAGAATCTCTTGAGGAGTGCGTCCGTCAAAAAGCCTGATGACAAGCTGTAAAAGCCCTCGCACGATCAGCGTGTCGCTGTCCGCCTTGATGTGGACGATGCCATTTTCGACTGAAACGATCAGCCAAACGTTTGACTGGCATTTCTCAACTTTTGTAGCGGTGCTTCGTTCTTCTTCGGTCATGCTGGGAAGAGCGCCCGCGATATCAACAAGGTACGTATATTGGAACAAAATATCGCCCGTGGCATTAATCTCATCGATGAGTTCAGATTGCACTTGCTTGATTGTTTTCACAGCGTGCTGCCTTTCTCATCGGGGTTTTGAATGCGGACAGAGGGGGGAGGGTGGGCTCGGGATACCGGGGGAGGCATGTGGCTCCCGAGCCCGCGCGCTGCCGCAAGCGACAACGCGCATTTACTGGGAAGGATATCCTTGCAAACAAGTGCCCGCAAAGATATCCCGGGGGTAGCGCAACTATGCGATGGCGATGGGTTCCAAGCCAACGCTCTTGGCGAACAGCACCATCTCGTCAAAAACGTCGCCATAAACCAGCGCGGTATGGTTGCCGGTCCACATGGTGGCCTCGCGGAATGCGCGGCCATCGCTTACGCCGAAGAACACGCCTTCGCTGCAGTTCTCGTCCTGGGTGCCAATGCCGCCAACAATGGTGCCGCGGGCAATCAGGATCTTAGAGCAGGTCGGGTCGAACTTTGCAAGCGTGATGGCCTGGCCAATGTCGCGCTTGAAGTCGTAGCGCACGGTAGCACCCCAGCGGCCATCCATGGCGAACGGACGCACGGCATAGGGCTCAACCTCTTCGTCAAAACCCTTGAAACGGCGGCTCGGCACGGCATGGTAAATAGAGAAGATGCCGCCCTTCTCCATGTTTTCGTACTGCTCGGCCAGATGCGGAGTCTCTTCGTCGCAGGCGTAGGGACGGAACATAACGCGCGTCTTGATGCGCAGCTCGTCGTTTTCGTCCAACTTGACCGGCACGGTGTTGCCCATGTACGGCGGGGTGCTGGAAACGGCGGACAGTGCAACCATGGACAGCAATGCGGAAACGTCTTGCTCGCAGGCGGAGCACACGCCGCACTCGTTGTTCAGTACGTGGTTCAGGCAGAACGTTGCCTTCTCCTGGTTCAGGCGCCTGGTGGCGCACATGTCGGGGCAAGGGGCCGCAAACGCGTTGCAGTCAAGTTTCTTCATAAGCTTGTTGGCCAAGTAGTGCACGCGCATGGATGGAGTGATGGATTCCTTGTCCATGTCGCACAGCTCGGCGCCCTCCATGAATTCGTCGGTCATGGCCTCGATGGTCTTCATCTCCTCGGGGGTGATGTTGTCAGCCATGCGTCCCGGCAGCGTAGGGTTCGTGTCACCAGGCACAACATGCAGCTGATCCAAGAATTCGTGCAGGTTGTAGTAAGTGAAGGTGGTGCCCAGCTTCTGGGTAACCTGGTAGTGGTCCAGGAACGAATCGTAGTTCGTCACGGGATGCACGGAGTTGTTGCGCACCACTACCATGGCGCGGGTGTTTGCCATGACCTTGCGAGCGCGCAGGGCAACAAGCGTCTTGCGGGCATCATCAAGCGTGGCGGGGCTGTGCATCTCAAGGCCGCGGGCGCGGAAGGCGGCGGACATATGCGCGTCGTTGTTCGGCGTGGGCAAAATCATGGACGGCTTGCCGTATTTCTGCGCGAAGGCAATGGCCAGGTCAGCACCAAATACGGTGAAGTTGAAGATGTAGAGGTCTACCTGGTCGTGGTCTTTTGCCATAGCCTCAAGCATCTCGTTATTCAACGGGAACGTCTCATCGCGGCGCACCACAATGGTGTCCATGATGTTCACGCCGGGAATGCCGCCGAATTCGCTGCGCAGCATTTCCTCGTCAGCCTTGCTCTTCATCTCGATGACCATCATGTCGTGCTCGCGCGTGAGCTCGTCGCCGCGACCAAAGCGGCACGGACCCTCGAACACGTAGTCGTGATACAGGCCGATTTCAATGGGGCGCACGTTCAGAACAACGTCGCGGTTCTGCCTTAGTTGGAATTCGTTAGGAAGTCTCATTCTACTTATTACCTTTCAGTTCGGTGAAAATCAGTTCTGCCAGTGCCTTGAGCGTGGAAGCCTGTGCGGTTGTGGAAGGTGCAAGTTCCACACCCACGCTTTTTTGCAGCGACATGATCAAAAGTACTTTTTTGCGCATAGCCGAGGTGGATCCAGTGCATTCTGCAGCGTTGTCCACCTCTTTCATCAGGTCTTTATCCAGCTTCAGGGCTCGTGCAATGCTTAATGCGGTCAGCTCGTCAATGTCGTCTTCGTCAGACGCGTCAAGCAGGTATTTCGCGTACACATAGTCCCGTAAGTACCGGTGAAGCTCCTCGCTGGTTTGCGCATTGCGCATCCCGGCGGCTGCCTTGGCGGCTGCTCGCGCAGACGCCAAGAGCTGTTCTTTCAGCGTCTGCGCCATAGGTGCCCCCCTCTTGCTTCTCTCTTGCGCTTTATGCGTTTCGGTGGTTTGAGCCGGTCTGCCGATTATGCGGTGACAACCTCAAGACCCATGGCCTCGCCCATCATGACCAGTTCCTTCACGTAGTCGCCGTAAACCAGCGGCACGTGGTTACCAAAGCGCTTCTGCTTGTTGGCGAAGTCCATGTTGTCGGCCACGCGGTAGATGATGTTGCCGTGGCAGTTGTTGCGATCAAAGCCGCCACCTGCAACGATGGTGCCCTTGCCAACAAACATCGACTTACCGTCGCCCGAGAAGCGGCACAGCGTAACGGGGGTGCCGGCATCTTGCGCATAGTCGTAGCGAACGATGGCGCCAAAGCCCTTCTCGAAGGCGAAGTGACACAGGCCGTATTCCTTGGTGGGCTGGTTGAAGCCGCACATCTTTAAGGTTGCGGTGGAATGCTGGCTGAAGTACAGGTTGCTCTTGTCTTCCAGCGCGTCGATTTGCGACGTATCAAGCGTGGGCAGGGCTGCGGTCTGCAGCTTGCCGTCTACCAGGGGGATAGCGGCGGTGTTGCCCATAAAGGCGGAGCTGTTGGAAAGCACCATAAGCGGCATCATGGAAACAGCGGCGGCAATGTCGTACTCGCAGGCAGACGGAATGCCCTGGCTGATCAGCAGGGAATGCGTCATGCAGAACGTGAAGTTAAGCTCATGCAAGCGGCGTGTAGAGCAAGCGTCGGGGCAGGGCGCTACGAAAGCGTTGCACTCAAGGGTATTGAGCCACTTCTTGGCCAGTACATATGCGCTGATGGTGCTCTTGACGTACTCGGACTTGACGTCAACGACGCATGCATGGCCCATAAGCTGCTCGGCAATCTCGTCAACTTCCTTCATGTCGTTTTCGTCCAGGTCAAGCGTGATGCGGCCGGGAGTCGTGGGATTGCCGCCTTCGGTGGCGGGGGTCATTTGGTCAAGGAACTCGTGCAGGTTGCGGGGGCGGAAAATCGTGCCGAACTTGCTGGTGATCTCGTCCAGGTTGTTGAAGGAGTCCGCACCGGCCAGGGCGGTGGTGGAGTTGAAACGGGGAAGGGTCAGCACGCGCATCTTCTTGATGGCCTTGCGAGCACGCAGGGCGCGCATCTGGGTGCGCATGTCGTTCCAGGTGAAGTGGCAGTACACTTCAGCGCCACGGTTGTAAAGAGCAGCTGCCGTGCCGGAAATGAAGTTCAGGTCCGGGTCAAGTGCGATAGGCACATCGTAGCGTGCTGCAAATTCAAGAAGAAGGTCGCTGCGGCCCAGGCCCAGGTTGACGAAGTACAGGTCAACGTTTTCGCGGTCGCCCAGCATTTCTTCGAAGAAACACTCGGGGGATTCCCAGTCGTCGCTGCGCTCGATCATAACGGGATCGACCACTTTAACGCCTTCGGGGAAGTTCTCTTCGCATTTCTTTACGAAGCCTTTGTAAAGCTCCTGGTTCAAATGCTGGTCAAAGCCAACTTTGAGCGCGTCGCCTGCGCCGAAGCGGCAGGGGCCTTCGTAGGACGCTTTGTGATAGAGGGCCAAAAAGACCGGCTTCACGTTAAGCCCTACATCAACGCCTTTTCTAATCATGACAGTTCCTTTCTCTCAAGCAGTTCCCTCGCCTGCTTTTGAATAGTCTCCACGGCGCTGGCTATTCCATTGCGCCGATCAGAGGTCACGAGATCTTTGAGTGAAGTCTTCTCGATGTAGTCGATGGGGGCGCTTGCCGCTTCCTCCAGCGGAGCACCTTCCATGATTTGGGCGATAACGCCGATCATCCCCTTAACGATGAGCGCTTCGCTATCAACAAGGATTCTGATACCGTCATCTTCGATGGCCTCGCAACAGATCCAGGTCTTTGATTGGCAGCCTTCAACGGAATGCGCTTCATCCCGAAAAGACTGCGGATACGCTTCAAGTTCTCCTGCGATTTGCATAAGAACCTCGTATTGAAAGACCGGATCGTCAAGCTCGTTGAACAAGTCAATGAATTCCTGTTGTCGCTCCTTGATGTGACCAGTCATGGCAAGTTTGTTTCCTTATACGGGGTCTCTTGCATTTCCTACGACAAAATCGTGAATACTTCTTTGCAGCGCTCGAGCTGGCTCACATTGTACGGAGACAGTGCGGTATGTAATAAATACGATTCTCTGTTATGCCAATACGCTGGGCTTATTCTTGTATTCACTTTTCGAATACGGCTATACGCTCTTGGCATTCAGATGCGATTCGCTGCTTTTGGCGGTGTTTTTTCCGTCACTCGCGCAACATAGGCTCTTCACGCCGTAGCAATGAAGAAGTATCCTTAAGAGTGCTACATTTACCTTGATTGTTGTTATTGCTGAGTTTCGATGGGGCGGGGGTTGGCTCATTTGGATACCGAGCTTTATACGGAGTTCATCGCTCTTGTTTCCCACGGCAGCTTTGTGTCGGCCGCCCGCGACCTTAACATGTCGCAGCCATCGTTGAGCCGCCAT
Source organism: uncultured Eggerthellaceae bacterium (assembly GCA_934648845.1). Taxonomy (GTDB): domain Bacteria; phylum Actinomycetota; class Coriobacteriia; order Coriobacteriales; family Eggerthellaceae; genus CAKUOV01. The sequence goes on from CAKUFS010000003.1 coordinate 113,138, forward strand.
ATGAGCTTGTTCGCGAACCAGCTGGGATGCAAGCTTTTTTACGAGACACGCCCCTTGCGCTTGACCGCGGCGGGCGAGACGGTGCTTAAGCACGCCAGCAAGATTGTGGGTGTAGAGAAGACGCTGCTCTCCGAGCTTGCGGCTATTCCTTCTTCCGGCGGGGCACGCATCCGCGTGGTTGATATGCTTCACGTGAACACGCTGTATGTGGGCTTAAACGAAGCGGTCGAGGCAGCGCGTGTCACTTTTCCGGACTTGCACGTTGAATACGTGAACATGAATTCAAGCGGGCTGAATGCCCAGCAGCTGGTGGCGTCGGGCAAGGTGGATATTGCGTTTGAAACGCTGCTTTCTACGGACATACAACAGCCAACGTGCCAGATTGATGACTTTTTAGCCGTGCTCATCCCGGAGTTCCATGGCGAGTTTGTGGTAGGTATCCCGCGCAATTCCGCGCTTGCCAACAAGGAAAACCTTACGCTGAAGGACCTGGCGAACGAGCGTTTTATCCTTCCGGCAAACCGTAGCGGCGAGATTTTCCGCCAGGATTTCGTTGATGCATGTCAAAAGGTCGGGTTTTACCCGAACGTGTCGCTCGTTCCCACGGACAGCGCGTTCATGTTCTACGGCACCGAGCCGCATGACGCCATTCATTTATTGGTGCGCGTGGATAAAAAATACCGTCCCATTATTGCCGACCTGGTAAAACAGCACACGGTTATTCGATCGCTCACCGATGAGAAGCGCTATATTGACTCGTTTGCCGTGGTTGACCCCAATAACGATAATCCCGTGCTGTCGTTTATTGTTGATTATCTGATAGAGCACGCCCATACGCTTACGGAAGGCTGGTAGGCGCGAGGGGCACTGTTCGCAGGCTCGCTTCGTCAAATAATACAATCTTTTTTCCTGTAGCGGTTCATTCGCGGTCTAAGTCTTTATCTATCAGGTACTATGCATAAACTGAAGCCCTCTTTTCATTAACCGTATTTGTCATATACAACGCCTCAGACCTACAATTTTTGCAGCTCGGAGCATGATTTGCAAAAAGGGGAAAACCGAGCATCTACACTTCCAACGAAAGAGGGGTATATGGAAAGTACAAATGTTACGCTTCGCCAGCGTCTTATCGGCATTGCCATTGCGCTGGTTCTTATTGTGGGCGCTTGCCTGATTCCGGGATCCGAGGCCTTGGGACGCGAAGGCATTATCACGCTTGGCGCTCTTTTGGCTCTGGCTGTTTTGTGGGCAACCTCTGCTCTGCCTATCGGCATTATCGCTCTGCTTATTCCCGTGTTGCTGATTGTCTTGGGCGCCGCTGATGCGAAATCGGTGTTCTCGGGTTACGCAGCAACGCCGCTGTTCTTCATTGTTGCGGTATTCGCTTTGCCCGTTATCATGCAGAAGACCAAGTGGGGCCTTCGCTTGATTAACGTGCTTCTGAAGTGGACCGGTTCCGACTCTCGCAAGCTCGTCTTGGGCTTCATGATTGCCACCACCCTTGTTTCCACGGTTATGTCCGACGTTCCGACCACGGTTTTGTTCCTTGGTTTCGCGCTTACCATTTTGAAGGCTGCTGGCGCTAAGCCTGGCAGCTCCAACCTGGGTAAGTGCCTTATGATTGCCGTTCCCGTTGCATCCGTTACGGGCGGTATTGCTACTCCCGCTGGCAGCTCCTTCAACGTTGTTGCCATGGGCATCATGCAGCAGACCGTTGGCTACGGCATCAGCTTCTTCGACTGGATGATTGTTGGCGTGCCGCTGGTTGTTGTTATGACCCCCATCCTGTGGTTCTTCCTGACCACCATCATTAAGCCCGAGCCGATTTCCGATGACTGCCTGCAGGGTATTCGCGACGACGCCGCCGCTGCCACGAAGGTTGAGCCGTACGACATCAAGGCTTTGGCTATCATCTTGATTCTTATCGTTCTGTGGATTGCTGGCAACTGGGTGCCTGCTCTCAATGTTACCGTTGTTGCTCTTATTGGCCTGGTTGTTATGTTCCTGCCTGGCATGAGCCTTCTTACGTGGAAAGAATTCCAGGACGCTGTGCCTTGGGGAATTGTTTTGATGTGCGGTACCATCATGTCTATCGGTGGCGTTGTTACCGCTACTGGCGGTGCTAAGTTCCTGGTTGACCTGGTTATGGGCAGCGGCGTTACCGACATGGGCTTCTACCTGTGCATGTTTATCCTGTTCACGTTCGTGTACCTGCTGCACACCGTGTGCCCCATTGGTGCTGCTATCCTGGGTATCTTCGTGCCGATCCTGATTGCCGTGTGCGCCACGTTTGGCGTGTCCCCGGCCGTGCCGACCATTGCTTTGGCGATCGCCGTTGCCGGCAACGTGCTTCTGCCGGTTAACCCCACGGTTATGCTGACCTACGGCGAAGGCTACTACACGTTCGCCGACATGTTCAAGACTGGCATTGTTCCTGCTTTTGTTCTGATTCTGCTGCTGACCTTCTGGGTTCCGTTCATCGCAGGCGTTATCGGCATGTAGAAGGATTCTGGGTTCCGTTCATCGCAGGCGTTATCGGCATGTAGAAGGATTCTGGGTTTCCGTTTGCACGTAGCGCAAGACCGAGTTTCGAGCCTGCTAATCTCATCCCCTTGCAGGAGGAAGTCGGTTTTTTCGGGACCTAAGCCGTCCAAGCGTGTTGCTTATGCGGCGCTGGACAAACATACAAATAGGCGAAGGGCTTCCAGAAATGGAGGCCCTTCGTGCGTTTGGGCAGCGCGCTTGGAACGCTTGCGTTCGAGACGATGGTTTTCGAGTCCAGCATGGCGCCAACGATGTACCGTAAACGCGACCCAGATGCTAAAAGCAGCACGAGAGCTGCTCGATGCGCTTACAGGCAGATGGTCATATACAATGGCAGAAAAACCCTATCGCCTTCAACCTTTAACGGCTTGGTATGGAGCACGTACTCTGTTCCTACGCGTTTTTTGAACTTGGCTTTGAACTTATTCAGCGAAACGGGTGAGTAGCGCTTGCCTGATTTTACCTCTATGGGGCAGACGCGCGGTTTCATAGCTGCATCGGGATAGGGGCGCACGATAAGGAAATCTATCTCCATTCGTTCCTCTTTTACTTCCGAGTACTTCGAATAGAAGAACAGCGGGTGGCCGTTGGCGCGAAGCTGCTGGGCGACTGCGTTCTCCATGAGCATCCCCTCATTTACCTCCACATCTCCCATAAGAACCTGGCGGTAAATTCCCGAAAGGGCGCTATCTGGTGATGCGAGTGCCATGCTGGCAAGCAATCCCGTATCCGCCATGTAGCACTTTACGGCTTCGTCGTTCTCCGACAGACCCAGCCCGACAGAGGGGTCAGTGCACAGCGTGCACAGGTTCACTGTTGCTGCTTCTTTCATCCATGCGAGCGCCGTCACGTAGTCTCGGGCCCGAGAATCCTTATCGATGTTGGCGTAGACAAGCTTTTTCTCGTGGCGCGAAAGTTGTCCCGGTATCGCATCGAACACCGCCTTTATCCTTTTCGCTGCAGTACCTCCGTGTTTTTCCACATCGTTTCGGTACAGGTTGAGGATGAGACGCTTCGCTTTGTCGGAAGACATCATGTCGCGGGTGCCGACATAGGCGTCAACGGATTGCGGCATGCCGCCGACCAGCATGTATTCTCGCCACAACCGGTCTGCTTTTCTGTGGAGAGAGTCCGGCAAGCTTTTCATTTCATCAAAAGAACGTCTGATCATCGTTGCTAAAGCATTCTCGCCCATGGCCCAGAGAAACTCTTCGAAATCAAGAGGCTGCATTTTGATGGCCTCTTCTTCGGAAGGGATGAGAATATCCTTCACGTTACTCTTGATGGAGACGAGCGATCCTGTTTCGATGTAGTCGTAACGACCGTCCGCTACCAGGTGTTTTATGAACTCACGGGCCGGGGGAAATGCCTGGACCTCATCAAACACAATGAGCGTCTTGTGTTCTACGAATCGGGCGCCGAATTCCGCAGCCAAGTACAAAAAGAAGCTGTCCATATCGGATCTAGTGTCGAGAAACGTTTGCTTGAACGAGGCAGATACTCGCGTGAAATCGATAATAAGGTATGTTTCGTACTCACGACGAGCGAACTCTTCGACGATGGTTGACTTTCCTACACGGCGAGCGCCTTCGATGAGCAGAGCGCTTTTTCCTTTGCTTTCGGATTTCCACGCAAGGAGCTTTTCGTAGATTTTTCGTTTGAACATTTCGGGCCTTTCCTCACGAATCTGATGTGAATATTATCACTGTATCCCACGATTCTTAGATTAATTATGGCATAAATTACCACGAATCTGAGAATAAGCTCAATAAAATGGGTTTTTGCGTTGTGTCCGGAAAACGCATTCTGCGCCTTGGTCCCAGATGCTGCTAGAGCGGTGTCCTTATGAAAGAAAAGGCACGACTCTGCCTGGTCCGCTTCACCGTCATGAACAGGGAGGTGTGTAAGGCGCTGTTGCTTGTTGTAACGATATAGGACCGTGCTTCGAGTGTGCTTTATTTCAACTGCTGACCGTTGCGTTCAACGAGGTTGATAAGTTCTTGTTGGGAATGCACGCCCAGCTTGTTGTAGACGTGCTTGATATGCGTCTTCGCCGTTCCAGGGGTAATGCAAAGGCGATCGCTTATGGACTTTGCGTTGCAGCCTTTCGAGAGTAGCAGTAATACGTCTTTCTCGCGTCCGGTCAGGTTGGAAACGGCCGCAATGACATTGCAGTTTTGCTCCTGCGGGTCGGTGGGAATGAATTCTGCTTGAATTTTAACGCTACCCCAGCCGCTTTTCATGTTGTTTTGGCCGTAGAGCATGATTGCTACAAGCATCGCGCCGAAAAGTACCGTCAGAATAAAGAAGTCGAGGCCGACCGATGCGGAAGGGACTGATCTGAGCCCTTCGATAACGGTCACCGAAATCGTGCGTCCCAGAAACGTTCCGAATGCCGCCGATACTGCTAGCCAATAATAGTTGAAGGTGGAATAGCGCACGAGGTATGCGTAAAGCGACCAGAGCCCCGCGTAAAGGAAATCAAAGCCAAACTGGTAAACGCACGCACCCATAAGTCCCAACGATAAATCCTTCGTGAGCACGAGCATAATGCCGTAGGCCATAAGGGGGATGCTGATTACATAGAGAATGCGGTTGTAGTTGAGGTGCGACGATGCCAGGAAGAAGATAATGGCAAGCGCTGCCACCACGCTCTCTGCAATAGATGCTTGTGTTAAAGCGCTTCCGAGCTGCCATAATCCCGTTTCCGCATAGACACCCGAAAGCATGCCGGTAATGATAAGCGTGCCCACCAATACTTTGGGAACCTTTGTTTTCGATTCCTTCTTGAGTTCAATGGATACGGGCGCGTTCTTGTTCGCAAGTTTTAAGCAGGCGAACATGATCAAGGGCAAGAGGGCAATAGTAACATTGAGCGTCCAAAGAGGAATTTTGACCAAAAGCGGTTTCGTTACCGATAGAAGGACCGTTGATATAGCATAAATCGTTAACGCTTGGAGCGGTCCTACCACCGCTAGATTCTTGACGATGGTCGGCAGGAAGCATAAGTGCCCGAATACGTACAACGCGAACCCAAAATATCCCAGGAACTCGTTATACAAAACGTTGCGCGATAGTGCCCAAAGGGCCGGAGAAAGCACGAGCAGCGCGCAAGCAACGGCAAGCCCTTTGGGACCGCTCATGGAATAGCGCTTCTGCTGGAAAAGCAACATGAGCGCGAAAAAGCCAATGCACGCAATGATGATAGAGGTTAAGTTCAGTTCTGCCGGCCTGCTCCACAGCGTATCGGAAAACAATCGGATGACGTTCTTGTTGCCAAAGACGTTGAAGTGCTCGGCGTTGAATAAGAAGAACGCAACGGTTAGAGAAAGGCCGTGAGCGCCCTTCGGCCATATAGATTTTGATGGACGAAAAAGGTTCTTGTCCACTGCTTCCCCCAGCATGTAGTTTTCCTGTGCGCAACCCCCATTGCGCCACCCGCATCTATTATCTTGTCTGCTTTTTGCCCCGTCAAGAGGGGAAATGGGTCTCTACCCCCAACAGGGGTAGATGCATGTCTACCCCTGTTGGGTACATTCGGAGTACGTGATTGTATGGCAATATGGCTTCAGCGCTTACGGAAGGGAAAGCCAGAGCAGGGAGGCAGACGTGCTTTTCAGATCTACCGCAGGCGCGAAAGCAGGTAAGCAGGTCTACACGTTAAGGGAAGGGGTACGGATGACGACTGTGGAAACCGAGATCGGCGGACTGAGCCGACGAAATTTCTTGAAGCTTGGTGCCGCAGC
>CAKUFS010000004.1 GCA_934648845.1 uncultured Eggerthellaceae bacterium
CATAAAAAACGGTCTGGATTGCCCACCTGATTTCTTGAGGTTGTTTTAGGCGTTACCCCGCGAAACTTAACTCGCACATTTTAAACCATTTTTCTTTCTTTTTAAACTATTTTTTTATACAATCAGGTGAAGAAAGGAGAGAAAAGCCATGACATACAACACCAGCATAAAAGATGCAGCTCAGCAGCTTGGCATAACGCCGCAAGCCGTGCACAAGCGCATTGCCAAAGGAGCACTGATCGCGCAAAAAACAAATAACCATTGGCTTGTTGACGACGAGTCGCTGCTGGCGGCCCAAAAAAAAGCACCAAAAGCTGGACGTAAGCGAAAAGGCACAACGTATCTGCTTATGAACCGCAAATATCCGGTGATGGAATTCTCCTTTGATGAAACAGATTGCTCTTTTCTACCGCGTGAAGTGTTTGACTCAACACGAGCTCCTTTAGGTACCGTAACACGCAGCGGGAAAGGAAATGCGCTCGGTCTGAAAAACTGGTGGGAGCATCGCTGCATACCCGAAGGCCGTACAGGAATGGATAGCAAGCTTGCAACGCTTGGCGTAGCGGATGCAAGCCTTATCCCCTTTCGCAACCTGGGGTTTTCGCTTTCTGATCAATATTGGATACAACCAGAAGGCGAGAATCTTGCATGGGATGAGCTCAACTACTTTCACAACTCCTTCGGTAACGCGAACGGCGCCTGGGATAATTGGCTCGACGAAGTAGGCCTTTCCTCCCCCGATAACACATCTGAAGGCGTGCTCCCTAAAAAATGGATTCACGAGGGTTCTGACCGCATTCTGTTAAAAGGTCACAATCCTTGGACTGACCAGCAGGTTTATAACGAAGCGGTAGCAACCGCCCTTTATCGACGCGTGCTCGATGCGCACGACTACGTGCCATACGAAGTGCGCAATATCAACGGCCTGGGCGTTGTAAGCGCCTGCACTTGCTTCCTTCGCGATGACGAGGAATACGTTCCCGCAAGTCTGGTACATGAAACGGAAACAACGAAGCACAACGAAACAATCTATCAAGCAATCGTTCGCAAAGCTTGTAACCTGGGAATTCCCCGCCATGAGGTAGAGCTGAGCCTATCGAAAATGGTTGTGTGCGATAGCGTCTTGGCAAACAGCGATCGCCACTTGCGCAACTTCGGCTTTATACGCAATGTGGAAACGCTTGCATGGCGCATGGCTCCCCTGTTTGACAACGGCAACAGCCTTTGGTTTGACAAGGACGAATCAATGGTTGCAAAGGGAGACTACTCATTCATGAGCCGTCCTTTTGATCCTAATCCCGCACGCCAACTCTTGCTTAGTTTGGAAAACGCATGGTTTGATCTTGATTTGCTCGACGGTTTCCCTCAAGAAGCAATCGAGATACTGGAGAATGGAAACATCAGCCAATGGCGTACGGAATACCTCGAACGCGGCATTGAGCAGCGCATTCAGGCGCTTAAAATCATTTGGGGATAGCCACTTCCCTTCAGCGCTGAAACGGGAAAGAACGCCCAAGCAATCTGGCAGGCCTTACTATGCGGAAGCATTTGGCTGATCACCCTATAAGCTGCGGCGGTGCCCGCATAAAAGGGGGAGCCGCCGCATCGGGCGCAGTCGCCTTACCAGTAAGCATGCTGCAACATACTGCATGAACCGGTAAAGCATAAAGAAAGATTAACGCAGTTCAACCTCAATAAGATCGCCTGCTGCAGGGGGCTCAATGCCCGGTCCGCTGGGCATCATGTAATACGCGTTCGCATGCCATGTTTCGCGACTTCCCGCGTGGCCTTTTACCGGCGTAGCCTGCAGCATGCCATCGACACCTTGCGAGAGCATGACGAACTTGATGCCGTAGAATGTTGCGCCCGGATTCACCACACTGGGGCGCACTTCCCCATTGGCACGCAGCGTCTGCGCTTTCTCACGCTTATGCGCTTCAGCAGCCGCCGCATGAGCTGCGGTTTCGTCTGCCAGCGGCTTTACGGCATCGTTTTTCGGGCCCTTTCCGGGGAACGGCTCCGTCAAACGCGCAATGATGCGAGCCGGTTCGGCTGGCAAGCCCAGCCACGTGCGCATGAGCGGACGCAAGTAGAAGTTCATGGTGAAGCTGGCGCCGCCGCTGGGGCCGGAAATGCCCACGACCGGCGTGCCGTTCACATACGCGTAGCTGCTGTGGTGACCCGGACCATGATTCGTTTCATGGCACACGACCTGGCCTAACGCTTCTAGCTGCTCGCACGACCAGTCATCGGAGCCCTTGGAAGAACCGGCATTGAGCACCACGATATCCGCCAAAGCGCACGCATCCAAAACAGCTGCTTCAATGCGCTCGGGAATGTCGGGCACAATATCGAAGATCATCGGCTGGCCGCCCCACTGCTCAATCTTGCCGCGCGCAAGAATGCTGTTCGTCTCGAGATTGCGACCGGCAGGAACAATGCCACCTGGCGCAATAAGCTCGTTGCCCGTGGGGATGAACGCAACGCGCGGCTTGCGCACCACCGGAACGCTGGTCACATTACCGCCCGCAATCTGCGCCATAACATCGGGTGTAACCACCGTGCCAGCCGACGCCAGCACGTCGCCCACTTTCTGCGTGCTGCCCGCGGGGCGCGTTCCCGCAAAGCGCTTCGACGGCGCTGCGTCGATTGATACCTGCTGCTGGTCTTCCGACACCGCAACGTGCTCGATGACGATGGCGGTATCGAAACTTGCCGGCATGGCAATTCCCGTGTTCGCAAATTGCCAGTTCACGCCGCGAACCCACGTGCTGGTATCGGGATCGCCGTTCTCGAAGTCCTCCCAACGGACCGCGATGGAGTCCATGCAGCATGTAAGAACGTTCGGCGTTTCCGTTTGCGCCAGCACGTCGCGCGCCAGCACGCGCCCTTGCGCATCGGCAAGGCTCACCAACTCCACGCGGTCTTCAATGGCCCCGAAATCGCACAGCTCCAAAATGCCCTCTACCGCCTGTTGGCGCGAAAGCTCAATGTGCTTGGAATGATCACGCATGTAAAGCTCCTTTCAATGATTCGCAACGGATAGTCGGCGCCCGCAACATTCGGACGTGCGCTTTGCTGTTGCAGTTGAACGCTTCCCCGCACACGCATTGCGCGCTGCCGCCCACTGAGCTGGCGCCAAACCCCGTTCTTTTTATTCGTTACACAGTATAATGCGAAAAAACCCTTTTGGAGCAACAAAGCAACAAGAACGACCTCACTTGTTGGAAAAACCGCCTTGAATTCAGGCAAATTGACGATAATCGGTGGTTCATAATTAGCCGCTCTCGCGAATCTCAAACGAGCATCTGTCTGACCTGGTATTTTACCGATGGTTTTTTTCCGAGTACAACGTAATAGCCAATACCGCCCGAATTTGATCCCCTTAAACCACCGAATATCGTCGATTTGCCCGAGTTTGCCCCCGCTTTTCCAACAAGTAGGGTCTATGGGAGCAAAAGAAAACGCAGCGCTCTCGCATTTGACGCTGCAACGACCCCAATATCATGAAAAGACGATTTGCGCAGAAAGGCGCGCTCACGGGCGGCAAATGCCGCAGGGGTCGTAGCCCCACGAGCGGACTTCGTCACGCGTTGCCTCTACAATTTGCTTGTTCTTATCTTTCATTTTCTCGACCGAACTGCAGCTCGGATAATGGAACTTCATCGTGTTTGTGTTCAGAACGTATTCTTGCGGAGCGGCAGCGGCGCCGTCAGACGTATCGCCTGAATCGCCGTCGGCGGCATTTTCGCTGGTAGAAACGCCGCCGCTTGCAGTCCCCGATGCCGCTGAACCTGCTTCCGTGGCAGAATCCGCAACGCCCGGTGCTGACTTCGACTTCCCTGGAGCCGTGGGGGCTTCGGTTGTGGTCTTTGCCGTGGCAACAGACAACAAGCCATCGCGCAGCTCGAACGTAATATCACCCACTTGGTCGGTGCGGTAGATTGCGGCCCCGAAGTTTTGAATACGCTCCATCACACGCTCGGAAGGGTGCCCGTAGTCGTTCGCACCCACGCTGACCACTGCATACCGCGGCGCAACGGCAGCTAGAAAAGCAGCCGATGTTGAGGTAAGCGACCCATGATGCCCCACGTGCAAAACCGTAGCAGAAACATTTGCTCCTTCGGCAAGAAGCGCCTGTTCAGCGGCGTTTCCAACATCACCGGGGAACAAAAAAGACGCACCGCCGCAATCGATACGCACAACCAGCGACCCATTGTTGCTATCGGGAAAAACCTCCTGGGTGCGCAAAAACGTAACCATCGCATCGCCCAGGGTAAAGCTGTCGCCGTTTTGCGGAACAACAATGCCCGAGCCGTTTCGCTCGTTGTATTTCACCATATGGGAGAATGTTTCCGAATCGCTTCGGTCAACCGAGCAGTACAAAGAATCGCACGTTGCGTAGTTCAGCGCGGCGGCAATACCCCCAATGTGATCGACATCGGGGTGCGTTGCTATCACGGCATCCAGGTGACTGACGCCAAGCTTTTCAAGCGTTGCGTAAATCTTACGCGAAGCCGAAGGAGCGCCTCCGTCAATCAAAAGCCAATGGCCCCGTGATTCCAACAACGTTGCATCCCCTTGACCAACATCAAGAAAACGCACAATGAGCTCCGTATTTTTCTCATACGTTTCACCTGATAGTTGCACTGTTTGATCAGGGGCCGAACCCGCTGCTGTCGCGACAGGCCCCGCCGCAGTGCCCGATGCTCCTCCTTCAGAAGAAGCGTTCGACGGCGAGAAGAGCGCAAAAACAGCCGCAAGAACGCACAGAACCAGCAACACAGCAAAAGGCTTCCCGCGTTGCTTCATGTCTCTCAATTGCTTCAAAAACTGTTTCCCTTGCTTTACGTGCTCATGGCATTTGCGTAACCACAATTGTCGTTAGCATCCATGAATGATTTTGCCACACAGTATAAAGCAACGAATGCATTTGAATCGGATCCAATCGAGTCGCGCTTAACATCCCGTACACAGCATCTCCGATCCCGAAATCGCGTAGCGCACATCAGCGCTTGTCCATTGCGACCGCAAAAGCGTCTTGTATACCACGCCAATCTATTTATTCGCACAGAAAAATATCTATATATGAATATATTTTATTTCATATATAATTCTAGTTACGAATAAATACGGAATTATTTTCGTATTTTGAACCAAGCAACCAAAAGATAGGAGCGCCATGAAAAAGAAGAAGTTGGGTGCACTTGCCGCCGTTGCAATGTGCGCCGTATTGGGATTAAGCGGTCTTGCCGGATGCGCCTCAAGTGAAAGCTCGGCATCTGCCTCGGCTTCCACCAGTTCATCAGCGCAAACGAAAACGCTTGAGGGAAAGACGCTCAACATCTATTGCGGTGCAGGCATGACCGACCCCTTCCAGAAAATCGCGGATGAATTCAAGGCACAGACGGGCTGCGAAATGGTTATCACGTTCGCTAACGCTGCGCAGATTCAGACCCAGATCAAAACCACCGAGGAAGGCGACTTCTTTATTGCCGGCTCCAAGGAAGAGACGAAGCCCGTTGAAGAATATGTTGCTTCGAGCACCGATTTGGTGAAGCATATTCCCGTTCTTGTTGTTCCCAAGGATAACCCCAAGAACATCGCAAGCCTAAACGACCTGATCAACGCTGACACCATTCTTATTGGCGACCCTGAATCCACTCCTATCGGCAAGATTGCCAAGAAAGCGTTCACCGATGCAGGCATTTTCGATGCCGTTTCTGACAAACTAACCACAACTACCACAGCGCCGCAGATTGCCGCTGCGCTGGCACGCGGCGAAGGTGACGCGGGCATTGTGTGGAAGGAAAACGTCAAAGCCGATGGTGCTACCATTGTGGCCGATTCGGGCATGGACAGCTACACGAAGGTGATTCCTGCCGCACAACTGAAATCCGTCAAGGATGCCGATGCCGCTACTGCGTTCCTGGAGTTCCTAGGCTCCGACACCGCAAAGAACATCTGGGCGGAATACGGCTACGAGCAGGCATAACGCTTGTTTATAGAAGCAATACGCCAAGAGACACCCAACATGACCGCACAACAGGAAAACAAACGCCCGCCGCATATGCAGCAGCGCTGCGCCCAGCGCAACAGCGGTGACCAACGGCGCCATCGAGGACGGCGGCGCAACATCTTTCCATTCGTGTGCTTGTTTATTGCGGCACTGGTGCTTCTGTTCATCGGGAGCGCCATTGCCGCCATCGTTATGGGCGGCATCGAGCATTTCGGTGAAGCAATCACCTCGGAAGAAGTGCGATTCTCCCTGCTCATGAGCGTGACTACATCAAGCATTTCCACGGTCATTTGCCTGCTTTTAGCGCTGCCGACCGCCTACGCGCTCTCTCATGTTGCCTTTCCGGGTAAACGCGTTGCAGAAATTCTTATGGAGCTCACGCTTTCGCTTCCCTACATTCTGCTGGGTTTCGCTTTGCTGCTTATTTTCTCATCGCCCTTCGGAAAAGCGCTCAAAGAAGCGGGGTTTGCGGTGGTGTTTTCGCCAACGGGCATTGTATTCGCCCAGCTCATCGTAAACCTTCCCTTCGCAATTCGCATGATGCGCACGGCATTTGGCACGGTGAACCCGCGCATCGAATTCGTGGCGCAAACGCTGGGAGCCATGCCAGGCGACGTCTTCCGCACCATTATTGTTCCGCTGTGCCGCAACTCAATCATCAGCACGTTTGTGCTTACCTGGGCGCGCGGAATGGGCGAGTTCGGCGCAACGCTTATGCTGGTAGGCGTCACGCGCATGAAAACCGAAACGCTGCCGGGAAGCATTTACCTGAGCATTTCGACCGGCAACACCGAAACAGCCATGGCAACCGCCATGATCATGCTCATTGTTTCGGCGCTTACCCTGGTTGTGGCAAATGTGCTGGATAAGCCGCTCGGCGGATCGCGCGTTGGCGCAAAGAAGCAACCTCGAACGCATAAGGAGTACTAACGTGGCGGGAAGCGTGCATATCAAGAACATGAAGGCGCGTCGCGGCACGTTTTGCCTTTCCATTGACGAGCTCTCAATTGAACCACGAGAAGTGTTCGCCGTTGTAGGCGAAACGGGCGCAGGGAAAACCGTGCTGTTGGAAGCGATTGCAGGCGCTTTCCCCTTAGAAGGTGGCGCCATCCTGCTTGATGGTAAAAATGTAAATACCCTGCCCGTTCAGCAGCGTCACCTGGGGATTCTTTATCAAGACCATGCGCTTTTCCCACATTTGACCGTGCGCGACAATATTGGCTACGGGCTCAAAATGTCCAAAACCCCCAAGTCGGAAATCAACGAGCGCGTTGATGAGATGCTCGCTTTGTTCGGCATTGAGCACATTGCCCACCGCTATCCCGGCGTAATCAGCGGCGGCGAAGGACAGCGAACCGCCCTTGCCCGCGCGCTGGTCATGCGCCCGCAAATTCTTCTGCTTGACGAGCCGTTCTCCGCACTTGACCCCACCACGAAACAGAAGATGTATTCCCTACTCAAACACGTGCATGAGCAGTTCGACTGCACCATTGTGTTTGTCACCCACGATTTCAACGAGGCAATGCAACTTGCCGATAGGGTTGGCATCATCCTGGGCGGGTCGCTGCAAGCAACGTGCAGCTCAAGCGAACTTTTCACCGCCGACTTCAACCCTGCCGTAAGGGCGTTTCTGGGAAGAGATTAACGCCGGACGAAATCAGCTGGCGCGGCGCGTTGCGGACCGCACTGCCACGATTGCGCCTGGCACACGCAGAACGCCCTACGCTCATGGGACGCCCTGCTCTCGCGGGATGCCCGGCTCTCGTTGGGCGCCAACCCCGGCGAGATACCCTCACCTGGCGCCCATGCACCGTAAGATCGTAAGGTGCCGACCTCCTGTAAGGCGCCAACCCTCCCCCTACATCTCCAAGAAAAGACGATGAATACGCAGGTCATCATCGAGTTCCGGATGAAACGACAACGCAAGCTGGTTGCCATAGCGCACCGCAACAACGTTTCCGTCTACACGCGAAAGCACTTCCACGCCTTCATCGACCTGCGTTACAAACGGCGCGCGAATAAACGTCATGGGAACCTGCCCCAAACCCGCGAAATCGCCGTGCGCGTGAAAACTTCCCAGCTGGCGCCCGTATGCGTTGCGGCGCACCGTAACGGGAAGCGTTGCCAGCCACGTGGAGTTATGCTGCTCGTCAACAGAAGAGCCGTCGCCATTTTCCTGGTCAATGCGCCGCGCCAGCAAAATCAGCCCCGCACACGTAGCAAGAACCGGCATGCCCTGCTGAATAAGTGCGCGCAAATCATCCAGCATCCCCAGGTCACACAACACTTTTCCTTGCGCGGTGCTTTCACCGCCAGGAAGCACAATGCGATCGAAATCCTTCTGCAAGTCAGACGCTTGCCTGATTTCCACCACCTGGGCACCCAGCTGCGAAAGTATGGCAGCATGCTCAGCGAAGGCGCCCTGAACAGCCAGGACGCCCACTTTCTTGTCTACTGCGCTACCCTGCGGGCCGCTTGCGGCAGAACCAGCCTTCGCACTCACTACTGACCACGCTCTTCCATGATGAGCTGAATCTCATCGGCGTTGATGCCGACCATCGCTTCGCCCAAGTCTTCGGAAAGCTCCGCAATAAGCGCTGCGTCCTGGTAGTTCGCAACGGCCTTCACAATGGCCTGCGCGCGCTTTTCGGGGTTGCCGCTCTTGAAAATGCCGCTTCCCACGAACACGCCTTCTGCGCCCAACTGCATCATCAGCGCAGCATCGGCCGGCGTGGCAATGCCACCTGCAGCAAAGTTGACAACAGGAAGACGGCCGGCATCGTGCACCTCGCGCAGAAGATCGAACGGCACGGCAAGCTTCTTCGCTTCGTCGAACAGCTCGTCTTCGCGCAAGCTAACCACATGCGCAATCTCGCGGTTGATCAGACGCATGTGGCGCACTGCCTGAACAACGTCGCCCGTGCCCGGCTCGCCCTTCGTGCGAATCATGGTTGCGCCTTCCGCAATACGACGCAACGCCTCGCCCAGGTTGCGCGCACCGCAGACAAACGGCACGTCAAACGCGTTTTTATCAATATGATACGTGTCGTCGGCGGGGGTCAGCACCTCGGACTCGTCAATATAGTCAATCTCAATAGCCTGCAAAATCTGAGCCTCTACGAAATGGCCGATACGCACCTTGGCCATAACCGGAATGCTCACCGCCTGCTGAATGCCCTTGATCATCTTCGGGTCGCTCATGCGCGAAACGCCGCCCGCGGCGCGAATATCGGCGGGAATGCGCTCCAAGGCCATAACGGCACACGCACCCGCGGCTTCTGCGATACGTGCCTGCTCAGGCGTGGTAACGTCCATGATTACACCGCCTTTGAGCATTTGGGCAAGCTGACGGTTCAGCGCTTTCCTGTTCGCTCTTGCTTCGGCAGCTACTTCGTTTGCAGTTTCAGTCATGTTAGTTCTCCTATTCCTACGGGGATTGTAGGGTTCTGATTATCCTTCAATCTGATATTAGTGATAGTATCAATTTTCTTATTTATGACAAGACCAGAACATAATCAGTTTAGCACCAAGAATAAGCACCGAGCTAAACTTTTGATTTTCTTCTTGCAAACTGTGTATAGTGTATATATACTGTGATTACCGGTTATACACACGCATGCAACAAGGACGCTTCGCGCATGCTAGGTCGCAGGTGCATCTGCGACTGCCCGCACTCACAGGAGAAAACGTGGACATCATCTTATCGAACACGAGTGACCTGCCTATTTACGAGCAGATTGCGCGGCAGATCAAAACGCAGATTCTCTCAGGAGAACTTGCGTGCGGCGAGAAATTGCCGTCCATCCGCGCGCTTGCAAACGGGCTGCGCGTGAGCGTTATCACCACAAAGCGCGCTTATTCCGACCTTGAACAGCTGGGATTCATTGAAACCGTGCAGGGAAAAGGATGTTTTGTAGCGGCAGGGAACCATGAGCTTTTGCGCGAAGAGAGCCTACGACGCATCGAGCAGCTTCTTGCAAAGGCCGCTACCGAAGCCGCTCAGCTGGGCCTTTCCCGCGATGAACTGCACGATATGCTTGACGTTATGGCAGAGGAAGCCACAGCAGAAGGCGCAGGCAATGAATAATCGCAGCTCATTCAAACACACCGAACATTACGATTTTAACGAGACGCTGGAGTCGATTATGAACACACCGCAATCTTATCTTTTTGAAATAAACGGCGCACAACGAACGTTAAGCGATGCGTTTGCGCTCAAAGAAATCAACCTTCGCATGCAACCAGGCGAAATCATTGGTTTCGTGGGCGCTAATGGCGCGGGCAAAACGACGGTCATCCGTGCACTGCTAGGGCTTTTGCACCTTGATAGCGGCGAAATCCGCCTGTTCGGACAACCTTTCGGGGCAAACGCGCCCGATACTGTGCAGCGCGAACTGCGCGGACGTATTGGCGTAGTGTTCGACACGTGCCCCTTCCCTTCCGAGCTGACCGTAAAGCAAGCGGCGGCTTGTATTGCGCCCACCTACCCGCAGTGGGACGCCGGCGCGTTCGACAGTCTTTTGCGCGATTTCGACATCAAGCCAAAAACGAAGGTGAAGAACCTTTCGCGCGGCATGAGCATGAAGCTTCAACTTGCCTGCGCGCTTTCCCACGGCGCTGACCTGCTGATTCTTGACGAGGCAACGGCGGGACTTGACCCCATTGCACGCGACGAGATCCTTGATCGCCTGAGCGATTTCACGAGCGACGGCACCCGCGGCGTACTGCTTTCCAGCCACATCACCAGCGATCTTGAGCACATTGCCGATCGCGTAGTGGGCATTAATGCCGGTACCATCATCTTCAACCTGCCGCGCGAGGAAATCACCGATGCCATTGGTGTAGCCCATTGCACCGCCGACCAGGCAAAAGAAGTGCTTGCTGTTCTGAGCGACCTTGATCTGGAAGCAGAAGGGAGAGACGCCGAGAGCGCCACCGAGGCGTCCGCATCAGAATGCTTCGGCGTGCCCCTTCCCCTTGTGCTGCAACGCGCTTTCAGCGTTGACATCCTGGTGCCCGACCGCTTCGCCTTCGCGCAGGCATTCCCCGATGTTACCTGCGACCGCACGACTATCGAGGAATACTTGCAATTCGCACTGAAAGGCACCCAGCAATTGAACAACGCCGACAGACCGCAGCAACCGTAACAAACGCTTTCCTTCGCCGCTAAACCGACATGCACTAACCCTCTCCTTCGAAAGGAATACCTGATGAAAGCCGTATTGCAATCTGAATTTGCTTACATACGAACCACCTTCGCAGCAACAATCATATCTTTTGCCGTTGTGTATATTGTGCTTTACTTCAGCACGAAATTGACGGCCCCGCTATCGGCATTGTGCGCCATGGAGCCCCTGCTCTTCCTGCTTACCTTTACATCTGCCGATGCGGCAAACGGCTGGAGTCGATTCCGTGCCGCATTGCCAGTTTCCCGTCGCGACATCATTGCCGGACGATACACCATGCTTCTCCTTATCTCGATTGCAACCATTGTCGCCTGCATTGCCTTGGGAGCTCTCACTAATGTCTTGGCTGGCAGCGTGAGCGCCGATTTCGAATGCATGCCAGCAATAGAAATCGCCGGCATCTGCGTTACAACAACTGCCGTAATGCTTATCATTGTCGCCTTCGTTCAGCCGTTTCTGATCAAATTTGGCAATGTGGCGGGCGTGCGATATACCATGATTGCGTTTTTCGTTTGCGCTTTCGCGGTCTTCGGCTGCATCAACTACCTGGTGCCATCTGACTTCTTAGCAGTTGCTGGCCAGTGGATGGACGAAAACATTGAGCTTTTCGTTATTATATGCGCTGCCGTAGCGCTGGCCTCTTATGTAATAAGCGGCGCCATAAGCCTGCACATCTACCAGCGCAAAGACCTGTAGCAAGACCTGCAGCGGATTGCGTCCTACCAGTCTTTGAAGTCCGCGAAGTCGTCAAACGCCTCGTATTCATCGAAGTTCTCACCTGCGGGGAACACCATTTCTTCCAGCTCGATGGGAATTCCCCGGTCGATTTCCTCGATGTGCGCCGCCATAGCGCGCGCAGCGTTTTGCACCGAAGCATCGTAGCCTGTTAATGCTGCAAACGGTGCGAACTGCGCTGCCCTATCGCGCAGCGGCATGGCGGGGCGCAACGATTTCGGACGCGACAAATTGATGATGTCATCGTATTTACCAGGCATTTCGCCGCAAGCGAGTGCGGCACGTGCGGGTGCGGTGCTGGCGGTCGCCACAGCGGATTGCGCGTCCGCAGGAGTGGCGAATCGCTCGGCATCATCCTCCACAAGCGTCCACTGCAGTCCGAACGCACTCATGCTTGTTGGGTCGGGGGCTTCTCGATAAACAGAATGACTACGCCCCGCACCCGCTGCGTCCGAAAGCATTTTTCCAAGCGAGCTCATGCGTTGTGGCCTCCAATCTGGTTGTTTCGCTGGCGCGCTGTGGCGCCTTCTTGCAAACTTACCGCACGAAACACGGCGTTCTTGCCAAATTTGTTGCGCACGTCCAACACGGCATCGTGCAAGAAACGCTCTTTCTCAAGTAGAGCGGATTCCGAAGGAGAAGGGTTCGTAGACCGCGCGCCCGCAACGCCCGCCCCGCATTCCGCACCAATGGGCGCGCCAGGCGTCCCGCTTGCCGCATCGCGATGCGTTCCCGCGTCGCCCGCAGTTGCAGTTACAGCGCCTGCGCCGGCAGATGACGCTCCCGCTTCCTCTTCCCAGTCGAAAAGCGACATCTGACCATGGCTTTTCTCCTGTTCGGCGATCTCTTTTGGCACCACGCGTTCGGCACTCAAGTTTATGCGACGTACCAGCAACTTCGGATTCACCGAGCGATCGTAGAGCTCCAAAATCGCTTTCGTAATGATGCGCGACGATGCCGTATATTCCTCTAAATTCACCGTTCCATGAGCATGCCGGGGCACTTCCCGACCGTATCGATCGGAAGTGACGGGGCCCGCATACGCCGCAGCAAGCGCCCCATCTTCCAAGCACGAACGATCGTAGCCAACCGTCAGCGTGAACTTATCGGTTACCGACCCCTCTGCCAACAGGTCAAACGCAAGCGCATCAGCCATTTCCCGCACTACCAAACGCGCCGCCTTCGCACTGTAAGCATGTTGAAGCACTTGCCCCGATGCCTTGCAATTGACCGCCGGCTTGTACTCTTTGATTTCGCGCATGGTCACTGGTTCGTGACCCCACGCGTGATCAATCAAAAGCTCAGCATTTTTCCCAAACAGCTTGAACAGTAAATCCTCGTTGAGCTTATCGCCGCGACCGCCCAGCGAGCAACGCGCTACATCGCCCATGGTGAACATACCGTTCGCTTCAAGCTTGCGCGCGTAACCCCTACCCACGCGCCAAATATCCGTGAGCGGACGATGCGGCCAAATGCGCTCTTTATACGCCTGCTCGTCAAGTATCGCAATGCGAACACCGTTCTCATCAGGCTCTTCGTGCTTAGCCAGAATATCAAGGGCAACTTTCGAAAGGAACAAGTTCGTGCCGATTCCCGCCGTTGCAGTAATGCCTGTTGTCTGAAAAACGTCGGAAACCACCGTAGAGGCAAGCGTTTTGATATCCATCCTGTGGACGTTCGCGTATTTCGACGCATCAATGAACACTTCGTCGATGGAATACACGTGAATGTCCTCGGGCGAGAAATACTTCAGATACACCTGGTATATTTTCGTTGAGACTTCGATGTATTTCGCCATGCGTGGGCGCGCGATAAGAAAGTCCAGCTCAACTTCAGGGTTTTGCTGCACCACGGCATCGTCGAACGAAGCTGACGTGAAAAGCGATTGCTCGAACGGGCGATATTTCTCAAGATCACGCCCCGTGCAGTCGTCCTCGAAAAGATGGGGGCTCTGAAAGCTCTGATTGCCGGATCCTTCGGAATCGAAATCGCTCTCGCGTGCGAAAGATGATGCATTGTTCTTTCCACCCAAGGTCACAGCACATGCTTTCGTGTGCACCTCCGACCGCCCACTGGCCCACGTGTCCGAATGCGCCTCCGAGCGCGCGTTTGAGGACGCCCCTGCACATGCACGACGAAGAGCCTGAAGCCGCTCCGCGTTCACCTCGCGCACCTGACGCACGGCCTCGAAAAGTCGCGCGCGGCCGCCCACGCCATACGCTTTGAGCGAGGGCGAAACAGCCAGGCAGATGGTCTTTTCCGTACGCCGCGCATCCGCAACCACTAAATTAGTCGTGAGCGGATTAAGACCTCTATCCGCGCATTCAACCGATGCGTAGAAGGACTTCAAGTCAATTGCTATGTACTTATACTCGAACATATGTTCTTATTATTACATACACAACGACTTGCTTCAAGGGGCACCTTACTCAATTCATCGATGGAACAGAGAATCTGAACTTTCCTTGACAAGGGCGAACGAGTCGAGCCATGACGGCCTTTACGAAAAAGAAGCCGAAACGGTTTAAGCGCATCAAAAGAATCGCTTTTTATTTCGGCAACCGCAACAAACTTACGCGCCATTGGCGGAATCACATCATTTTGAAAGCAAGGAGTTGACATTCCTCTCTCTCAAAATTGAGATTATTGCTTTTACAGAAGGAGACCATTATGAAAACATGCAAAGACTGCGGTACCGAAGTAAGCAAATCAGCTAAAACATGCCCCAAATGCGGAGCAAAACTAAAAGGAGGTATTGGCAAGGTTATTCTCATAATCCTTGCGATCATTGTTGTTTTTAGTGTTGCCGCAGGTGCAACAGGGGGAAACAAAAAAGATTCATCGAATATCAATTCTTCTAATTCTTCGCAATCATCTAGTTCTACAATGGCAACCGACGAACATGCCAATGACCAGGCGTATCAGATTTCAAAGAAATTCGAAACAGTTAGCGAGCCAGAAATGACGATCGAATACGGTTATCCGAAAATCAATGGGTCGCTAAAAAATATCTCTGGAAAAGATTTGAGTTATGCTCAAATCCAATTCAACCTCTACGATGAAGACGGCGCGCAGATTGGGAGCGCCTGGACCAATATCAACAACCTTGATGCTGATGGCATTTGGAAGTACGAAGCAACAGGGTTTGACGAAGGCGCTGCAAGCTTCAAGATGACCGAAATAAGCGCCTGGTAACACTTCTTGACGAATAGGTGTTTTATAGGTGGCGGAATATTTCAAGATTTCCGCCACCATATTTTTCTAGGCTCGTGAGCCCAGAAAATCATAAACCGCCCTTCAAAAGAGCGGTTTGCACAGGGCTTATAAGACCAAAGGTCATCGCCTGCGTTCCCTGCGGGTCTACGCCTCTTTTACCCTGAAGTCCTCCCAGCGGGAAAGACGGCGATTGCATTTCGCCAACGAGTACTTCTCGAACCCCTGCTGCCTCCCCCAATCGGCGAGGTAGTCGTGTTCGGGATCGGCGAGGTCGTCCCATGCGTGCAAGAACCTGCTCAGGCCACCTTCGCCGCCGACGTCGTCTGGCGGCCAGGCGCCGAGCCCCTTCTCCACGCGCGGCAAAGCGCTCGATTCCCAGTCGAAGAGATAGCCCATGCGCGTGATGGATATCTCCCAGCCGTCGCCGTAGTCGTAAGAGTACAACATGGACGGCAACTCGGACAGCGCATCCTCGACCGAGACCTTCGCGGCATCGCGCTTGGCAATCTCGGGGGTAAAATCCTCCAGCTGCTCTATCTGCCAAAGGGGTTCCGCCTGCACGAGTTTACCCTTTGATACGAACTTGAAATTGTACAGGTGGTAGTTCAGCCAGTTTCCGCAGGCCTGGATCATAGTGTGCAGGTCGTCGAGAGGGGATGCGGCGGGCACCAAAAGAATGCGAGAGCACTCAAGCTCGTCAAAGAGGAAATCTAACCTCAATCTGAGGGCGAGTTCGCAATGCTGCGTCTCGCGTCCCTGCGTGTTCGTTGCCATGCGGAACCTCCGTTTTCCAATCGATTGCGCTTATTACGATGAGTATTGTCGCACGCGGAAGAGGAATCGTCCATATGCGTGCCGCCGACGTGGGACGCACCGATATATCTTCGCATCCAATGACCAGACTCTCGTGCATGTTGTTGAAAAATGGCTTCCTAATTCGAAGTTGATACGGTTTGGAAGTAGGTCAGGGGCGCAAATCGGGGCATTTTTCCATAAGCACGCTGTTTGCGGAAAATAACTCTCAAAGAAATACCAGTTCAAAGTTATTCTCAATTAGAGCGCATTCAAATCCATGGCCGATACAGAGCTTCAACCTACTTCCAACCTATCACAACTTCGAATTTGACCCCGGTTTTTCAACAACCTGGGTCAATGGCGAGCACAATCCCTAGCTCCTGGGTCCCGGAACAAAACAAGATGTGGAACAGGATGTTTTTTGGAACAAAACCTCCGTCCCCTGTTCCACACGTCCCCTGTTCCACACAACAACCATTATTTCCTGCGCAAGACCACTGCAATGGTGTTGAGGTAGTCCAACGCGCCCGCTTCAATCGAAGCCCTATCGCCCCGTGCGTAATCGTTGTCGCATGCAAGCCACTCTGCCCATGCTTGAGCAGTGCATTCCATCTGCTCCATGGCAACAACCTCTGCACCTTTCGATTGCTCGAAAACCGCTCTCCACCAGGAAATATCATGCATATAATCAAGTTGTTCAGCATCCCACGATTCAAGCAGACACGCAGGCAAGTTATCGTGACAATCCGCTTTCATGCCCGGGATTGCAAGAAGAATAAGCCCGCCGTGCTTCACATAGGGAAGCAGCTTCTCGTCAAGAAACAACGCATCGCGCCCGAAATAGTTGTAAGAATCAATGCTTACCACGGCATCAAAGAACTCGTGCGCGAAGGGCAACCCGCCCTGCACATCAACCTTGACGGGAACAATTTCCCGATTACAAAGCCCCATGCTTTCGAAAAAACGCATGTTTTCGCTCGGATCGCTCCACAAGTCGGCAGCATATGTAACGAAGCCATACTCACGAGCAAGCATCACCGAAGTAATGCCTGTTCCGCTCCCCAAATCAAGAACGACGGAACCGGCAGACGGCGCCAAGCAGTCGGGGTGCGAAACAAAGGGCAATGGAGGTTTGCTCCATTCAGTTCGCCCACCGTCAGTCATACGCGTTTGCATGCAGGATGGAATTTTGGAACAAACCTCCGCCCGCTGTTCCAGAATCCCCTGTTCCAGAATCTGAAAAAGCTCTTCGGTGAGAAGAAGCGGATTTGGACCCATTATTTTTGACGAAACAAGAGAAGAGTCGAAGCTTTTTGCTTTTGGGTAATTCATGATTATTCCTTTGTTCTTAGGGCGTATTCAAAAAATATCGATGCAAAAGCGCAAACCAACCACGGTCAGGCGCCCGATCATTCTACGAAAGCATTACATTGCGCAGCAAAAGCGCTGCACGTTCCCTAAAGAACAAGGACCAAAAAGACATCCCCTTAAAGGATTTCGCGAGAAGCACCTTTAGCCTCTCAGTCGAAGTGATTTTACCACGCCCGCCGCCCAAACGAGCAGCTATTGCGCGAAAAAAGTTGCCGCAATCAAACCTGCGGCGATAATTGCAAGCGACCAGGCAAGTGTCACTGTTTTCCGGTAGAGCTTCCTTTTGACCCACACGCTCATAGCCCACCCCTTACGCTCAACCATTTGCCTTGTGCTCTTATTTTACCATAAAAGTTAGCTTAGGCAAACATATGAAAGTAATCGGCAGCGCAGAGGACATGGAACAAAGGACGGGGTTTTCATTCGCTTCGTCCGCCATCGGCCAGACGCGTTTGCCGGCTGATCGATTTCTGGAACAAACCTCCGTCCCCTGTTCCAATTTATTTCGGCCGCCACGCCATTGCGTAATCTTTTTCACCAGTAGATTCGTCCAAGCCGCTACACTGAATCTCGAATCCTTCTCTTTGATAAAAAAGGATTGCCTTCGTATTTTTTTGGTACACCTTTAAAAGCAGCTTATTTCTTTTTTCCTTAGCGCAATTTAATAGAATTTTGCCTATACCCTGCGATTGCGCCTCATCGGAAACAAAAATGCCCTCAATATATTCGTCGTTCAGTCCTATAAAACCTTGTATCTTCTGATCGTTCTCAT
Organism: uncultured Eggerthellaceae bacterium; assembly: GCA_934648845.1. GTDB lineage: Bacteria > Actinomycetota > Coriobacteriia > Coriobacteriales > Eggerthellaceae > CAKUOV01. The sequence goes on from CAKUFS010000004.1 coordinate 18,095, forward strand.
AGACATAAACCGTTGCCTGCAATAGCAGTTCTTTTACTAAGTCGAAATTACTTTTCCAATATTGTTCAGGGATAAAAGAATGTGCCTTTATATTGGTATCCAGCCATATGTCGGCAACTTTATTAATATCCGCTTTTCGCAATTCCCTAATCATGATGGTGGCTCTCCTGCGAATTCCGATTTACTTGCTCTATGAAGTTTAATTCATTCGCTTTCAAGCTTGCCGACAGAAAATGACGCTCTGCGGAACGCACGATTCTCCCAACAGGAGAGTATAAAAACGCGCTTCGATTCCTAAAAAGCTTTTATCGTGAATACCACGGCTTCATTGATGCGGTGCTACGTGGCGCAAAGTTTTCCGACCGAAACTTCTTGTGCCGTAGTCGGACATGCTGAGAGATACGCTTGCCGTTGTTTGCGCAATGGACATGCTTCAACTAGCAGGAGAGCCGCGACCGTCCTCTGCTCTATTCTCGGCATGTTCGCTACGCAGTTTTCCAGCGCTCCAGATTGGGAAGGATCGCGCCCATAAGCGAGACTGCTTCGTCAAGCGACATCCCCGTATTTTCCGCCAACCGAGGGGCGCAATCCTCAATCATGTCCTCCATGGTGGTTTCGTACGTATATTCTCCCTGCTCATAGCACCATTTGCAGTAATGATCGGTCTTCGCACCTGCAGCCGTAGTTCCGCAATCATCGGGTGTGAGCAGCATGCCGCAACTCTCACAGTAATGTTCCGGCAAATCCATCAGGTGCATAACAGGACGCCCCGTAACGTGTGCTATGAGCTTCATCATGTCAATACCCGGCGTGACTTCTCCCCGCTCCCAACGGCTCACCGCCTGTCGCGTGACATAAAGCTTATCCGCCAAATCCTGCTGCGTGAAATTATTTGCCCGACGCGCTTCGATAAGATTTTCTGCAAATGACATGCTGCGCCCCTTCCCTGCTTTACGACTTTGCGCGACCCACAACAGTCCGCTGCAAACACTTTACCGACCGGCGAAAATCAAAGCAAGCAACCAGTTGTTGCGCCGAACGCGGGGGCAAAAGCCGCAGCTAAAGCACAATCCCGAATTTTTCCTTGATAAGGGCAAGCGAGTTTTCGTCGGGGATCTCCTTTTGCACCGTAGTAACCCCGTCCTCAACTTCGCTGTAGGACGTACCGCGCAGATAGCGAAAACCATTTTCCGTGCGCAGCGTGATCATGCGACGTTTCCAAAACGGAGAATCGGGGCTTTCGCTCAGAGCATCGCTATGCGGCTGGAACTCCGGCGTCTCGCGTGCCACCAAGCCAAAACACAGATTCGGCTTTGACTCGGTCTCATCCGCCTTCCGACAGAACATCCACGCCCACTCTTCGTCTTCCTCATCAGGCAAAATCCAGTAGTAATCGCCGTCAGCCTGGTAGCTTCTGCCATCCAGGGGGAGCGCAATACCGGGCTCGAAATCACCCTTGCCCACATCCACATAGTGCAGCATCCCGTCAAGACGAACTAAAATGGCACGATGATTAATTCTGGGATCATAACCGCCGTTTCGCAGGCGCACAAATACTGTGAACGCATCAAAACCAAGCGCACGCAGAAGTTCGCAGAACAATCCGTTCAGCTCAAAGCAGTAACCGCCGCGACGATGCAGCACTATCTTGTCAAATAGCAAGTCTTCCTCAAGACGAACGCCGCAATGCAGGTCGCACACGTTAAGATTTTCAAACGGAATATGCGTTTGATGTGCGTGAATGAGCTGATTAAGTCCTTCGAGCGATACCGACGGCGCCTCGGCCAGCCCCAATCGATTCAGATACAACGTAGTGTCCATAGATAGTTTCCCCCTCTTGTCTACCCAGCTTTCCCTCAAATGTTCGATGTCGGCAGCGCGCCTTCCCGCGCCAGCCGCTCCCACGCACCAGCGCGCGCCAGCAGCGCAGCCTACAGCTCAACCACGAAACGCGATCCGCCCAAATCAGAGTCTTCCACGTGAACCGCGCCGCCCAAACTAAGCGCGGCATGTTTCACAATGGCAAGCCCCAAACCGGTACCGCCCGTTTCACGCGAACGACTGGAGTCCAAGCGGAAGAACCGCTCGAACACACGATCGCGCATTTCAGGCGGAATGCCGGGGCCTTCGTCGTCCACCGCAATGCACGCATGCGCCGGCGCAGCGGCGGAAGAACCCAGCTTCCCTTCCCCGGAAGCCGCTTCTTCTTCCTCTGCGTTCGCCTGCGAAGGCTGCGAAGCCGCAACCAGCGGCGTTACCGTCACGCGAACAATGCCGCCTTCCTTATTGTACTTGATGGCGTTGCTCACCAGATTGTATATCATTTGCTCCGCCAGGGACTCGTCGCCTTGCACGGTAACGGGCGCGCCAAAATGCTGCTGGATCTCAACAGCGTGCTCTTCAGCCGCCGGCGCAAGGCGGGCGCACACGCGACGCGCCACCGCTGTGAGGTCCACGGGAAGCAAGGGCGCATCCACGCGCTCGTCAAGGCGCGAAAGCGTGAGCACGTCATCGATCAAGCCCCGCATAGACTGGGCCTCCTGACGAATGAGCCCCGCAAAACGCGGCACGTCCGATGCATCCACCATGCCGCTTTCCATGAGCTCCGCATAACCGCCAATCACCTGCAAGGGCGACTTCATTTCGTGGCTTACATTGCTGGTGAATTCGCGACGCGTGAAAACGGCACGCTCAAGCTCTGCATTTTGCCCTTCAAGCTCGCGTCGTTGCAGGTCAACGCGCTCAAGCAGCGGTTGAATCTCCTCGTACGCATCGTTTTCCAGGGGATTCGCCATATCGATGTCGCGGAAAGGCCGCGTGATGGTCTTGGTCAAACCGCGTGCCACCAGAAGCGACAAAACGAAAATGACCACCAGAGAGGCAACAAGCGGCAGCGCCATGCTTCCCAAGAACGAGGCAAGCGACACACGCGTTTCCGCCAGACGCAAAACCACGCCATCGGACACCAACGAGGCAGCATAAAGCGTATCGGTTCCCAGCGTATCCGAGCGGCGCATGACCGCGACCTGGCCCGATTCTTTCGCTTGGCGAACTTCTTCGCGATTCGCGTGGTTGTCAAGCGTGGCAGGATCAGTGTAGTTGTCAAACAAAACCGCGCCATCTGCATCGATAAGCGTGCAACGCACGTCTACGAAGGAAATCTCGGAAAGCGCCTGCGTCATTTCATGAGCCGGCTGCTGCGAAAGCGCCTGCGAATATTCTGCGGCCTGCGCCAAAAGCTCCTGTTCGGCTTTGCCTTCGTAGACCTCATAACTCGCGGCCGTTGCAGCGCACGTTGCCGCGCACATAACCGCAAATGAAAGGGCAAACAGCACCACGAACAGCTTATTTGCCAGTGAGGGTCGCTTTTTCAAGGGGCGCGTATGCTCCTGACGCCCGCATTCCTGCGATAAGCGCGCCCGCCCCAACACGCTACTCGCCCGCTTTCGCGCGATACCCCACGCCGCGCACCGTTTGTACCAGGTCACCGGCGCCAGGACACGCATCGTTGAGTTTCTTGCGCAGCGTTTGCACATGCGTGTCCACCGTGCGCGTTTCGCCCACAAACGTCACGCCCCACACATCTTCAAGCAGCTGGGGGCGCGAAAGCGCGTGGCCTTGCTCTTTAAGCAGCTTATGCAAAAGCTCGAACTCCTTGAGCGTTAAATCAAGAACCGTGCCGTTCACGCAAACTTCGTGCGCCGACGGACTAAGCGTTATCACACCGCAGGTCAAAGCATCATCGGCTGGCGCTACCGACCACTTGGAAGAACGCCTGAGCAGCGCATTCACGCGACTCACCAGCTCCATCATGCCAAAAGGCTTTGCCAGGTAATCATCGGCGCCGCCATCAAGGCCCAGCACCTTATCGTATTCCGCGCCCTTGGCGGTAAGCATCATAACGGGAACGTTGTCGAAACGCTTGTCGCGGCGAATCTTGTTCAGCACCGTTAGGCCGTCTTCGCCCGGAAGCATGATGTCCAGCAGCACTAAGTGGGGAATCTCCTGGTCGCAAGCGCTCCAAAACGACTGAGCCTCCGTGAAGCCACGCGCTTCCAACCCTGCCTGCTTGAGCGCATACAGGACTAAATCGCGAATGTTGTTTTCGTCTTCCACGTAATAAATCATAGAATCATTGTAACGTGCAGAAACCATTGTTCACACCAAGATCCATAAAAAAAAGGAGCGGGCCGGCAAGAAATCGAAGGGGAAAATTAAGACCCCGCAAAAACGAACCCCGAAAAAAACGAGCGGAAAGCGCAGGTACAAATGTGCAGATCGGACACGCCACGTCCAAATGCGATCGAACTGCCGGCACCTGTACCCGCGCTGTCGCGCTACATCTTCCGCTGGGTGCTACGCGCACTCCGCCACAAGCGCTTCCATGCATTCCGCAGCGTGCTCCAACGCGTCCATGGCTTCTTCCATGCAGTCCATCAATGCGTGGGTAATACGGCGTTGCTCGGGGTCGATAGAAGTATCTTCATACAGTCCATGAACTGCAGAAATATACAACGCGTCGCAGTCGCTTTCACAAGTTTGCACCGAAACAAGATGCTTCTGAATGGCATCGCGGTGCATCGAATGCGCGGCAAGACACCCACCCGCAATTTTCAGCTCAGAGCAAGCATCCGACATAAGCAACATAAGCGACGAACCTTGAGGAACGGGGTGCGAATCTGCGGAAACGTTGAACAGATAGGCTTTAATGGCAATCTCTTCCACGGCATCGCACACATCATCGAACGCATGGGCAAGATTTGACATGCTGTCGCGATCAAAGGGCGTGACAAAATCCATCACCAAATGTGACAGAATCTGATGATTCACGTGATCGGCATCGTTTTCCATGGTGTGAAGCGACTGTACCAAGGCAATGTCGCCCCATTCCCCTGCCTCAAGAGCGCTTTTCAGGTTCAGCGTCATCTCTTCAGCGTACGAAAGCTGCTGATTGAACGCATCAAAATAGTCGAAGTCGCTTTTCTTTCTCACAACAAACTGTCCTTTCATGCACCATCGCGCTGTATTTGGGCCGCCGTCAAGCAGAAGGCAGCAACCATAGAGCGCGCAATAAATTCAAACACTAACGAAACACAAGGCTTTTCCGAAACGAAAACAAACCCCAACAAGTCGAAGCTCCCTGCTACCCTACAAAATAAGCAGGAACAAATGCGTAAACGCCCAGGCCAGAAGGCCGCAACCAGGGAAGGTCAAAACCCAGGTGAGCACCATTGAGCCTGCCAGATTCCATTTCACGGCGCGCAAGCGTTTCTCTGCGCCCACGCCCATAATCGCCGTTGTTTTCGTGTGGGTTGTGGAAACCGGCATGCCGGTAAACGTTGCCAGGCCAATGCAGAAGCACGCCGACAAGCACGCGGCAAAACCTTGGTACTGCTCCATCTTCACCATGTTCATGCCCACGCTCTTAATGATCTTGCGACCGCCGATAGCGGTGCCCAAACTCATGGCAAGGCTCACTAAAATAAGCAGCCATAAGGGGAAATGCGAGAAATCGGCGCTGCCGTGCACGCCCAGCATAACGCCCAGCATGCACAGACTTAGGAATTTCTGACCGTCTTGCGCACCGTGAAGAACAGCCACACCCGCGCCTGCCACGATTTGCGCCCAGCGGAAGAAGTGGTTCGCTTTAATGCGGTTAGCGCCTGCGCAGGCAATCTTGATAAGGCGCGCGAACAACCAACCCGATCCAAAGCCCAGGCACGTACTTATGACCAGGCCATAAATAACTTTTATCCACTCGGCACCATTGATGCCGCCCAGACCGCCCTGCAATGCAATAGCGGCACCGGTAATGCCTGCAATCAGCGAATGACTCTGGCTGGTAGGAATGCCCAGCGCCCATGCCGCAACACCCCACACGATGATAGCCACCATAGCAGCGGCAAGGGCGACAAGCGCGGCTTCATTGTTGCCACCGAAATCGACCATACCGAAAATGGTGCCTGCAACGGCCGTGCTGATTGCCGTGATGCCCACCAGGCCAATAAAGTTGCAGACAGCAGCCATAATAATAGCGGGGGTCGGACGCATGGCGCGCGTACCCACCACCGTAGCAATTGCATTCGGCGCATCCGTTGCGCCGTTGACCATCGTTGCGCCAACGCACAGAACAATAATCAGAAGAAGAACCGGGTTTGCCCCAATGGCGGCTGCAACGGTTGCCAGCTCAAGACCCATAACGTATCCTCACTTACCTCGACACACGCTTCTTCGCATAAGAAGCTATGGTCATAATGGCAAGCACTCGTTAGGTCTGTGTAAGCCAATTGTCAAATTTTTGCAAAATTGAAGCTGAACAGGAGAAATGAAGAGCCTCAACCTTCACTTTGCAAATTCGTGACAAAAGCATGATGCGAGATTGACATCCCTCTGACATGTTCTTTTCAAGACGGCGTTTCAATAGCTTCAGGTCAAAAAGAGGACCGCAAAAGAGAGCACGAAGCACAAACACGTGCACGACATACGTCGAAATATTGAAAGGAACGTCATGAAATTCAATCGTATTGGCAAGATTTTCGCAGGTGCCGCAGTATGCGCCCTGCTCGCAGCCTCGCTGGCAGGTTGCGGAAGCTCGAACACAAGTACTTCGGGTAGCGCATCTGCCCAGGGATCCGCAAGCGCGCTTTCGGGCACCATTTCCACGAACGGCTCGACCTCTATGGAAAAAGTAATCGGCACGCTTTCCGAAGCCTTCATGGGCGACAACAGCGGCGTGACCATCACGTACGACGCAACGGGTTCGGGCACCGGCATTGAGAGCGCCAAGAACAAGAGCTGCGATGTGGGCCTATCCTCCCGCGCGCTGAAAGATTCCGAGACCGGCCTGAAGTCCATCACCGTTGCCCTTGACGGCATTGCCATCATCGTGAACGCCGATTCGGGCGTGAGCAACCTGAGCCTGCAACAAGTGGGCGACATCTTTACCGGAAAGATCACGAACTGGAGCGAAGTAGGTGGCTCTGACCTGGAGATTTCCTGCATCGGTCGCGAGAACGGCTCGGGCACCCGCGATGGTTTTGAGTCCATTACCGGCACGAAGGACTCCTGCAAGCTTGACCAGGAACTCACCTCTACCGGCGCTGTTATCACCGCCGTTTCCAGCTCCAAGAACGCTATTGGCTACGCTTCCCTGTCCTCCGTTGAAGGCAAAGCTGGCGTGAAGGCCGTCACGATTGACGGTGTGGCCTGCTCCGAAGCTACGGTTCTTGACGGCAGCTACAAGATCCAGCGCCCGTTCAACTTCATCGTCTCCGAAGACGCTCAGCTCTCCCCCGCTGCTCAGGCGTTCATTGAATTCGTAACCAGCAAGGATGCCGCATCGCTTATCCGCGAAGCAGGCGCTGTACCGACCGCCGCTTAATCACCCACTGACCGAAAGCCGGATGCGCGCATCGAATCTGATGCAACCGCGTCCGGCTTTTTCATGAGCCCGGGCGTTGACACAGCGCTTGCACGATGTCGCAACACCTGCACACCGCAACGCACAACAGCACACGTCGGCGCGCACGCGTTGCAAATAAAAGCGTATGCGCGCATAAACATCCGGATCAATAGTTGCAACACAAGGAGAATGCATAACATGAAACGAAAAGAATTCATCGAGGTCGTGTTCAACGGCGTGTTTTTCGCCTGCGGCATGCTCTCTGTGGCTTTCGTGGTGGGTATTACCGCCTACCTGATAGCATCGGGAATTCCCGCTATTGCGGAAATCGGTCCCGTGAACTTCCTGCTGGGCCAAGTTTGGAATCCCGGCAAAGAGCAGTACGGCATTTTGCCCTTCATTTTGACCAGTGTGTACGGTACCCTGGGCGCACTTGTTATCGGTTTGCCGTTGGGCCTGTTCACCGCAATGTTCCTATCGAAGTACGCGGGAAAGAAATCAGGTCGCATCATTCGCAGCGCCGTTGAGCTGCTTGCTGGTATTCCTTCGATCGTTTATGGCCTTGTTGGCATGATCGTGCTGGTTCCCGCCATTCAACATGCGTTCAGCCTTTCCAGCGGCGCTACGTTGCTCGCTGCGATTTTGGTACTAACCATCATGATTTTGCCCTACATCGTCAACGTCTCCTCCACCGCGCTTGATGCCGTTCCGAAAGAGTACGAAGAAGGCTCGTTGGCACTGGGCGCCACAAAAACCGAAACGTACTTCAAAGTTTCGCTGCACGCCGCCCGCAGCGGCATTGCAACCGCCGTCATTCAAGGCGTGGGTCGTGCACTGGGCGAGGCCATGGCCATCATCATGGTGGCGGGCAATGTAGCGAATATGCCCGACCTTTTCGGTTCGGTCCGCTTCCTGACCACCGCTATCGTAAGCGAAATGTCCTACGCATCGTACGGAAGCCTGCACCGCGAAGCGCTGTTCTCCATTGGATTGGTACTGTTCGTGTTCATTGTGCTGGTCAACGTGGTACTTAACCTGATCACCCGCCGAAAGGAAGACTAATGCAACAAGAATTCCAACAAGCAACTGCGGGCGCGGGCGAAGGCGTTATGTCCCCCACGCCGCTGCAGAAGGCCGCAAACGGCATGAACAATGCTGGCGCGCAGATAGCGCAGGCGGCACAAGCGGCTCAGCTTGCCTCCGCGAAAAACGCGCGCGACAAAGCTGCCGCATTCGATCAAGCAGAAGACAGAATCTCCCCAGCGCGTCACGCAAAAGACGTTTTGCTGCGCGGCCTGGTGTACGGAAGCGGCGTTGCGGTATGCGTGGTGCTGGCCGCAATCATCGGCTACATCTTCTACCACGGCGTTCCGGGCATCACCACCGAGCTGCTTACCACGCAAACAAGCTACGTGCGCGACACCATTGGTATTTTGCCGAACATCCTGAACACGCTCTACATTGTGCTGGTGGCAATGGTCATTGTGATTCCCTTGGGCGTGTGCGCAGCGGTTTATCTGAACGAATACGCCACGAACAAGCGCTTGGTTCGCATCATCGGCTTTGCCGTTGAAACGCTCACGGGCATCCCTTCTGTTATTTTTGGCCTGGTGGGCATGCTGTTCTTCATTCAGCTGCTGGGCCTGCAAGCAGGCGTTTTGGCAGGTGGCCTGACCTTGGTTGTTATGGTTTTGCCTACCATCATCAGCAACACGCTTGAAAGCCTGAAGACCATCCCCGATTCCTACCGCGAAGGCTCGCTTGCCCTGGGAAGCGGCAAATGGCACATGGTACGCACCGTAGTGCTACCCAACGCCATGAACGGCATTGCGACCGGCTGCATTTTGGCTGTTGGACGTATTGTAGGCGAATCCGCCGCCCTGCTGTACACGGCTGGTTTCGGTCTGATCCTGAACAGCTTTATGACCGCTTTGCAGTCTTCCAGCGCAACGCTGACCGTGGCCCTGTACGTGTACGCAACGGAGCGCGGCGAGCTCAACGTGGCGTTTTCGGTAGCAACCATCCTCATGGTGCTCACCCTTCTTTTGAATCTTGCCGCCAACTTGGCATCTTCCAAACTTAAGCATAAGGAGAACTAGTATGACCAGCACTACCAATGCAGCCACCATGACCGCAGAACCCGTCGCAACGGCACCTGCTGCGACCGTTGCGACCGCAACCAGCAACCTGCCTATCAGTTTCGAAATTTCGAACTTGAACTTGTGGTACGGCGCGCATCATGCACTGCACGACATCAATATCGACATCCCGGCAAACCAAGCAACCGCGCTGATCGGCCCTTCCGGATGCGGCAAATCAACGTTCCTGAAAACGCTCAACCGCATGCAAGACCTGGTAGAAAGCGTGCGTATTGAGGGCCAAGTTCTGTTCAACGGACAAGACATCTACGGACCGAAAGTCGATGTCACCGCACTGCGCAAGAACGTGGGCATGGTGTTCCAAAAGGCGAACCCCTTCCCCATGAGCATCTACGAGAACGTGGCATACGGCCCCAAAGTCCACGGAATCCGCAACAAGGAGCAGCTGGATGCCATCGTTGAGGAATCGCTGCGCGGCGCGGCGCTGTGGAACGAAGTGAAGGACCGTCTGAAGAAGAGCGCGCTGGGCCTGTCCGGCGGCCAGCAGCAACGTCTATGCATTGCACGCGCACTGGCAGTTAAGCCGCAAGTGCTGTTGCTTGACGAATCCACCAGCGCTTTGGACCCCATTTCAACAGGCCAGATTGAAGAGCTGGTAGACGAGCTGAAAGAGAAGTACACCGTGATCATGGTTACGCACAACATGCAGCAAGCAGTGCGCGTGTCCGACCACGCAGCGTTCTTCCTTTTGGGCGATTTGGTGGAATTTGCTCCCACGGGACAGCTTTTCAACTATCCTCAAGACGAACGAACCGCCGACTACGTTTCTGGACGTTTTGGCTAATCAGATAGACGTGAAAGAAGATTACATGACACAAGAGAAAACAAAAACTGGAATGAAAACAGCCGCCGAAGCTGCATCTGACGCCAACGAGCTTTGCCAAGGTGCAGCAAGCGCCACCGCAGTCGAAGCTGTCTGCGAAACCTGTGCGGAACAGGTAAAACTTGACGCGCAGAAAGAAGCAGCCCTGGCGGATATCCGCACGAAAAGCGGCTTCATATGCGATATGGACGGCGTGATCTACCACGGCAACAGAGCGCTTCCCGGAGCCGCCGAGCTGATTGCGTGGTTCAAGAAACAAGGGAAACACTACCTGTTCCTTACGAATGCCTCTGACAAAACCCCGCTTGAGCTGCACATGAAGCTTCACCGCATGGGCATTGACGTTGAACCCGAGCACTTCTACACCAGCGCATTGGCCACGGCACGCTTCTTGTCGTCGCAAAAGCCCGGATGCAGCGCGTACATCATTGGCGATCACGGCCTGCACAACGCGCTCTACGACGAAGGCATTACATACAACGACGTTGACCCCGACTACGTGGTAGTGGGCGAAACCGATGACTTCCGCTTTGAGCACATCAAAAACGCCATGAACCTGGTGAACAAGGGAGCGGGGCTTATTGCTACGAACTCCGACATCACCGGTCCCATTGAGGGCGGCTTCAAACCTGCATGCAAAGCACTGGTGGCAAGCATCGAAGTTGCAACGGGTGTGAATGCGTACTTTGTAGGTAAGCCAAATCCCCTGATGATGCGCACGGGCTTGGAAATTTTGGGCGTTCACTCTGCAGACTCCGTGATGATTGGCGACCGCATGGATACCGATATGGTGGGCGGCATTGAAGCTGGCATGGAAACCGCTCTCGTACTTTCTGGCGTGTCCACCCTGGAAACCGTGGCACAATATCCGTTCAAGCCGCGCGTTATCCTAAACGGCGTAGGCGACATCTGCAAATAAGAGTACGGGCACGGCGGCGCTACAGGAAAAACGTGCGCCGCAAGGAAGCATCACAGAGCGGCAGTACCATGGAAAACAAAACATCGCAAACTATCGTTTACCCTGTTTATCAGGGGCTTTATGTTAATCTGACGAATCGTTGCAGCTGCGGCTGCACGTTTTGCATTCGGCGCAAAGCAAGCGGCGTAGGCAGCGACGGCAACGGAGCAAGCAACGTTTTGTGGCTTGATCACGAGCCGGATTTCACCGAGGTCATGGCCGCATTCGATGAGCAGGACATGAGTCGCTACAACGAAGTGGTCTTTTGCGGCTACGGCGAACCGACCTGCGCTTTTGACGTGCTCAAACAGGTTGCAGCCGAAGTGAAGCGCCGCTACCATCTGCCAACGCGCATCAACACAAACGGACAAGGGTGCCTTATCAACAAGCGTGACATTTGCCCCGAGTTCGAAGGCATCATTGACACCGTGTCCATTAGCCTGAATGCCCCTACAGCGGAGAAATACCAGGAAAATGTGCGCAGCGAATTCGGCGAGCAGTCTTTCTATGCCATGCTTGATTTCGCCCGTGAAGTGCGCAAATACGTTCCGAACGTGGTAATGACCACGGTTGATACGACCATCAGCCACGAAGAAGAAGCCGTGTGCCAAAAGATTTGCGACGAGCTTGGTGTTCGCTACCGTATTCGCACCCTGGCAAGCGCGTAGGGCGCGACCGGCAATGCCCAAGGACCACCCAACGTCCCACGCATGCCGCCCCGTTACAGGGCGGCATGAATCAGGCTCTTCGTAAACTCGCTTTCGGGATGGGCGAAAACCTCTTCGGTGAGTCCACTATCCACCACAACACCGCGCTCCATAACGGAAACGTTCTGACATAGGTGGCGCACCACATCAAGATCATGGGAAATAAAGAGCATAGCACAGCTATATTCCCTGTTCACCTGCTTAAGAAGGTCGATAATCTGCGCTTGAACCGACACGTCCAACATAGATGTTGGCTCATCGCAAATGAGCAGCTTCGGCCGCAACGCCAGCGCGCGAACGATGGCAACACGCTGCGCTTGCCCGCCGCTGATCTCATGGGGGTACTTATTCATTTGGTCGCGCGTGATTCCGACAGAATCAAGCATCTCGTAGACCATCTTCTGCTCTTCCCGAGAACTTGAAGCAAGTCCATAAAGCCTGATAGGCTCTGCGCAACACTCGTATACGGAAAAACGAGGATTGAACGCCTTTTGGGGATTCTGGAAAATCATCTGAACATCTTTACGCAGCGGGCGCCATTGCGCTTTCTTGAGCCCGAGCAGGCTTTTCCCGTTATACAGAATCTCACCGGAATCGGGTTTCACAAACCCCATGATCATACGAGAAAGAGTGGTTTTCCCACTTCCGCTGCCGCCGATAAGGCCGTATATCTGCCCTTCTTCCAAGGTAAGGTTCACCTGATTGACGGCAAGTGTTTTCTCGTTGCCCCAAAATCCGGAAGCAAAACTCTTGCAAACGTCTTTCACCTCAAGCAGTGCGTTCATTGGGCACCTCCTTCGCTCAACGGGTGGTGGCACCATGCAGTGCGTTCCCCTACTGCATGCGCAGGTGGCAAGCCCGCTTTACACACTTCATCCGCATAGGGGCAACGCGGCCAAAAAGAACAGCCTTCTGGCAACTCGTCGAAAGAAGGCATAAACCCGTCCATTGCCTTAAAGCCGTTTTCGGGCAGCGAGTTCAAAAGACCCCTGGTGTACGGGTGCATAGGCTGCGAAAGTACATCTTGACCAGGCCCGACTTCCACAATACGCCCCGCATACATCACAGCAACCTGGTCGGCAATAAGGCGAGCCAACGGAATATCGTGCGTGATACACATCATTGCGCACGATGTATCATCTTTGAGCCCCTGAAGCATTTCCAGCACATTGCGCCGCAGCGACCAGTCAATGGCCTTTGTGGGCTCATCAACAATCAGCAGGTCGGGGTGGGTAATGGCACCCATGGAAATAAGCACGCGTTGATTCATGCCACCCGAAAGCTCCGATGGATAGCGCCGATATATATTTTCAGGCTGGGGAAGCTTCAAGCTTTCGAAAAGCCGAACCACTTCCGCACGGATACCTTCTTTGCGCTGATTGCGGCTTTCCCCTTCTTCCCGGACCGTCTTTTTCGCCTGGGCGCATTCCGCCACCTGGGACCCTACGCGCATAAGCGGATTTAAGGACGTGTTCGGGTTCTGGGGAATGTTCATAACGCTTGAGCCGCGCAAGTGACGAAACTCATCATCGGACAGGCCGCTCACTTCCACGCCCTTGAACAGCACCGATCCGCTCACGCGAGCGTTATCAGGCAGCAAGTGAAGTGCTGCCGTTGCGGTAACGGACTTACCGCAACCCGTTTCGCCTACAATGCAAACTACCGACTTGGGCATGATATCCAAGCTCAAGTCGCGCACGATATACACCAGCTTGCGGCCGACAAGAAAACTCACATTCAACTCTTTAAGTGAAAGTATTGGCTGGTCAGGTTGCCAATTGGACTCATTATCCAACAGCGCTTTGAAGGCATCTTTGCTGCCCCTGACCGCTTTAGAGTCCGCGTTGCGCGCGGTATCCAATCTACTACGAAACAAAGACATGGCGCTACTCCGTTACTGCATGCTCGCGCATGCGCGGGTCGGTCAAATCGCGAATGCCGTCGCCAAACAGGTTGAATCCAACAGCGCTCATAGCAATAGCGAAACCAGGGAAGAACGACATCCAAGGGGCAAAGCGCAGATAATCGCGACCATCGCTGATCATGGCGCCCCAGTCGGGTGAAGGCGGCTGCGCGCCCAGACCCAAGAAGCTCAAAGACGAGCAGAACAAAATAACCGAGCCCAAGTCCAGCGACATCATGACGATAATCTTAGAGGCAACAGAGGGCAGCAGGTACTTCGTGGCAATCTTGAAAGATGAGTTGCCAATAGCGCGTGCCGATTCAATGAATTCCTCGTTGCGAAGCAGCACAATCTCGCCACGAACTAAACGCGCGTAACGCGTCCAGTGGATACACATCAGCGCAATAATAAGGTTGATAGTTCCCGTTCCCAAAACCGCAGAGACCGCCAGCGCAAAAACAATGGTAGGAAACGCCAGGAAGATATCGGTCACACGCATAAGGAAACCGTCCACCTTGCCGCCGGCAAAACCTGCAATCAGGCCAATGGCGCTTCCCAGCACCGCACCGAACAAAACAACGAGCGTTGCCGTTACCAAGGAGATACGTGCACCTTCAATAACGCGACACAAAATGCAACGTCCCAGGTTATCGGTGCCAAAAGGATACTCAGCGCAAGGCGCTATGAACTGATTCGCCGTTTGCATATACGTAGGATCGTGCCCTTCCAGCAAAGGAGCGAACACCGCAACAACAATAAGGACGGCAACCATAATACCGCCCACAATCAGCGTGGTGTTCTTGCGGTTCAGGTCGGTGAAAAATCTCAAAATGGAATGCATGACAATCACGCTACCGATGCTGAAGACTGCAGGCCGCTCTTAACGCGAGGGTCAATGCAAGCGTAGATAATATCTGATACCAGGTTTGCGAACGCATAGCCGAACGCAATCAAAATAACGCATCCTTCCATCATGGGCGTGTCTTTTGCAAGAACGGCATTATTGAACAAATCCCCCACCCCGGGCCATGCGAAAATCGTCTCGATAACAACGGAGCCGCCCAAAATATGACCGACGGAAAGCGCAATCACAGTAATAATAGGCGGCAACGCATTGCGCAGCGCATGGGTGAAAATAACCTTGTGACGCGTAAGACCTTTCGCGCGCGCTACCGTGATGTATTCCTGTCCCAAGACGTCCAGCATGCTGGTGCGCATCATGCGCGTGATGGACGCCGTAGTGCCAATGGAAAGCGTGACAGCGGGCAACACCACGCTGTTGATCTGGTTCATTCCGCTGGTGGGAAACATTTTCAGCTGAATGGAGAACACAACCACCAGCATGAGGCCCACCCAAAAACCCGGGAATGAAGACAGAAACAACGTGATAAGACGAGTGATGTGGTCAATAATGCCGTTACGATGAATCGCGCTGATAATGCCGAACGGAATGCCCATCACAATGGAGATAAGAAGCGCGATAGAACCAAGGTACACCGTATTGGGAAGGCGCGCCGCCAACATGTCGGAAACGGGTGCGTTGTACTTATACGAAGTGCCGAAATCTCCCGAGAAAACGCCCCCCAGCCAATCGGCGTACTGCACGATAAAGGGGCGATCCAAGTCGAATTTTTGCGACATTGCCTGAAGGTTTTCCGGGCTAACCGCTTCTTCGCCGTATGTTTGAATAATGATGAGTTCTGCCGCATCGCCTGGTGAAACATGCACCAGTAGGAAGGTGAGCGTTGCCACCGCCCAAAGCACGATGATAATCATAAGAACCCTTCGAACAAGATATTTTCCCATTACGGTCCTTGCTTTTCAGATAAAGCGCAGGCGGAAGGGACGCAATACCGCCCCCTCGCCTGCTTGTTTTCGTACAGATAGATTAGTCGGCGATATCAGTGGTGTAAGGCACGATAAAGTCATGAACAGCCGCGCTGTAGCTGAAGCCCGTGATCTTGGGATTCAGACCGAACACCGCACCGTAGTTCGCTACGGTGTACACAACGGCATCGTCAGCAGCCAGAACCTGAGCCTTCTTGCTGGCTTCGTTCTTCGCATCGCCAGCCGTCAAGTCGGTGCATTCGGCAATCGCAGCATCCAAAGCGGCATCAGCAAAGCCCGCGCGCTGCATGTTCGTGGAGCCGCTTTCGTAGTACTGGTTCAAGTAGTAAGAAGCCGAAGGAATGTAGCATGTTGCGGCCGAGGACAAGTTCAGATCCCATGCGCCGCTGGTCAGCGCCTCGTTCATGGCACTACCGGCCAGAACCTGCACTTCAGAGTCAACGCCAATCTGGGCAAAGAAGCCGTTCGTGGCCTGAGCGATAATGGGGTTGCCCGGACGGCGAGAACCCGTAACGATAATAAGCTTGACCTTTTCACCATTGTACTCACGAAGGCCATCGCCATCGGCATCAACAAAACCGGCTTCGTCAAGAGCCTTCTTAGCAGCCTCAACGTCATAAGGATACTTCGTCACGTTGGGGTTATTCCAAGGGACATCGTCCATGAATGCGCCGTTGGGCACCGAGCCGACGCCCATCAGGCCATTGTTGACAATCTCATCCAGATTCAAAGACTGCAGCAAGGCTTTGCGGACAGTAACGTCACTCAAGTAGCTCTTGTTGGTGTTGAACGTGTAGAAGTACGTACGAGCGGTGTCAAACTGCTTGACCTCAACATCCTTGCTGTCCTTCATGGTCTTAAGGTCAGAGAACGGAATGTCGGTAGCAATGTCAATCTCGTTGTTGAGCACAGCCATGGAGCGCGTATTCGCATCGGACATGGACACAACGTGGCGTTTAGTAATGGAGCTGTCCTGCTTGCCGCCCCAATAGCCATCGAACACAACACCGTCAAACGTGCCCGTTGCAGCATCGAAACTCTCGAACTGGAAGTAGCCCGTGCCCACCGGTTTCACGAACTTGCCAGTAGAGTCCACCGAAGAAGGGGCGATAACAGCAGTGGAAACATTGGTCAGCGCCTCGGGAAGCTCGCCAGAAGCAACAGAGGTGACAATCTTTACCGTATAGGCGTCCACCACTTCGGTTGACTGAATATGGGTGTACGAAGCAAAGCTGGGGTTTTCTGCCAGAGAGCGATCGAAGCACCACTTCACAGCATCGGCGTTGAAATCAGTGCCGTCGTGGAATTTAACGCCCTGGCGCAGTTGGATAGTCCACGTGTTGGCATCGTCGCGCTGCCACGAAGTAGCCAAAGCGGGCTGCAGCTGGAAATCGGAGTCCACGTTGACCAGCGTTTCAATAACACCACCCACTTCTTTCAGCATGGTGGCACCATCGCCATCGGTTACATCAAGCGTGGTTAGCGTGGACGGAAAGGCAATACGCAGGACTTTTTCGCCTTGTGCAGACCCGGCGGAGGCCGATGACGAGTCCGAGCTGCTGGTGCAAGCGCCTAACATGCAGCAAGCAAGAGCCGCAGAAGCAACAACTGCTGCGATCTTTGCCCACTTCCTCTTTACCGTTTGTTTTTTCACAATTTTCTCCTTAAACTTTTATCAAAGCTCCCCTTTGGAGCGTTGATACCACTAAAATGCCTGATGAACGTTATTTTTCAGGCTTCTCCGCAATAAGCGCGCACCAATTTTCGCGATCGCTGCTTTCCAAGCGACAACCTGGCATAGACTCAAAGCGAGCGTTTTTGAAGCCAACTTCTTGCGCCTCGCGAATCATTTGCTCTTTGCTCGCACATGCCCAAGGGAACTGTTCATTGGCAGTGCTGTCGCAGTAGTTTTCCATGTTTGTACAGTTGATGGAATCGCCCTCAAATTCGTTGATGGCAACAATGCGTCCACCGGGTTTCAATACGCGCAACCATTCCGCAAGAGCTGCTTTCGGCTCGCTCAACGTCCACAGCAAGCGGCAGCTCACCACAACATCCACTGCGCAATCGGGACACGGAAGTTCCATAGCGTTGCCATAGATGAAGGGGATAGAAAGATTCTTCTCTGCCGCGCGATCCATTGCCACGCGCATCATTTGCTCGGACAGGTCGATTCCTGTGATATCTTGGTAGCCGCACTCGCCCAACGTGCACGCAATCATGCCGGTACCTGTGGCAACATCAATGATCTTCGCCTTTGCGTTGGGCCCCACGAAGCCGCGCAGCACGTTTTGCCAGGCAGGAATATTCCCAATCATGTGGCCGGCATCGTAGCGATGAGCAGCATCGTCCCAATAAGCAGCCATGCCCACTTCTCCGCGATGACGCGCCGTCATGGGCTTGGTGGCGCACAGCACATACCAGTCCTGGAACCACTCTTGAGCAGCGAATTCGGGGAGCGTCAGGCCAGACAACATCTCTACATGGACATCTTCGAAGCCATTGCGCTCGAATAGATCAATGAGCTCGGCCGTGGAGGCGCACACGTTATCCAACGCAGTTCCCACCGCTTTATCGCCGTAATCGAACACATCGCCATCTTTGCGCTTCAGACCATCCACCGGATCAAGGCGGTTGAAGTTAAATACGCGACCGCCTGGGCGCAAAATGCGCTTCCATTCGTTTACCATCTCGTCGGAGGCGACCATAGTCCAGATAAGACGGCAGTTCGTAATGTTGTCTACCGAAGCATCCATAAATGGCAGTTCAACTGCGGGAACCTTGAGAAAGAATGTGCCAACGCCTTGGGTTTCTGCATGGCGAACGCCGTTTTTCATCATACCCGTAGAAATATCCACGCCTGCCGTGGGAAAACCCAGCGATGATGTCATGTTTGCGATAAAGCCCGAACCCGTACCAATATCCAACACGTTTTTAGTGCGATCGTAGCCCAGCAAGTAGGAAAGCTCAGTTTTCCAGGCGCTCAAATCTTCCGTATCGTGCTCTTTATCGAAGGAAGATGCGCGGTCATCCCAGTACTCCTCGATCTTTTGCGCAACAGATTGTACGTCCATGGCATGCCTCTCATATGTTACGTAAGTTATATTAGTGTTACCAAAACGGTAACATCATATTTTTTTCCGTAACACGTGTAAAGAAGAAACCGTCGTTTGCTTCGCAATCGGTCGATGAACGTTACTTAATCGAAGGAGAAGTAACGAAAAAACGGATTTAAATGATTTGGATCTTCGTTTGCAGAATACAAGCGTCACGGATGCGTCACGCGCGCAACTATTGTGAGATAAATTGCCTTCTTGTTGACAAATCAACGAGCATATGGTCTACTTAGAATTTGTTGACTTATCAACATTGAAAGGACTGTTTGTGGAAGAGCGCTTTGAAACGTTCACCGTGCTTATTGGCAGAATCAATCGCAATATTCGCAAGATCAAAAACCAGGAAATGGCTTCCTATCAGCTGAAAAGCATTCATATCTCGTGCCTGTACTACCTGTATTCCGCAGGCAGCTTGACTGCAGCCGAGCTGTGCGAACGCTGCGAAGAAGACAAGGCCGCCGTATCGCGCGCGCTGGATTATCTGGAAAAAGAAGGCTATCTGGAACCTTCCGATAAAAGTGCGAAACGCTACCGCCATCCACTCCACCTTACAGGAAAAGGAACGCAAGCCGGCAGCATTATCACCGCCAAGATTGATGCCGTACTTGAGGAGATCAACAGCAGCTTAACCGAACAAGAACGCCTGGCGTTCTATCGCAGCCTGACCGCCATCAGCAACCGGCTTGACGCCATTGCCGATATGCCCATCCACGAACCCAAGGGCATTGCCGCCGCGAACGCTTCCGCAGGCAGCACCGGCAACACAAGCGACGCCGGCACAAGCGCGCCCGCGAACGAGCCCCTTCGCACGAAAAAGAACGATCACTAGAAAGAGCAATCCCCCATGTTTTTCCTGAAAGCGGTGTTCTGCCGCGCCTTCCAACTGTGCTTTCGCGCTGTTTTGCCCATCCTTCCTTATCGCGAGCCTGAAATCATCGACTCGTGCGCACACCTGGGACCCGTACTAGAAAAAGAGGGTCTGGCCAGCATTCTTGTTGTAACTGACCGCGGCATTGTAGAAAACGGCCTAACCGCACCGCTTGAGAAAGCGCTGCGCCAGACGGGCGTTTCCTTCGCCGTGTACGACAAAACGCTTCCCAATCCCACCGTCAATCACGTGGAGGAAGCACTGGCGCTCTACCGCCAGAACAATTGCAACGGCATTATCGCCATTGGCGGCGGCTCATCCATGGACTGCGCGAAAGCGGTCGGCGCCCGTGTTGCCTATCCCAACAAAGCCGTGGGCCAGATGAAGGGCGTGCTGCGCGTGCTGCGTCGCATTCCTGTTCTCATTGCCATTCCCACCACCGCAGGCACGGGCAGCGAAGTCACGCTGGCAGCCGTTATCACCGATAGTGCCACGCACCACAAATATGCCGTTATGAGCTTTCCGCTGATCCCTCGCTACGCCGTGCTGGACGCGCAGCTTACCTACTCGCTGCCGCCGCACCTTACCTCTACCACGGGCATGGACGCCTTGACTCACGCCGTGGAAGCCTACATTGGACGCTCGACCACAAATCAAACGCGTGATCTGGCACTTCAAGCTACCCGTTTGATTTTCGACAACATTGAGCTCGCCTACGAAAACGGCAACAACCACGAAGCGCGCGAAAACATGCTGCACGCCGCGTATAAAGCCGGCATTGCGTTTTCCATGTCGTATGTGGGCTACATCCACGCCATTGCGCATTCCCTGGGCGGTCAATACGGCGTTCCGCACGGTCTGGCAAATGCCGTTATCATGCCCTACGTTTTGGACGCCTACGGAGAAGCCGCCCACAAAAAGCTCCACAAGCTGGGCTGCGCCGCCGGCGTGTGCTCCGAGCTTGATTCACCAGCAGAAGGAGCCGCGCAATTCATTGCTGCTATCAGGGAACTTAATGCGAATATGAATATTCCCAACAAGATTCGCGGCATCAAACGCGAAGACATTGCGCATCTGGCACGCACGGCAGAGAAAGAAGCAAATCCGCTGTACCCTGTCCCCCGCCTGATGACCGCGCAAGAGCTTGCCGACCTTTACGAGCAAGTTGCCGACCAATCCGATTGGAGTTAGAAGTGACCAGCGAAGAAATCCAAGCCCTGGTGGCACAGCAGCGCGCGTTCTTCAACAGCGGCGCAACGATTCCCGTAGAATTCCGCTTGGAGCAACTGCGCAAGCTGTATGCCGCCGTGCAAGTGCATGAAGACGACATTCATGCAGCACTCACCGCTGACCTGGGAAAGAGCGCGTACGAAGGCTTCATGTGCGAAAGCGGGTTGGCGCTCACGGAAATCTCTTACATGATCAAGCACACGCGCAAACTGGCGCGCCGCAAAACGGTTTACACGCCGCTTGCGCAGTTCGCATCCCATAGCTTCACGCAAGCGGTTCCTTACGGAAACGCGCTTATCATGAGCCCCTGGAACTACCCATTCCTTTTGACGATTGACCCCTTGGCCGATGCCATTGCCGCAGGTAACACCGTTATTTTGAAACCAAGTGCTTATTCGCCGGCAACAAGCAAGGTTATTGAAACCATTGTAAGGGAATGTTTCCTGCCCGAATACGTGGCCGTTGTTACGGGCGGACGCGCGGAAAACACGGCGTTGCTTGATCAGAAGTTCGATTTCATCTTCTTCACGGGCAGCCAAGCTGTTGGAAAAGAAGTGCTGCGTCATGCGGCTGAGCATCTAACGCCTGCTGTGCTTGAGCTGGGCGGAAAGAGCCCCTGCATTGTGGATGCCAGCGCCAACATCAAGTTGGCAGCGAAGCGCATTGTGTTTGGAAAATTCCTTAACTGCGGCCAGACGTGCGTTGCGCCCGACTACATTCTGGTCGAACGCTCGGCACATGACCAGCTGGTTGCGGAACTATCCACCCAGATAAAGCGTCAGTTCGGCGAAAACCCGCTGGCCAACGCCGATTACGGCAAGATTATCAACCAGAAACATTTCGCGCGCTTGTGCGGCCTTATGGATCAGCGCAAAGTGATCTTTGGCGGGCGCACTAATGCCGAAACGTGCCAGATTGAACCAACGTTGATGGATGCTGTCACCGAAAGCGACGCCATTATGGGTGAGGAAATCTTCGGACCCATTCTGCCCATCCTCACGTTCGACTCGTTTGACCAGGCAATAACCGACCTCAAGGGCAAAGAGAAGCCGCTGGCGCTCTACCTGTTCTCAAGCGATGCAGCGCACAAGGACCGCGTTACGCGCGAGCTGCAATACGGCGGCGGATGCATTAACGACGTGGTCATCCACCTGGCAACCAGCGAGATGGGCTTTGGCGGCGTGGGAGAATCCGGCATGGGCGCATATCACGGCAAGCGCGGATTCGATGCGTTTTCCCATGTCAAATCAATAGTCGATAAGAAAACATGGCTCGACTTGCCCATGCGCTACCAGCCGTATACCAGCAAGCTGTACGAGAAGATGCTTAAGATGTTCTTGCGATAACGCCTACGCGGCATCGATTCGATACAGCCTCATGTCCCCTTCGGAAAGAACAGGCGTAAATCCGGGTGTTGCGTCATCGATATCGCTAACACCCTGCCACAGCAACGGATCGAAGTTGTAAACGATATCTTTGTCCCGCTTCAAAAGCAAAACATAGCAGCATCCCGTGCTCTGAACCGCCGCCAACACATCGGCGCGGGTGCTTATCTCGCTCAATTCCGTGCGAATCAATGCGCTTTCCGGCGTTTCGTGCGCACCTTCGTAGCCATAGCGCTCCAGATAGTACGATTTAAGCCCCACCAGGCCATACGCGATTATCGAACCATCATAGGGAAGGTTGATAACGGTCTGGTTGGGACCAATCGTTGCTGCCGCCTCTTGAATAAAAGCAACTTCTTCGCGATCCAGAACGGGGTTTTCATAATTCATCTTGGCATAACGCGCCATACCCTGTAACGCCGAAGCATGAGCCGAGCTTGCATCTGGCTCCTGCACGTCCTCGCTCTGTTCAAGATGCTCCTGGTTCACCGGGGGGACATACGGCGCGAAGAAGACCATACTCACAAATGCCAACGCGAAGACAACCGCAAGAACAGCACGTACGCGGCGAACACCTTCCCCGTTTGCAGGTGGACAATCGGATTCATTGCTCAGACCGCGCTTATCCGCGCAATCGCCTACGCGATTGGCGACAGTAGCCTGACCAGAGCTTTCGCGGCGCGCATCTGCGCGGCGCGCATCTGCACGACACATGCCAATACGCGCCCCCAAAATACGTGCCACCAGCGCCGCCACCAGCTCATAGAGTGCGGACAATCCACACGCCACCAGCGGCATTGACGCCAATCCCACGATAGAGCCAATGCGCTTAGGCTCGGAATACCAAAAACCGGTAAGAATTTGCCTCAAGGGACCTTCCTCGAAAGAGGCAGAGGTTACATAGACAAGAACAACCAGCGCAAACGAAACAACAATCCAGCAATTACGGCGCAATGCCAAAACCGCCACCACACCCACCAAAGCAAACACGAAAAGAATCGGCTGACCTGCTTTATTCATGAATGAGAATTCGGCGACAGCCGTCCACGCTTCTTCAGGCAGCTGGCGCGCCTTGGTGGCCTCATCCATCACATACTTGAACGAATCGGCGTTGGCAAGCATCACCCAGGCAATCACGATAACCGCACCCACCGCAATGCCGCCCGCAACGCCCGCAATCACGCCGTACTTCCTGCCTATTGCCCACGCAACCATCCACACCACGAACGGGACCAGCAGCAACGCGGCCGTAAAAATGCTGTTGGGATGAATCGTGGCGCACGCAATGCAAGCGAAAAGGAATCCCGTAAGTAAAATGGGCGCTCCGGGTCCTTCATCAGGGATTTCGCCAAACACCATGCGCGCTGCAAGCCCCTTCGCCAAGCGAATAAAGCACGCCGCCAGAACGGGGATCAAGCAAAACGCAGCAAGGTTCGGAAAAAGCGGCCATTCCAGCAGCATATACCAGGGAAATGCCGCGCAAACGCACGAGCACAACGCGCCGGCAACCAGCGTGCTTTTCTT
The DNA here is from genome assembly GCA_934648845.1 of uncultured Eggerthellaceae bacterium. Lineage (GTDB taxonomy): Bacteria > Actinomycetota > Coriobacteriia > Coriobacteriales > Eggerthellaceae > CAKUOV01. The sequence goes on from CAKUFS010000004.1 coordinate 42,018, forward strand.
CCTGAACAGCACAGTCATCAGCAAATACATGCCCAGCGGGAAAACAACGCTGGTAAACGCGAAGTTTGCCGCATTGACCGCCACAGGCAACGCACAGCCGGAAAGCTCCATAAGCAGCGCCAGCAAAACATGCCAACCCAAAGGGTAATACCCGTCCAGAGGATACGTGCCCCCCGGCATAGGGTTCAAAGCGTCGGGAAGCGCCAGATAGCACGATGTGTTCAGCGGCGACCAGTAGCCGCTTTCCACCAAGGCACGAATAGCGTTGTAGTGGTACAAGTTGTCATACGTTGAGATGAAGGAATCGGCGCCATCGAGCGGCTTCAAAAAGAGCACCGTACCAGCGATAATACCGCACGCAAGATAAAACACCGCCATGCGTACGTCGAGGGAACCGCGGCCGAGGATTGCAGACTCGTGCAACTTTTCAGATGCCGCCAAGCGGCCCCTCCCCTTCGCCAGCTTAACAGCCAAAACGACAAGGAGCAGCGCCAATGGTATGGCGAACGCCGAAACCACCGAGCTTGAAATCCCCAGCAAGCCGTACAAAATGCCAAGCACGCTGTAGAGCGACACCGAGAAAACAGGGGAAAGAAGAAGCGCCTCCAGGCGGGGCGCCTTCAGCAGACGAAAAAAACAGAATCCCGGAATTACTAGGATGAGCAGGAACAGCCCGAGCGAAATCACAAATTGAAGCCACATGCCAGGCGACAGCTCCTCTTCACGGAATGCGTATCAACTATTATCATACGAAGAATATACGTATTCATGTTAGCACATAATTGCACCCCGCCAGTAAAAGGAACGGCTTTGAACATTTTCCACAAACAAACAGAGCAGCACCGTCCTGCGCATCGCAAAGATAACCCCAGCTCACAGGGTGTTATTCTGCTTGCAGTGCTTGCCGTTCTGTACGGCATTGCCGCAACGCTGCCCGCCTACGCACAGTATCAACTGACGTTTCCCGTTTGGTTCCTTGCGTTCGTTGGCACATCGGGCATTGCCTTTGCGGGCTTCGCCCTTGCAAACGCCGCGCTGGACAAGCTTGCGGGCTCAATCCGCGATGAACGGCATGATGAAGGCACGCCGGAGTGCGTTCGCGCGCTTTCCGTACGCAACGTGTTCCTGGTTTGCTTCGCATTCATTGAAGTGGCGTTTCTGTTTGCTTTGCTCTCAAATTACCCGGGTTTGTGCTCTCCCGATTCAAATGCAATACTTTCCCAGGTCAACGGCCAGGAGTATTACAGCGACACAAACCGCTACGAGGGTCTGACAAACGCGCATCCCATTTTCTACACGTTTCTCATTTGGTTGGTTTTCAAAGCAACGGCATTCATTGGAAGCCAAAGCATCTCGCTTTTCGTGTTCATGTTCCTCCAGATATCATACGTGGCGGCGGCGCTGGCATGGTGCCTTGCCTGGCTAGCGAAAACGGGAGCACGCAAGGCGTATCTAATCGGCGTAGGTGCGTTCATTGTTTTGAGCCCGGTTATTGCAAGCCACGTGATCATCCTTTGGAAAGACATTCCTTTTGCGGCAACGCTGCTGCTGCTTGTCATCCACTTGGGCGAATATCTCAAAGATGAGAAACCCACCAGAAAACAAGTGATCGAACTGGGCGTTTTGCTTTTGCTGGTAAGCTTGTTCCGCAATAACGGGTATTATCTGGCGCTGTTCACGCTGGTGTTCCTTATGATATTTCGTCCCCTTTTCCGCAAGCCAGCAGCCGTTGTTACTGTAGCGCTTGTTGTGTTCATGACGGTTTTGCAGGGACCCATCTTTGGCGCGTTTTCCATTAGCAAGGGCCATTTTGCGGAATCCGTGGGCATTCCGCTGCAGCAGCTTGCCGCCACCGTAAGCGTGGACGGCACCATAAGCGCCTCTGACCAGGAGATTTTGGAACGAATCCTTCCCCTGGAGGAATGGTCGGAAAGCTACGACCCCTCTACATCGAACCCCATTAAGCAAAACGAGCTGTTCAACGACGAATATTTGGACACCCATAAAGGGGAGTTCCTTGCCGTGTGGGCGCACGTGCTGCCGCATAATCTGACAACGTATATTCGCGCGTGGGTCATGGAAACGTACGGCTATTGGCAGCCGGGGTATAACACGCTTATCGGCAGCCTAACATGCACAGCAAACGATGTGCCCGCAACCGACTTTTTCGGCATGGGATACAAGCCGCAATTCATCGCAAACGCACTGCGCGAGCAGTTCCCCGCGCTTCTGGGAATGGGTTCGCTTATTTGGTTCTCAATTACAACCATGGTTTTCAGTGTTATCGCTGGTCGGAAAGGCGGAAGTCAGGCGGAGAAACGTTCGGTGGCGGCAATTATCACGCCTTATATGCCGCTTATTGGTCTGTTCGGGACCATGCTTATTGCCGCGCCCATCGTAAGCGATTATCGCTACATATTCGCGTTGTACCTGGTCATACCGTTCTTGCCGCAGCTTTATGCGCTCAGCAGGGCAGATGCCGCAGACGCAGGCAAAGGCGGCACGTCGCAGATCCGTTAGCGTGGCAATTCGGCGGTGTCTTCGCCGGTCGATGATCCCTCGACCGCTTCCCCAGTCACTTCTTCGGTTGCTTCGCCAACCGCTTCCCCGGTTGCTTCTCCGGTCGCTTCCTCGGTTGCCGGCTCAGTGGCTCCAAGGCGCTGCCTTCTTTCCAGCATTTCAACGCGCTGCGTAAGCAGGGACACGTCCTGAACAAGGCTGCGAATCATGTCGGCCTGAGAAGACGCAACCATCGAGATGGAAAGCACCGCCACGATCAGGAAGAAAATGCACACGAAAAAGATGAGATTTACCGGCAACTCAAACCCCAACAAATCCGAAAGCGCGAACACCCACGACGGGATGAGCGCCGCGGCGATGCCCGCAATACCTAAAACAAGCCACAGCAGTGAATGGCTCACCGACAAATGCTGGCGGCGAATGAAGCGCAAAACAATAATAAGGAAGCAAACGCTTGCAATGAACAGGATGATTCTTTGAGTCGAAGGCATGTTAACGCTCCTTGCTTCCGTAAGGGCGAACGATGATGGCCAGACCAACTTTGAGCATGTAATAAAGAGCTGACTTGGCGCCAATGGAAGAGGTTCCGCCCTGGCGCTCGTGCATGACCACGCCGACTTCCTGCACGCGCTTACCCAAAGAAATCATGCAAGAAAGCGACTCCGGCTCCGGATAATCATGCGGATAATACTGGACGAACTCGCGCAAAACATCCTGATTCACCGCGCGAAAACCCGAGGTCACATCATAGATTCGTTGCCTCGTGATCAGCTTGATAAGCGCAGAGAGAATAGCGATGCCCGCGCGCCGCGCCGCAGTGCTTTTGAATGTGTTACCCTCGCCCACAAAGCGCGAGCCAACCGTCATATCCGCTTTGCCATCAAGGATGGGCTGAATCAAGCGATCGATGCAAGATTCGTCGTGCTGACCATCGCCATCGAACTGGACCGCAATCTGATATCCGCGGTTCAGAGCATACTTGTATCCCGTTTGAACTGCGCCACCAATGCCCAGGTTTTGACATAAATCGATGTGATTCGCCTTCATTTCATTGAGAATGCGCGGCGTAGCATCGCACGATCCATCGTTGATAACAACGTAGTCATACGGCAGTCTCTCCAGCTTGCGAACGACTTTTTCGATGTTCGCTTCCTCGTTGTAAGCAGGGACAACAATAAGAACGTCCGCACTTTGCGCGCACGCATTCAAGCCATCTATTCCCTGTTGCGAAGAAAGCCCTTGCGGTATTGAACCCATAAAAGAGAACCGTTTCCTATTCCTGTACCATACCTGAGCGCCTTACGAGACCCGAACGCTTTGACCAACTGCATGTTCCATGCCTGTCCAAGTGTCCCGAACGCCCAAACATCCGCGCCTCCAAAATCCCAAAAGACGCAGAGAATTGTTCTTTTTTCTAACCGTTCAGTATACCTCACCAGGCAAAAATACAGCAACGCAGTAGGATGACGTTACTACCAAAAGCCCATTTGTCTCAAGGGAAGGCACAGAACAGCGCGGCATCTGTCGCTTTCGCAACACTCGCCGCAATCGCACCCCCAGGAAGCGCGCGGAAATCAGAATTCATCGCACGATCGCTGCAGCACGCGTTGCTACCGAAACCACCGACACTTGACGAAGATAATCCCCGCAGAAACGCAGAGCACCAACGATATGAGCGTCGCCCATATCCACGAGTCAACGAACGGCAGATTGTCCACGTTCATGCCGTAGAAGCTAAACACGATGGTCGGAACAGCCAACACCAATGTGATGATGGTCAGACGCTTCATGGCGTCATTCATGCTATTGTTGATGATGTTGCTGAACGTGTCCATGGTTTCGTTGAGCAGCTTCGAGCTGATTTCGCACATTTCGGAAGCTTGGCGAAACTCAATGCGCACGTCATCAAGCAGGTCTTTATCCTCTTCGAACATCTTGATGTATTTTCCCGCACCGATCTTCGCCAGCGTGGCTTCCATGGCACGCAAAGAAATGGAGAAGTAAATCAGCGACTTCTCCAAACCCAACATGCGGATCATCTCAAGATTGCGCATGCTCGCGCGCAATTTCTGCTCGTTTTTCTTGAATTGGCGGTCGATAATGCGCAAGTTTGTCTGGTAACTTTGAGAAACGTGAAGCATCATAAGGAGCAGCATTTGCGTGCGCTGCTGCGTTTTAAGCTCACGCGAGCGACCCGCCTGAAAGTAGGTCACCGTCGCGTTTTCCTGAAGCGCCACTGTCACGATGACCTGGTGTTCCGGTAAAAAAAGCGCCGAGAGCGGATGCGTGTCATACTGCGTTGTATCGGCAGCAACCTTGTCGTCTTTGTCCTCTACGCAAGGGCAGTCCAAAATAACCAGCGTATGGCGCGAATCTTCATCGTAGTCAATGTGGGAGCGTTCCTCATCATCGAACATGGCGGTAATGAATTCCGACTCAATGTTCAGCGCGCCCTCAAGCCAACCGCGATCTTCGGCGGTGGGCGCAACAACGCTCACCCAGCAACCCGGCTGAATTTCTTCAAGTTGCGAAAGCGCGTTCGTTGTTTCATCTGTGCGATAAATAGTAATCATAAGCGCATTATATGCTTGAACGGCGCTCTGCAACACCAAGATGCGCAAAGGTTACCAAGTCCTGACGAATGATTTGCAAGAGGTTTGCGAAGCGAAGGGCGACGGACAGACACGAGTGCGCGCGTTGGAGCCTGCCCTCTTTCGAGCCGCCTACAAATCCAGCCCGTCATCAACGGCAAGCCCCTGCGCCAACTCCATAAGAAGCGCCGTTGCCTCAACGGAACCGCGTGCCGAACACTCCGCCGCCGCGCGCAATGCCGCGTCCTTCGTTATGAGCTGGTTCTTCGCAATAAATTTGAGCGTTTCGGCATCATAGCCAAGCGCCGCGCACACCTTATCGCCCTGATTGCGCAAGAAGCGGCGGCAATCGGCATCAAGCGCGTTGGGTCCCGCTGCAAGCGGCGCGTCAGCCGCTGCATCCCCCGCCGCGGCAAGCCACGCGCGCCATGCCACGTGAATCTCGGGCGGAATAGCGCGCGGGACCGGCGCGGGAAACGGCTCATCTTTTCGAAGCGGCGGGCGGAACTCATTGTTCAGAAGCGCGGGCGGAATCTCTCGACCACCCAACGTGACGGATTCCAAGCGCTTGCAACCCCAGAACGCGCGCTCGCCCAACGTGGTAACGCTTGCAGGCATATTCACTTTACGCAGGAAGGCACAACCTGAAAACGTGAGCTGTTCAATAGTTTCAAGATGCGAAGGAAGCTCGATTTCCTCTAACATGCGACAAATGCGAAATGCTTCTTCGCCAATAAACGTCACGCTCTGCGGAATAACCACTTTCTGCAGTGACGTGCAGTAATAAAACGCCCACCGCGAAATTGTTGTCACGCCATCGGGAATTATGACCGTTTTCACAAACGGATTGCCTGCAAAAGCACTCGGCCCAATCATGCGCGCGCCCGCGGGAATCGCAATATCGCGCTCCTTGCCTTTATACTTTACCAGCACATCATCGCTGATGGTAAAGCCGTCTTGATACACCACGCCTTGCATGCGATCGGTCACTTCGGAATCGTCACCGTAATGCGCTATTACCGTTTCATAAATCATAGAATCATAGTTTCTCTGAAGATAACATAAAATGTTTTACTTTATATCTCAAAGGGCATTACACTTGCACCGTTTATATTGATGCAAGCGCCGCCCTTCTGCATAATATACCAGCTGCATGCGGTTTTTCTTGCTGGGTTTTCGTTTCCTGAGCACGCACGGCTTCTGTGCGCGACAGGGCACGCATGAGAGCACGCCTTGAAGCATACGGATCAAATACAAGGCAACGACCTTGGTATATACCGTCTGCCTTCACATTATCACCACCACTTCGAAACCGCTCCGCAACAAATTTGGATGCTTTCTTTACCATCGACCATCAAACGGAACGTTAAAAAACTCTTCGACGCCCAAAGTCACCATATGAGTTGTTAGGGCCGCAAAAAACTTCCTATGGGTTATAGTTTGCAACGTACGAGAGGCAATCAATTTTAAAGCTCGCGCACATTTGATTCAGAAATACCCCCCCTTCCTGTCTGGATCATGGATATGTAGCGTTTATGCTTCCCCAGCCTTTCCAAAAGTAGCCCTGCCTTCCCCCTCCCTCCTGGCAGGGCTTTTCTTTGCCCTGAAACTTCAACAGCATGCTCTGTGTTTGTTTTCCCGCTCCGTTCAAATGAAACAGACTCGCAATAGTGCGCGCGTAAAATCGGCAATTGTTTAGGTATGAACTTGTACGAAAAGCGAAAAAGGAAGGCATGCAGCGTGAGTTTCTCAGAGAAAATCGCACGATGCGCAGCGGATGCGTCGCGACGGATTCTGCGTGACGTTTTTCATCGCGATGCCGCCAATTTCCCGGGCAAAATAGGTCTCTACCTGGACTCATCGCTTATTTCTCATGCCGCGCGCAATCTGGAATACGGATCGATTTGCGTTGTGGGCACAAACGGCAAAACAACCACCACAAACCTTATCGCGAACGCACTTGAAGCGGCGGGGCTTTCCGTGTGCTGCAACCGAACGGGAGCAAACCTTGATTCCGGCGTGGCATCTGCCCTGCTTGAGCAAGGGCAGGCTCAATGGGCGGTGCTGGAATGCGATGAGCTATGGCTTGTCCATGTGCTTCCCCAGCTGCAAAGCAAATACTTGTTGCTCCTTGACCTTTTTCGCGATCAGCTGGATCGCGCCGGAGAAATTGAACTTGTCCAGAAAAGCATTGTTTCGGCGCTTGAGTTGTCGCCGCGAACCACACTTATCTACAACGCCGACGATCCGCTGTGCACCACTGTTGCCCAAACGGCTCCTAACAAAAGCATTGCTTTTGGCGTACAGGAAAGTATGGGGCTTGCGCAGAATTCTGTGGCCGATGCTCAGATTTGCCAGCGCTGCTCAAGCACGCTTGCCTATGAGTACCATCAATATGGCCAGTTGGGAAGCTATTACTGCCCAACGTGCGGATTTGCGCGTCCCAAGCTTGATTTCGCTGCCGAGCAAGTTGCTTTGAGCGCCCTGGGCGTAGATTTCACGCTTTCCGTACGTTGCGCGGTCGGGCAAACCGGCAAAAGCACGCAATCCCTGCGCGTGTCGGCAAATCTTCCTGGTTCTTATATGGTTTACAACTTGACCGCAGCCGCCGTGGCAGCAACGCTTCTGGGCTGTCCGCCCAGTGCGATTCAGCAGGCAATAGGATCGTTTACGCCGCAAAACGGTCGCCTGGAACGCTTGCGCATTGGGCGCCACGACGTACTGCTGAATCTGGCGAAAAACCCTACGGGAATGAATCAGAACCTTCGCATTGCTCTGAATGATAAGCGGCCTTTTGCGCTGGCTGTTTTCATCAACGATAAAGAAGCCGATGGACACGATGTCTCGTGGTTGTGGGACGTTGATTTCGAGGAGTTGGCAACGCGGACTGACATTTGCGTTTTTGCAGGTGGAATCCGTAAAAACGACTTACAAGTTCGTTTGAAATACGCGGGCGTAAACGCGCGGCTGCTCGAATCTGCGGAAGAATTGATTTCAGCAGCTGCAAACTCTTTGGACAACGAATGCCCCGTGTATGTCATTGCGAACTACACTGCACTGCCATCGGTAAAAGGCGCCTTGGAAACGCTTGCTCAGAGCGTTGAGCAGCCTGTTTGCGAGTCTGCATCCAAGGACGATGCACCCGCTTCGTCCGCGGATTCTGCGACTCCTGCGACAGGCGCCCCTGGCACGGTCACGATCGCAACCCCCTGCACCGGCGCGCACGTCTTTACAGGCACGCCCACGTCTGCGGCCGCAAACGCTGTAGCTGGCACCGATCCCGCAACGCCCAACCCCTCCTGCAACACCGTAGCAGACGACAAACCCCTGGTCATCGCCCACCTCTTCCCCAAGCTTTTGAACCTCTACGGCGATGGCGGCAACGTGACCATTCTGAGAAAACGTCTTGCTTGGCGCGGAATCCCTGTCCAGGTGCGCGTTATCGACGAAACGACTCCGTTCGATTTAACTGATGTTGACCTGGTGTTCTTGGGGGGCGCACCCGACCGCGAAGAGGAAATTGCGGCGCAGCATATTGGGGAACACGCTAATGAACTTGCCGCGTTTATCAATGCCAGCGGCGTATGCCTTGCCATCTGCGGCGGCTATCAAATGCTGGGTCGCAGCTGGCTGCTCAACGGAAAAACCGTGCCCGGCTTGGGGCTTGGTACGTTCGAAACGCGACGCGCGGGAGATGCGCACGATCGCTTGGTAGGAAACATTGCGCTGCGAGTCACCGGCATTGCGCAGCCAGTCATCGGGTACGAAAACCATGCAGGGCGCACGTACCTTGATTCTGATACCCAAGCATTTGGCCAGGTCATATCGAAAACGGGATGCGGAAACAACGACACGAAGAAAACCGACGGTTACCTGAACGGGAATTTTGTGGGCACGTACCTGCACGGTCCGCTTTTGGCGAAAAACCCGGAGCTGGCTGACACGTTGCTGCAGCGCGCGCTTGACCATTGGGCCACGCGTTGGAACGAACCAGCGCCGCCCCTCGGGCAGCTTGACGACACCGCCGAGCTACAGGCGAACGCATTCATGGCGGCGCGTCTGCTGTAATGCTGCGGCGCGATAAACACTAGCAAAGACGGAGTGGCAGCCGCTTTCCGCAAGCATGCGCAAATGAGCAGCGTAAAAAGTTGGCATGAACGAAAAACGAGCGTCGCGAAACAAGCGGCGAACCGAAAAGGAGCAATAGTATGTGTGGGATATGCGGTTTCACAAATGCGCAGGATATTGACCAGAGCATTCTTAAAGCCATGTGCGACATCATGGCACATCGCGGCCCCGATGGCGAGGGACAATATCTGGCCGACGGCATAGCGCTGGGACATCGACGCCTTTCGCTGGTTGACCTCGAAAACGGCAACCAACCCATGGTACGCGCGACCGGCGCGCATGCATCGGCAGTCACTTCCCCTGCTCGCACGCCCATGGGCGAGCCTTGCAACCCCGAAACATGCATGCAGCGCGGCGATTACGTTATTGTCTTCAACGGAGAAATCTACAACTACCAGGACTTACACGCAGAGCTTGTCCAGATGGGCTGGGAATTCGCAACGCATTCCGACACCGAGGTTTTACTGGTAAGCTACCTGCAATGGGGCAAAACCATGCTGCAGCGCTTGCGCGGCATGTTCGCCTTCGCCCTTTGGGATGCGCGCAACAAAGAGCTTTTCTGCGCACGCGACTTCTTCGGCATCAAGCCGTTTTATTACACACAGCAGCAGGGGCAATTCATCTTTGCAAGCGAGATAAAAAGCATTTTGGAGCACCCTGCCTATCATCGCGAGCTCAATCGCGAAGCCCTTGAGCAGTACCTGTGCTTCCAGTTCTCGGCGCTGCCCGAGACTTTTTTCAAGGGCGTGTTCAAGCTTCCGCCCGCTCATTGCCTGACGGTTCACGCCAATGGCTCACTGGAAATGGAGCGCTATTGGCAGCCTGAGTTTTGTTCCGACAGCACGCGCTCCGAAGAAGCGACCGTTGACGCCATTGACCAGGCCATGCGTGAAAGCGTGCGCTATCACAACGTAGCCGATGTTGAAGTGGGATCATTTCTGAGCAGCGGCATTGACTCTAGCTACATGGCAGCGTGTCTTGCCAAAGAGAACCCTGCCATCAAGACGTTTACCGTGGGATTCGCCGAGTACCAAGGCGAGCGCGACGAGATTTCGTGGGCGCAAGAATTAGCCAATGAACTGGGTGTTTCAAACGCAAGCCACCACATTACCGAGCCTGAATACTGGGAGAGCCTGCCGCGCGTTCAATGGCACATGGACGAGCCGTGCGCCGACCCCAGCGCCGTTGCGCTGTACTTTGTTGATAAGCTGGCGGCAACGCAAGTCAAAGCGGTGCTTTCAGGAGAAGGGGCCGATGAATTCTTCGGCGGCTATAAAATCTACCAAACGCCATTCGCAAATGCCCATGTGGCAGGCTTGCCAAAACCTCTTCTGCAAGCAGGTGCGCAGTTGGCAAGCGCGCTGCACCTGCGCGGCGCAAACTATCTGAACCGCGCAAGCCACACCGTGGAGGATTGGTATTACACGAATGCAAACGGCGTTGCGTTTTCGCCCGAAGAACGTGCGGCGCTGCTGAAAGAGCCGGTAAGCGTAGGCAGCCCGCAGAATTTGGTAGCGCCAACATATGCGGAAGCGGCTGCTCAAAACCTTGACGAGACAACGCGCATGCAATACCTTGACCTGCACTTTTGGCTCGTAGGCGATATTTTGCTCAAAACCGACAAAATGTCCATGGCGCACTCCTTGGAAAGCCGTGTGCCGTTTCTTGACCGCGGCGTATTCGATCTGGCGCGCACCATTCCTACCCCGTTGAAGGCAAATGAGCACCAAACAAAGATAGCGCTGCGCCAGGCCGCCGAACGCGCAATCCCCTCACAATGGGCCCAGAAGGAAAAGCTCGGATTCCCCGTGCCAGTAGTCAGCTGGCTTCGCGAAAACCACTATTACCAGCAGGTAAAAGAGTGGTTCACCGGCCCTGAAGCTCAACAGTTTTTCAATGTTGATCAGCTGCTTAAGCTGCTCGACGAACATCGCGCCGGCACCGATAACAGCCGAAAGATATGGATTTGCTTCATGTTCCTTATGTGGTACCGCATTTTCTTTACAGAGCAGAGCGTAAAGAGTAATTGATGCCACGTTTTGCCGAGGACTATCCAATAGCACTTGTCTGACAAAAGACATAGGGTTTGAACTAAAACCAAAGGCGAGGCATGCTCGCAGGCGCGTGCCCATCAAAGCAGATCGCGAGCTCAGGCAAAAGCCAGGAACAAGGAGCGCCGTCCTACGGATTTCGGCCGAAAAAATACGAAATAGGAGAAAATCAAGTTTTTTACGTTTTCCTCCTATTTTTAATGCCTTCTCTAGACATGAAATAGGAGAAAAATTGAAAATATTAAATTTCCTCCTATTTTTTTGCCCTGAAACGAAGCTCCAGTAAGAAGAAAACGTCAATAACAAGCGGTGGAATTGGAAAAGATGTCAAAATAATAGGAGATTTTCGAAATTATTTCGATTTTCTCCTATTTTGCTTTTAATCACACTCGTAATAATAGGAGGAAATCGAGTTTTTTCGAGAAATCTCCTATTTCATAAAAAGAAGCCCGCAATTCGCTACGAAAACAGTTCCTGCGCTTCATAATCTGTAAGCGGTGCTAAAAATCCTTTTTGATCAAGGACCGAAATGATTTCATCAACGATATCGCTGGATGCCGCACTTATGCGATGGAAGTGGTATCCGTCGGTCACGGTGGAGAGCGGAGCCGAAACGCCCTGGTTCAAGTCGGACAGGAACTGACGCACATCGCGTCGGCTCTTCACGTCAAGCGGAGCCGACAACCTGCCATACGTACGGTGGTTCACCATAACGTCAACCACACATCCGCCCAGGTCAACAATGGCATCTAACTCGTCCTCAATTTGGTCGGGCGTATGGCGAACTTTCACCAACCGAACAACCTGAGTGCTTGACCGCTTAAGAACGTAACCTCGGTTTGTGGAGACGATATCGTGGCCGCACGCGCGAAGCAAAGCAACATCGGTCACAATAACCTGCCTGCTGACCTGCAGTTTCTCTCCCAGTGCTTGACCGGAGATTGGCTTTGACGCCTCTTGCAGAAGCGAGACGATTTGTGCGCGCCGAACATCGCCGGTAACGCTCGGTGCGCCCAACGGCGCCGGCTGCCCCGCCGGTGCGTTGGCACCGGGCGCGGCACTATCGGGCGCGGCGCTCATTGCGGGCAACGCAGTTCGCGCGGCACCCGAAGCCTCTCCTGGCACCGCGCCCGCCCGTGCTGCCACCGTGCCGATCGCTTCGCCAACCACTTCGCCCTGCTCTTTATCCACGTGCTCCATTACGCCTGCTCCAGCTTCATATCGCCGTCTTTAATCCATCCTATTTTACGCAGCAGCTGGGCAAAAATCCAAGACAAAATTGCGGGCAGGACAATGCAAATCAGAACAAGACCCGCCCAATCAAACGCCGTGATACTAGTCATAGTGCCTGCTTCGATGTTGCTAAGCCAGCCCGTGTACACACCCAAGGGGCCTACCATGCCGCACGTTCCCATGCCGCTCGAGATTGCAGCGCCATCCATGGTCATTCCGAACAGGCACGTTGCAACAGGGCCTGTTATGGCCGAGGCAAGCGTTGGCGCAATCCAAATGCGCGGGTTACGCACGATGTTTCCCATTTGCAGCATAGATGTTCCCAGGCCTTGGGAAATCAAACCACCCCAACGATTTTCCTTGAAGCTGATAACGGCGAAGCCCACCATCTGCGCGCAACAACCGGCAACCGCAGCGCCACCGGCCAGACCCGTAAGGCCCAGAGCTGCGCAAATAGCAGCAGAAGAGATGGGCAGCGTGAGTGCAATGCCCACAACAACGGACACGATAACGCCCATTGCGAACGGCTGCAACTCGGTAGCCCACATAATCAGCGCTCCCAAGGAACTTGCCGCGGCGCCAATAGGCGGTGCTATCAGATAAGAAAGCCCGCAACCCACGAAAATCGTCACGAATGGAGTGACCAGAATGTCAATACGCGTGGCGCCTGACACCAGCTTGCCGCACTCGCTAGCAATAATCGCAATGACAAGCACCGCCAACGGACCGCCCGCGCCACCGAGCTGGTTTGCCGCAACACCAACGGCAACCAGGGAAAACAGCACAAGAGACGGCGCTTTCAAAGCGTAACCGATAGCAATTGCCATAGCAGGGCCCGCTGCCGATTTCGCAAACGCTCCAATGTCAACTAAAAGCTGAAGACCCGTCTGCGTTCCCAGCGTTGAAAGAATCGTGCCCATAAGAAGCGATGCGAAAAGGCCCTGCGCCATGGCGCTCATTGCGTCAATCAAGTAGCGCTGCACCGAAATCTCTACACCCTTGCGTTCGAATAAGTCCTTTACCGTTTCCACGTGATGCTCCCTTATCTTCGTATCGTTGTTTTTTGGGAGTATATACAACTGTCTTGTCACATAACATGACAATAATAAAGAAATACGCAAAAGGACGCAAAATGATGAATAGACGCGGAAGAGTAATAAGGAAAAACAAGAGCACGAGCATTTGGAATGAAAACAGATTGGCGAGGGAAGGCGACCGAGGCGCGAAAACAACGCGCAGGGGCCTTCCCTTGCACAGGAGCCTTCCCCTAAAAGAAGAAACAGCTACCGAGGAAGCGCGATCTCCCAGTGCTGCTCAACAGCGTCGAACGGAAGCGCACTCACCTGGCCAGAGGAACCTTTTTTTGCCGCGTTCGATGCGCACTACAACTTCACGACGATTGTGGTCTATCATGATGACCTGGCGAAACGACCGACCTGAACTATTATGGAGCAGCATACCGGGCTCAAGCTGATCGATAACCGCTTTGGTCAAACGATAATCTTTCACGTTCATTGCAGCCCTCCTGGATGCTTCTTTTTTATTTATTCTCGTATGACTATTATATGTGAATTAATCTATTCGTATAATAAAATAATTGGGGGAAATCCCACAAAGGAACCTCCCCCAATAGAAAGCGGAGAAACAACTACTCGGTCGCAAAAGCTCCGTGATGAACTTTGTACTGAATAGCGAACGCATCGGCGGCATCAAGCGCGCCGTCGTTATTCACGTCACCAGCAAGCCATTGCTTCATAGAAACCTGCGAGAAATCGGCATATACACCGCATGCCAAATCGTAGGCAATCTGAGCGTCCACAATGTTGACCTTGCCGTTAAGGTTCAGGTCGTCGTCGCGCACGAATTCCTGAATCATATGATCCTCGCTCGCCTCAACAACAGTGAAGGAAGCGTCAGTCAGCGCATCGGCCTGCTCTTTCGTGACCAGAGCAACGAACTCTTGGGTTTCGCTATCCCTGAACATGTCTTCGCCGTTCATGGCAATAATCGTGCCCTCGAAGACGCCTTCGGTGTAAGTCACTTTGTAGTAGCCGTTAGCGAAGGGCTCGGCGGAAACTTTGAATACCGGAGGCGCGACAATCGTAATGGAGTCGGTGCCCGTCCAGTACGGCTTGCCGGCCGGGTTCATGCCCTCGATCTCTGCGGCGGAAGCGCCGATGATGGGCACGAGCTCGGTAGCGGCCGCGGTGGAGGCAAGGGCTGCCGCCTTGGCCTGGGCCGCGGTGGCGGAGTCGATCAGGGCCTCGAGCTCGGCCTGGGTGTAGGCCTTGGCGACCCGCTGGTTCGATCCGTCACTGTCAGTAGTGTAGACGGTGAACACAGTAGCTTCGCCTGAAGCAGTTTCGTCTGCAAGCGCCACCTGCGGAAGCGCCATGCAGGGAATAAACGAGAGCACCAAAGCAACGCTCGTAAGAAGCACGATAACTTTTGCACTCAGGCTTTTCCTGTTTGCAATTGCCCCATGTCCTTCCTTTCGTTCAATAGAGCACGACGTTTCATCGAATATGCCGCACTGCTTATACTTGGGCAGAATTATAGCGTTTTCAGTATAGTTAAGAAATAGATTATTCTCAAGCGGCACTATTTTAATTTTGAAATAAACAATTTTGGAACACCACGGGAACGCAGAAGAGCTGCGCGAAGATTTTTGACGCAAGCGGCTACTCAAAGCGCGTACGAGCGGGCACGGGCAGTCTTGATCGCGGTGGCGCGAGCAAAATCGCGGGAGCGCAGGACATGCGCTAAGCATCATGCGAGCTCGGAAAGCATGCGCAGGACACAAGCGCGAGCTTGCAACCCCGCTACTCGAAACCCATCTCGGCGATTTGCTCTTCAGTCATGCCGAAATAATGCCCGACCTCATGAATAACCGTGGTGAACACCTCGTCAAGAATGTCGTCTTTCGTTCCCTCAAGACGTTCGTGCGGTCCCTTGAAAATGACGATGGTATCGGGAATGTCACCGTAGCAGCTCCCGTAGTCGTTTCCGCGCTCGGTCAGGGGAATGCCATCGTAAATGCCCAGCAAATCGCCGTCTTCGGCCTCGGTCCCCCACTCTGCATCGGCAAGCTCTTCGGGCGTTGGCTCGTCACGCACCAGAACAACGACGTTTTCCATAGAGTCAATCAAATCCTGCGGAATGGAATCAAGCGCATCTTGAATTGCTAGTTCGAATTCTTCATCAGTAAGATTAACCATGATTTTCTCCTGCGTTCCGCGGAAACCAACCGCATAAACAATGCAACAACAATACTGGAACGAGCGGCCAAAGTCTACTGCTTTCAGTTTGACAGGGAGCGCTCATGAATGCAGAAGGCAAAAAGAACGGCAAAGGCAGACGAATAACGACAGCGCAACCGGGAGAAACGCAGGAGAATAGGAAGCGAAAACGTGCGGCAAGAGCAAGCGGCTGCGTCCGAAAGATGCGAAGGAGAATAAATGACGGCGGCGCGCGGGAGCGGGCGGCAGGCGATTGGAAAAAGGCAAGTCAGGCACGTTTCTTTCAAGAACATGCGAGGCAGCGATCAAGGCGAAAAGATGCGAAAACGCACCGCCGGAACGAAGACAAAACACCGTAAAGCCGCAGAAGTCATCGATTAATGTGCAAAAGCACTAGATTGAAAATGAATAATCCGATAAAATACCCAAATACGCCAGTGTGGCTCAACGGTAGAGCAACTGATTTGTAATCAGTGGGTTGCGGGTTCGATTCCTGTCACTGGCTCCATTGAAACTGCAGGTCAGGACATAAAAGTCCTGACCTTTTATTTTTCCCGAAGTATAAAGAAAAGCGGCAAAAACGGGTTAAAAACGGTATAGATGTGCACCAGATGTGCACCAGATGTGCACCGGGTCGCATCAAATCGCATCACTTATAAGTACAGGAAATGGACGATAAGCGCTTCTGAAAACGATGCTTGTCCAAGGCGAACACGACCAGCCACCAGAAAAAGGCCAACGATGATTTATATAAGAGAATTTGAATTCTACGAATCCGAAGGCTTCACGCTTTCAATCCCATGCGATATGGAGGGAGGCACGTTCGGTAAAAACCTGGAAGAAGCAGCGCAATCCGCTGCGGACTGGCTGAAAGAAACTATCAAGAGCGATTTAGCTCATGGGCTTATCCCACAAGGTGGGAAACTTGGACACGAGCCCAGCCACAACGGGCGCATCATTGCAATAGCCATAGATTACAACCCCGAGTAAACCAATGCTGTAGCAGCAAATGCTGCACGAACTTGACGCACAGATGGCGCAACGTTTGTACCAAATGCGCATAATTCTGCGCCTGATGAAAATATACGCCACCCGCACGATATCTCCGTCCAACGCCGCCAAAACTATATAATTATTTACGAAAAGCGACCGGTATCCCTTTGCCGCCAACTTCGGCAAACGGCTCAAAGCGAAAACATCCGGTGGCGAACAGAACAAATCTATCTGCCGATCGAACTCATCCACGAAATTCTTGGCCGCTTGAGGACTTCGTCGCACCTCAACAAGTACGAAACAATTTCTTGATAATCGCGCTGCGCCCGGGGAAGGATGACGCATTTATAGCCCATATTGGAGTCCCATTTTCGCGGCAAAATCATCGTAGCTCTCGTATTCCCCGCGTGCATACTCCCTCTCCGCCATAAGAATCCTGCTGAGCAATTTTGCTTTTGATATCTCCTCAAGCTCAGCCTTTCGCTGATCTGCACTAACGCAAGTCATAACTTCAACACCGTTTCGGACCGCAAGAACCTCCCGCTCTCGACGCACACGATTGGTAAACTGAACGGTGTTTTTCATTTCACGGACAGGCAAGGCAACAGGCATCATATTTCCAATCAACGATAATATTCGTGGCCCAATTGTGCCACATCGCCATTTGACCTACCCAGCAGAAAAAGTACGCATTAAGTAAAATAGCGTTCAGTCAGAAAAGTATCAGATATAGCAACCAAAAGCAGAGCGGGCAAGCGCTAGCTGCGTTGTAGACAAGCCAATGGAGCTCATGTTGTCGCAAACCAAGAGCGAAAACGCGCAAATCAACGATTCAGGGCAGGTCAATTCCCCTAAACAACGACACACCGCTGTCTTAAGTTTTGGCACATTCGTATGACCTGGTGTTTTATACACCAGGAAGACTCGATTCGCAACAAAGAGCAAATCAATTGTGGCTTTTTCGCACCTACACCTGCCCCGTATCGTCGATTTGGGCGTATCTGAGCTATTTTTTCGACAACATAGCCTTTCGCGGCTGCGCACACAGGCCGACAGCGCAAGAACGACGCGGGCAATGCAAGGGCAGAACAAGAAAGCAGAACCCATAAAGTCCAGGACGCAAATAGCATAAGGCGCTTACCCTAAACCCTGGGCAGCGCATCGTTAAGGCCCCTCATGCAACCAAGCACAGCCGAAACGAATTCGCACAGGTCGCGCGAATCTTTCAATGATGCAGCCACCGCAGGTGCACCCATCTCGGCCGCAACCGGCGATGCTTGCCATCTCCAAACCCAGCATTAAGTATAATCCTCAACGCTGCTTAGCCTTCATCACCACAACCGTGCTCAAATCCGCACCATCAAGGCGACCCTCCGGCAGCTCCAGCACATGGCGCGCACCGCGCACCTTTTTGCCCATGTGCCACGGCATTAGCGTTTCCACATCCAGAACCTGCAGGTCAGGCCCCAAATACAAAACGTCAATGGAGCATTTCATGAAGCAGGTATGCACCCGCGCGCAATCTGCAAGAAAAAGCCCATCGCCATCGGTGCGAACGTCTTTGCCCATTAATCCCCAAAGCCGCTTGAAGAAAGTATCGGCCACAGGAATATACTCGCCCAAGTCACCCTCGTCTACCGAAAGCAGGTAATACGTGCCCGACGTGGACTTTGTTTTCGGATTTCCGCATGCCATTGCTGTCCTTTCCGCCTACATGAACGCTGCAATGATATTCAACACCGCGGAACCCAAAAGCGCAACTAACAGCGACGGAAAAAGTCACACCAAGGGAATTAAAATCTTCACGGGAAACTTCGGAGCCTTCTCTTTACCTTGCTAACGACGATATTGCTTGATAGAAGTCGCTTGTGTTTGCAGCGCGTTCGCAATGGGAATATCCAAGCGGCCAACCCGCACAATAGCGTTCACAAACGTCGTAATGGGATCGGCATCAGCCCTTTGCGCCAGTACATTTAGCACCGATTCGCGCAAAAGCACCTGATCGAAGCCACAGCCAGCCGAAACGCTCGCGCTCATGATACCAAACATTGAACATGCTCGCCCCAATGACCTCGTAATACTTCATCGCACGGCGCCCAAAAACGAAGAGTACCGATCTTGGGTTGCATTACAGAATGACCCATGAAGGCCAACGTATTTTGGGCGTTGGGGAGCGTCTTTAAGCAAGCCAGCCGAGCGTCGTTTGCCCGCCGGCGGTAACGTTTTTGGAGGACGGGAATGCTATAGGGCGGGGTGCGGTGGGCTGAGGCAAAACGGAAGGCTTCCCAAAGGCGATTTCCGAGGTCATGTTGTTGAATTTTTGATCCCAAATTCGAAGTTGTGATAGGTCGGATGTAGGTGAGACTCGCAAATCGGGTCACTTTTCGAGCATTGCAGAGGATCTAGAAAAAGCACTTCGGTATAATACCAGTCCATAATTATTTCTATTATAGATAATATGCCACACCGTCAACAGAACCGGCTTCGACCTACTTCCAACCTGCATCAACTTCGAATTTCACGCCGATTTTTCAACAACATGAACCCAAAGCCGCACCTAAACCGCCAAACATCCCCCATAACCTCAACCCGCACATAAAATCGTTCACAGTTCTTTGTTTTCGGGACTTTATCCCGATTAACCTCTTTTTTTCAAGAACTGTGAACGATTTTGCCGGGCAGCCCACTGCAAAAAACTGTCGCAAATCCATGGGACATCCGCGGATGCGCAAGGTTGCCGCGGTCATGTGCTCTCTGCGACGTTTCCACTTCAGCGGGCAAAGGAGTTTATAATGGACAGCCTTATGACGCTTTACGATTACATAATATGGTTTGCCGTTTTCTCCTTTGTGGGTTGGCTGTTCGAGTGCGCCAATAACATTGCGGTCAAAGGCCAATGGGAAAACCGCGGCTTTCTGTGGGCCCCCTGTGTCCCATTTACGGCGTGGGCGTTGTTTCGGCCATGGCGTTATTCAGGTGGCCCCCTATATCGGACCTGGACATTCCCTTGTGGGGCATCTTTCTTATCTGCATGTTCGGCAGCGCGATTCTGGAATACGCAACGTCGGTGCTTATGGAAAGAGCGTTCCATGCTCGCTGGTGGGATTACAGCAACCTTCCCCTGAACCTTAACGGTCGCATTTGTCTGCCGGCATCGCTTCTTTTCGGAGTATCCGGCGTGCTTATTTGCCTGCTGATCATCCCCTGGGCGCAAGATTTGGCGACAGCGGTTCCCTATAGAGTCCGGGAAATCGTGGGCCTGCTGATACTGGTGATAACCACGGTGGATGTCACCCTTTCGGTAAGCGCTCTGACCCAGCTGGTGGAAAAGATTGAAGCTGCCAGCGCCAGCTTTGACCAGACCATGGAAGCGGGTCTTGAAGCCGCGAAGGATGCCGCCAAAGACGTGGCGGAAGCCATTCCCGGCAAAGACGCTCTGTCCGATTTCTCGGTACGCGAGAAGCTTGACGGCGTTCTTCCCGACATTCCGAATGCCGCAGAAACGCTGCGCGATACGGTGCTGGGCCTTGCCAGCAGCCTGGACGCCCGCCAGAAGCGCGTGCTTTCCAGCTTGAAAGGCTATAGCAGCAAGTCTGGCACAATGATGGTGGCGTATGCGCGCAAGGGAATCGACAGCTTGAGCGGCGTGCTGCCAGGCAGACCGGGTGGCAAACCGGGCAACAAGCCGGGTAATAAGCCGAATGCCAAAGACAAGAAATAGCATGGGCATCTTAGGAAAGAAAGGCGTTTGGCATCGAGGCGAAAGATGCCGGAACACAGCGCAGCAGCGCGGCGAAAAAGAAGCGCGCAAACAGCGCTTCGACCAGCTGCTTTCCACTTCTTGCACTCATGAGGGTGCTCGGGAAATGAAGAGGTTTTGCCAGCACGGCACCGTAAGCACCTACCAGCACTGTGTGAGCGTGGCTTGGCTGAGCTTTTCCATCAACGACGCCCTCCATATGGGTTCTGATGAAAAATCACTGGTCAGAGCGGCGTTTCTTCATGACTACTACGGTTACGATTGGCACGGGACCGCCAATAAGGCTCATGCGGTGAATCATCCGGTCATTGCCGAGCAGCGGGCGGCGCAAGATTTCCCCTTAACCGACAAGGAGCGAAACATCATTCGCTCCCACATGTGGCCGCTACCCCCCACGCGCGTTCCTGCTTGTCGCGAGGCGTGGCTGGTGTGCGTCTCCGACAAGGTGTGCGCCCTGTATGAAACCCTCTTTTGCCGCGGAAGCTTCCGTCGTCAGCGCTAGCAGCGGCAAGGCCGAAGGAGCCAAGGCGTCCGCTCCTGCACGCCTTGGCAAGACCTCTTACAGCAGCTTGATTGCGGCAGCTCCCAAAATCATAATCAGAGCGCCCAGTATCTTTTGCCCATTGACAGCCTTTTTCGGGGACTCGAAAATCCCGAAATGATCAACCAGAATGCCGCCCGTTGTGGAGCCAACCAAAAGAAGGATAATCGTCATTCCAGTTCCAATAATTCTTGATAGATAGATATTTACGAGAACATACAGCCCGCCAAGAATGCCGCCGATCCACATCCACCAGGGATTTTTAGCTGGTTTCCCTTCCTTTGGTTCCGGCTTTCCGTTCTTCAGGCGCAAGACAATGCAGATAATTGCCAGAATAATGGTTCCAACGGTGAACGAAATAACCGATGCTTTTATCGGTGAGCTTGCTGCCACCCCAAGATACCCGTTTACCGCAGTCTGAGTTGCAACCGCCATTCCCGCGAAAACGGCAAATGCTCGCCAGAGCCACAAAGAGGCATTTGTTGATTTTTGCCGACCGCCGCGCTCCGCCTTGCTTTCTTTTGCCATTGAAACCAAAATCACGCCCAGAATCACCAGCGCCGCACCCGCAACGCGAAATACGGTCAACGGCGTTTGATACGAACGGAACAACCCAAAATTATCAACGGCCAGGCCCATGAGAATCTGACCGAGAACCGGAAGCACGACCGTCTGCACTCCGCCCAACTTCGGGAACAGCAGGATATTTCCCGTCAGAAAAACCACACCACAAGCGCCGCCAATCCAGATCCATGCAGGCTCGTCCAGCAGCTGCGCAAAAGGAATGCTTAGCCCTTGCCCGGTGACCAGCAATAACGTGGATAGAAACAACAACCCAACAGAAAACGACACCAAAGCCGCGTTATATGGCGTCCCTACTTTTTTCCTCAATCTTGTGTTTACGCTCGTCTGAATAGGCAGGCAGATGCCTACCAGAAACCCGAGAATAAGGGGCATGCTTTTCTTTCCTTCTTTATCGGTGCAATGTTGTTCGAGTCCGCCCCCCATCAGCCAGCTGCGACTATTGCGAGAGCAGTATCAGCAGCATAGCGCACCTGCACCGGAATGCAAAGCCTCGCCCCGCTAAAGAGACGCATCGCGCGATGCTTCATCACGACGCGCCTGCCCCCAACAGTAGAGAATCAACGCTATAGCGAATGTCGCAAGAGTGATTACGCCCAAACCCATAATAAGAGACGGCCAATCAAGCGTTGCAACCACCGTTGCCACAGCAGTAATGATTACATAGGAAAAATTCACCAGCGAGGACGCCGATCCCACACGATCTTCCGGCTGATTCAGCAAATCAACATAGGCCAGGGGTCAAATGACTCCCTCGGAAAGCGCATAGGGCGCAAATGCAAGGAAAAACACTCCCGGAGATATCTCGCCAACCGCAAGCAGGGCAATGCCCGAAACACCAATCAGAACAAAGCTCATACGCAATATGCGCTGGTCGGGCATGCGCTTTGATAGTGCGAGATATATGAAGGGCGCAATACAGTCCAAAAGGCACGTCAGCGCATAAATCATGCTGTAACCAAAATAATCCATGCCGAAATGATTCATTAAGATATAGGGGACGACAGCAATGAACGCAAAAACGGCACGCCGGCAAAACCCATAATCAAAGCAAGCGACAAGAACGAGCGAGTCGATGCAAGCGCTCCACAGTCGCGCACAACTTTACGCAACGATTCTTTAACGCCCGCTCCAGCACCATTATGCGAACCGCGCACCTCGTGAGTCTCCGACACAAGCAGCGCAAGAACGACAGCCACCACGCCCAAAAGAGCCAACATGGCAAATACACCGCGCCAGCTTGTTGCCATCAAAATGAACGAACCCAAAAAAGGCGCAAGAACGGGCCCTATGATTACTAAAGACTGCAGAAACGTCATGGCCGTTTGCACTGAATCTTCCGCATACGCATCTTGGATCAATGCTGTAGCAAGCATCTGGACGCCGCCCACACTTGCACCCTGCAAAACGCGAAACACAACCAAAAACTCAACAGAAGGACTAAGCGCACATCCAGCAGACGAAAAAGCGAATAAGACCGTCACCAGCACCAACGGCGGTTTACGGCCGCAACAGTCGCTCAAGGGACCCGTTAGAAACGTAGAAAAGGCAGAGACAAAGAAAAACGCGAACATGGTTAAATTCAGATAACCGATGCTTACGTCAAACGTCTCTTGCATGCTCGGCAATGCCGGCGCATACATATCTATTGCAAGAATTGCAATGAGGTCAATTGACAATATGCAAGCGAAAAAAGCGCGTGGGCCGAGTCGCCTCTGCCCACGCTTGAGAGAGAAGGACATGGATATCTCTTTCACTTTCTATCTACAAGAACAGCACATCTTGGTTTCGCCTTTACCATTCAGGCGATTTCCCAGCTTATCAAACTCCCAGCGCTCGAAAATAATAAGACGAGGTCCGACAAAAATATCGTAAGTACCGGCAAACTCCATATCAAGGCACGTAAACGTTCCGCTCACCGAGGTGAAATAATCGGCAGCTTCCTCGTTGAACTCGCCATCGACGAAAATATAGACATCGGCACGCCGGCTGCGCCCCATCATGGGAATGAAAAACTGAATGGTCTCGTTCTCTACCGCAACGCCTCTAAGCTGCAACTGAACGCCATAGCGCGCCTGCTCGCATTCGAAACGTTTAGGCCAATCATTCCCCTGCATCTTTGCATAGTAACCCCATGCGTTTTCAAAGCGGCAGGCATCATCAGCATATACGGAAGCATAGAACTCATCGATATTCGAAGCGTTTTCCAAATGGCCCTTCAGGGTATCCTTTACCCCGCCCCCGATGCACGCAAGCGAGAACAGCTTCTTATAATCAGCCAATTCCTCTTCGGATTTTGCGGCAGTTTGCTCTTTAAGATCTTGATAATCCATGAAAATTGACACACTCAAGCTTTTCGACTCAAAGAAACGAGTCTTCTGCGGTTTTTTTGAATCAGGATCCAGTAGGATTTAGTCGCTTTGACTACCTCCGAAACCATGTTGTTGAAAAAAGGGTCCCAAATTCGAAGTTATGGTAGATTGGAAGTAGGTCATGGGAGCGAACCAGGGTGTTTTTAGATTAACGCAATAGAATCCGGAAAAATGATTTTATATATGGCCAGTTCAAAATTATGCTCGTGAAAGATAACATATTCCGGTGCCCGTCTGCGCGCTTCCGACCTACTTCCAACCTGCATCAACTTCGAATTTCACCCTGATTTTCCAACAACATGGATTGCAAATCACGCAAAAGTCGAGAAAGACCGAACAATTAGCCCATATTCGCGCAGGTTGCATCTCTGCGTTGGGAAAAGTACGTCAACGACGTCCCATCGACTGCGTCTAGTCGAGAACAATACGGCGACGCATCAAAACAAAATAGGGAACAAATCGTAATTTAAATTACAAAAAAGTTCCCTACATCGATCTGCAGCAGCAAGACCAATTGATCGATCGGAACAGCGCTAACAAGCTTCCCTGCTTAGAACCCTGATCGTCACGCGCCCACAAAAGGCATAACTATCTCTCATATCTTCTGTCACATCTCTCACCATGTCTCCCACCTTTCAACCCTTGAATCTTTGCAATCCTGGCTCCTGGATTATCTAATTGGGTAGAATTAAAGCATGAACAAAAGCAGGCCGTTTTGCGGAATTGAAAAGAGACCGATGGCACGACAACCTCCGCAGATGACCGATAGGAATCAGTGCAAGACAATTACAACTGCCGCAAATCAAAATCGTCACATCGTAGCTGCCCTGAGCCAACCACGAAAGGAACCGTCATGTCCGCCGCCAATCAGCGTCTGAAGCTTCTCTATCTTGCACGCATTCTGCAAGAAGAGACGGACGAGAATCACGGACTAACGTGCCCGCAGCTGTGCGAGCGTTTGACGGAGCGTGGCATTAAAGTGGAGCGCAAAACGTTTTATCGCGATATTCAAAGCCTTGTTGATTTCGGGTATGACATTCAGAAAATTCCGCATAATCCCGTTGAATACGCGCTGTTCACACGTGAATTTCAAGACCAGGAGCTCATCTTAATGGCCGATGCCGTACAGTCGTCAAAATTCCTGACCCAACGTAAAGCCGACACCCTGGTTGCCGCCATCGAAAAGCTGGGAAGCAAGCACCTGGCTGCCAGCTTAAAGAAGCGCATCCATGTGGAAGGCCGCATCAAAACGCAAAACGAGTCGGTTTTCTACAACATCGATGCCATCAGCCGCGCCATTTCAACGCGCCGCAAAGTCGAATTCAAATATTTCCAATACGACGAAAACAAGAAGCGAGTGCTGCGACGCAATGGCGCAATCTACAAAGAAACTCCTGTTCATCTGCTCTATACGAACGACTGCTACTACCTGGTAGCCTGGAGCGAACAGCACGAATGCTTCGTGAATTATCGCGTTGACCGCATGCTCAACATCAACGTATCGGAAGAAGAGGCCACGCGCAACGAGCGCATTGCCGCGTTCGACGCCACGCAGTATCAACAGCGCAGCTTTGACATGTTCAACGGGCAGCCAACAACGGTCACACTTTTAGCGAAAGCATCAGCCATGAACGCAGTCGTTGATCGTTTCGGGGAAGACGTTCTGGTAACACCGGCTGAAGAAGATGTCGCACGCGTACATGTGACGGTGATGGAAAGTCCCACATTCTACGGATGGCTCGCGCAATTTGGCGAAGATATCACCATTGAAGCGCCGCAGAGCACGCGCGCGGCATACGTCACACATCTTCGCAGTATCTTGAGCAGTTACAAGAGTTCGGACAAAACCACCCCAGCCTAGTCGGCCACCGTTCAAGCAGCAAACCCGCAGCTCCCACCTGGGGCGCGACTCAAATCGCAGCTGGGACAGCATCACACCGCCCCTTCGCACGGACCCTTCGCTCGACCCCTTCACGCCAGTTCTAGTCAGCCGCCCCATTCAGGAAAAACAGCTCGTACCAGCGCACCAAGGTGTAGCACGTCCACACGTAGCGCCACAAAAGCGGCTCGTGGCGTTTATACCAATGCCCGTGCGCCGCCGGCTTCTCACCCTTGAACGCTGCCAGCAAACAGCTCAGCTCACCTGCGTTGAGCAGGCATTTCGCCGCGTCGCTTGTCAGCGCGCGCTCGATTTCCGCCATGAACGGCTCGGTTGCCAGCCACGCACGCACCGGCACCGGGAAGCCGAGCTTTTTGCGATACGCAACGTCGTGCGGCAACACGCGTGCCGCCGCCGCGCGAAGCGCCAGCTTATTCCCCTGATCGGTGGTCTTGAAACGCGACGGCATGGTGCGCGCAATCTCGAACATGCGCAAATCGCAAAACGGCATGCGAATATCAAGGCCCGTGCCACGCGCGATCTTCGTGGAGTTATACAGAATGCTGCCCTCGAAATACGTGCGCAGGTCGGTGTAGAGCTTTTGCCCCAGCTCATCGTGGACAGCACCCGCCGCCGCACGCTGCTTGACAAACTCCTCTGTGGAGCGGTTCGGGAAATACTGCGCAGCGAAACGCTGCTGCTCTTTCGCGTTCATGATATACGTGGTGCCGTGATAAACCGGCTCGAGCAGCTTGCGCAGCGCCGGCGTGTGACGATACACGCTGTAGCCGGCGAAAAACTCATCGGCACCTTCGCCCGAGAAACACAGCTCGGACTTGCCACCCGCCACAATCTGCTTGCACGCGGAATACAGAGAGAGCGCGGCAACATCGGCCGTGGGCAGCTCGAAAGCACGCAGAAACTCATCAACGTTTCCCAGGAACTCTTCCGGCGTTACCGTAAGCCCTTCGAAATTGCGACCCAAAAACTCCGCCGTGGCGCGCGCATCTTCCTCTTCGCTTGCCTGTTGATTTTCATACGCCGCACAAAATCCCGTGCGTGCACGGCTCTTCGCCATAATGAACGACGAATCCACGCCGCCCGAAAGAAAGCTGTCACACACCTGGTCGGGCTCGCAAATGTCGCGCAGGCTTGCTTCCATGGCAGCATCCACGTCGCTTGCCCACTGGTCAAGCGTCTTCGACTCATCGGGTTCAAATGACAGGTCCCAATACGTTCCCAGCTTGAGCCCCTGGGCGGCACTGTACGTCAAATAGCCGCCCGGTTGCAGCTTGAACACGCCTTTGAACAGGGTTTCTTCGCCGGGCAAATACGTGAACGCCAAATAGAACTGAATCATTTCCTGATTGAGCTCGCGCACAAATCCAGGCTGGTCGAACAAATCGCTGATGCTTGTGCCCACCAGAACGCGCCCATCCGCCGTCTGGTAATAGAAAAAGAGCTCCGCGCCCAGAATGTCGCGCAAGCAAAACAGCTGCTGGCTTTCAGTGTCGAAGAGCGCGGCGGCGAACTGACCGTTGATATGGGTGCCCATCTGCGTTCCCCACCGCTCGTAAGCGGCCACCACCAAACGCTGCTCGCGTTGGTCGCGCGTCAGTCCATTGGTGCATACACCCAGCTCAGATGCAAGTTCTTTATGGTTGCGAATCAATCCGGCATATGCCTTCAGCTCAATCACAGGTTGTCCTTTCAATTCGAATCAGCAGGTCGCAGAAGTCGCTCGCAAGAAGTGGAGCGCCGCAGCAAAGCAACGAATCCGCCACAGTACCGCGCAACGTAACTGCGCGCACATTATCGCCACGCTTTTCACGCCTTGCGCACCACACCTCCGTGCTACAGCGCAGCCAGCGTTGCCACTTTGATCTTGAACACCGCTTTCTTCACCGCCTGGGGCGCATCAACGCAAACGCCCGGCATATGCGCGTCAGCAGGAAACACAATGGCGAAGCGGCCCGGCGTCATAAGGAAAGCCTCGCCCGTCACGTTGTTACTGTACAGCGCGTAATCATCAGCAGCATCAAACGCCCTCGTGACCTCAAGATTCTGCACCGGCGCAACTTCCAAATATTCCTGGCCAGCAATAACGCACTGAATGTCAACGTATTCTTCGTGCGCTTCGTATTCTTTTTGAGAGCGAGGCTTCGTATCGTACGACATCACGTTCACGCACTCGCCATCGCCCAAGTCGTAGCTGCCGTTTTCAAGCGCAGCCATATCATGCTGCGCCCAGAAGTTCGCCGCCTTCGGGCAAATCTTGGCAAGATCTTTCATTTCCGTTGAAAACAGCATCGCTCGTCTCCTTTTCGTTTTTTTGCGCGCAGTTCCTTGTTCGATGCTTTGGCAATTCAGCGTCTTCCGCACGAAAACGTCTCTCACGCTTGCCGCATTCCGCGCGCCCCAGCACATTCTGCGCTTACAACCCTTCTATTTTAACGGTTCTCACGCAGGCCATTACGCGCAAAACAGAACAAACAATACCACTACGAATTTGCCCCGTGAGACCCTTGCCTTCCCACGCATCGGAAAGGGATTCATCGCCCCTATCACATTCACGCCCTCTCGTCTCCTTCCCAGCGCCCACCAAAAGGGCAACCTCCCCGATACCGTCAATCGGAGTCTCGGCCTCACCTTCCCCGCACACCAAAAAGGGACGTATAATCAAGTGCAAATATCGTCCGTGAAAGGAAGCAACCTTGCCTTGGATTCTTGCCGCATTCGCATCGGCTTTTTTTGCTGGAATCGTGTCAATTCTTGCAAAATGCGGAATCAAAACCACCGATTCCGACGTCGCAACGGCGCTGCGCACCTGCGTCGTGCTGGTTTTCGCTTGGATCATGGCGGCAGTATCAGGGCCTTTAAGTGCTGTCGCAAACATCAGCGCGCGGTCATGGCTCTTCCTTATTTTGTCGGGGCTTGCAACGGGTGGCTCGTGGATTTGCTACTTCAAGGCACTTTCCGTAGGCGACGTGAACAAAGTGGTTCCCGTTGACAAAATGAGCACCGTTCTTGCGGTGCTGCTGGCAATTGTCCTGTTCGGCGAGACAAGCAATCTTGTCGTTAAGCTCATGGGCACTGCCGTTATCGCAGTAGGCACATTCATGATGATCGAGAAAAAGCAACAAACAAGCGAAGGAGAAGGCAAGAGCTGGCTTGCATGGGCAATTGGCGCCGCCGTGTTTGCCGCGCTTACTTCCATTTTGGCGAAAGTCGGTATCGAGGGCGTTGAGTCGAACCTTGCAACCGCCATTCGCACCTGCGTTGTGCTGATAATGGCATGGATCATCGTTGCGATGAAAGAAAAACTGGCCCAGGTGCCCAACGTGAAGCGTTCCGAATTAGGATTCTTGGCGGCATCTGGTCTTGCCACGGGAGCGTCCTGGCTGTTCTACTATTACGCAATCGCCATGGGTCAAGTGAGCGTTGTCGTGCAAATCGACAAACTGTCACTGCTTGTTTCAGTGCTGTTCGCTTACTTCGTATTCAAGGAGAAGCTTTCGAAGAAGTCAGCGCTGGGATTGCTTCTTATCGTGCTGGGCACGGCTGCCATGGCATGGTGGGTATAGCTTCCGTGGAACAATGCGCCGCCGGCAACAACGATGAATCCGGACGCAATGGCCCGGTGGGCGTGAGCTTCCCTTTGGCGAAAGCCAACGCCGCGAATCACCCTTGATCCTTTGAATTGATCGGGCAATTGACTCTATTCTTTCGCATAACCCCCTTCTTCCATATATTTTCAGCCGATTGCGATCGATTTGAGATGAGTTTTATATTTTCCCAGTTAAGCTGTTATTAATATTTAACTTTAATAATATAAATGCAGTTAAATACTAATAGCGAGAACATATCTAAAAACAACCAACGTTACACGAGAAAGAAGATCGGTTGTCCACCTGAACCAAAGATGAAAAGCGCGTTGCAGCATTGACTTTCGCCGAAAAGACTACAGCCATCGACAGCCCGATACGGAAGCGAAAAAATGCGAGCGGGGCCTTCGCCAGCATGACCATCGAAGAACGAGGCACAAAAACCCGCCGCGAAAACGGCGGGTCAACAATCGAACCAAGGATCGAAAAGCTTCACGCAAAAAACTGATTAGAGCGTACCGTGCAGCGAACCCCACTGAATGGCCAAAGCATCCGAAGCATCCATGAAACCATCACCGTTTATGTCAACGAAATAGCACACGGTTTTATCGGTCCACGCCACCCCTTGCGCAAGGAATTTTTGTTGCACGGTCGCGTTCCCGCAGACCAAATCGTAGGCGATTTGAGCATCAACCACGTTTACGCTTCCGTTCATATTCAAGTCAGCGCGCTTATAGCCCGCTCCACCGCGGTACGGATAGTAGTCAAAATCAACGTCAACGTATCCGTTCACACCCGCAACCGATGCATCGCTTGCGGATTGCCATATCTTGTATTCTCCCTGGTAGCTGCACTGATTGTTATACTGGGCAACCCAGCGCTCCCACTGAGAGAAGCACGAATCGGTCAAATAGTTGTTCCACCAGTTCAGGTTCGCATAAATACCCGGAGTGAACCCTGCTTCGGAGACTGCATTGCAGAAAATCGTAGCAAATTCGCTCAAATCGTCGTTCGTGATACTCACCGCGCCGCTACCGTCATTGCCCGCCGGCGATCCATTCGAGGTATATTCCAAATCGTAATAAACCGGATAGCTGGGCTTATGGTCCCCCAAAACACGCAGAACATGGTTTGCTTCCGAACGAGCAGAAGCAGCATCGTACGCGTACGAGTATAAATATACGCCATAGGGAATGCCCAAACGTTCGCATTCCGAGACGTTATACGCGAAGCACTTATCATCTTGGTCGGAATAATCACCGCCATAGCCAACACGCAAGATCGCAAACGTAACACCCTCGGCCTTAACCACTTCCCAATCGATGCTCTTCTGATGTTCGCTCACATCAATGCCCTTAGCAAGCGCACCGGGAATGATGGTCTGTCCATCCTCAGCAACATATCCCGAAGACGTAAGTGACCACGCGCGCGCCGCCGCAGCACGATCCGCCAGCGCAAGCATATCAATGCCGCCAGCCGTCGAGCCTTCCTCATCAGTAGTATCGCCATTTTCACCTTTCGCCTGTTCAGCTGCCTGTTGTTCAGCAAGAGCGGCGTGGTCAAGCGGATTCGGCTGAGCCGCCAGCGCCACGAGCGGCGCAGACATTATCACCAGCGCCGCCGCACACAGCAACACGCACAACGCAGCACCAACAAACGCCCTTCGAGAGCGCTCAAAAAATGACAAGCAGGCTTGTTCTTGAGACATTCGAAACCTCTTTTCGCAGTTCATCCGCATACGCAAATATGCATTTTTCTTTTGCCATGATACTTACCAAGCGCTTCGCCGAAGCGTCCTTCACATCATCCGAAAGAAAAAAACAAAAGAGCGCCCGGTCCTTCAAGCCACGTACGAACCATCACTTGCGCACAGAAATCCCACTTCAGCTCGGGCGTTTACTCAACTTCCATAGTGGATTCAGACGTCGGATTCGTCGCCGATTTCGCAACCGCTTCCCCACCAGAACCGCCCACCTCTTTTTCTTTACGCCCAGGTCGCGACGAAAGAAGGAGTCCAGCCAGTACCAGCGCAATACCCAGAACAACCAGCGGCGTAAGCGCTTCGCCTAAAACAAGGGCCGAAGCAACCACCGTGATCACCGGCGACAAGTAGATGTAAGTGCTTGCCGTGCTTGCGCCCAAAAGCTTCACCGACATTCCCCAGGTCACAAAACATATCGCGCATGCCGCAAGTCCTAGAAACAATAAATTACCCACATTGACGGGGTCGGCTAAGTTCGACAAATGCGAAACGTCTGCGCCAAAAAACGGGCTCGAAATGGCAATAAAAAGCAGCCCCCACGCGAAGATGCGTTTTGTCATAGGAACGGCTTCGTAGCCAGCATTTCCCAAGGTCACCAGCACATTTGAGTAAATCGCCGAAACTACTGCAGCCGCAATGGCCAACACGTCGCCAAAACCTGCCTGCGCCGTGCTCATATCCTGCCCGCCAATAAGCACAATGCCTGCCATGGCCACCAGAAAACCAACAACAAACAGCGGCGTAAGCGCACGTTCACGTCCAAGCGCCGTTGCAATCATTGCCGTGAACAGGGGCGCCATTGAAACCGTTACACCAATATTGCCTGCACCAGCATACGTAAGCGCAATATTTTCCAGCAGATAATACAGAAAGGTTCCCGTTGCGCCCGCCGCAATGAAATACAGCTCGTGGCGACGCTCCTTCAAGCGCAGCACATGCGGACTCATCAGGCACAACGCCACAAACCCCAGCAGAAAACGCAAAAACAGGATTTCAACAGGCAGAAAGCTCTCTAGAAGCACTTTCGTGGACACGAAGGTCAAACCCCAAATGGCAACCGTCGTCAATGCAAGAATATGCCCTTTAGCAGACCCCATCCCCTTGTACCTTCATCAAATCGTCAACCAATCAGGGCGCGGCAGTCAAGACGGCTCAGCCCGCTAGCACGCCAAGCGAAAACCGCAAACAATAACCTCAGCGCAGGCGCATTATAGCCATTGCCATCCTGCCCAAGCGGTGCAAACTGCCAAGTTGCTGCAAAACAACATGCCCTTACAACTCGCGATGCGGCAGGTACTCAATGAAGCGCTGCAACGCCAACGACGAACGATCCTTTCCGCGAAACGCCAGGCAGATGTCACGATACACCGGTTTATCCAGCGGCAGCGCCACCACATCGTAGGGGCAGCGGCGCATGATCATCTCCGTCAAAATGCTAATGCCCAACCCTTTTTCCACCATGGCCATAATCGCGTAATCGTCCCAAGTGGTAAAGTTCACGCGCGGACGCACGCCACGCTGTTTTAGAATGGCATCAACCTCGGCACCGGCGCCTTTTTCCAGGATCATAAACGGCTCATCCTCAAGCGCCTCTAAGGGAAACGCCTGCTCAGCAGCGAGCGGATGCTCTTTTGGCAGCACCGCCATCATCTGGTCGCGCTCCAAAAACACCGTCTCAAGCGACTCGTGTACCGGCAACGGAATAAACCCGCAGTCCACGCGCCCTTCCATAATCCAGTGCTCGATTTCCGTGTAATCGCCCAGCAAAATCTCGTATGCAATGTTCGGATACGTGGCCTGAAAATCCTTGATGATGTTGGGGAGCCACTGACTTGCGCCACTCGAAAACGTTGCAATGCGAATGAGACCCGACTGCAATCCACGCACCTCATCGACTGCCACCAGCAGTTTCTCGTACTCCGCGCACAAACTCTTCGCGTACGGCAAAATGCGAGCGCCGTCGGTTGTCAGCCGCACACCGCCCTTGTGCCGCTCAAGGAGATTTACCGACCACTCCTGCTCAAGATCGGAAATCATTCGGCTCACGCCGCTCTGAGAATAATGCAGCGCTTCAGACGCCTTCGTGAACGAGCCACACTCTACCGTGGCAACAAATGCCTGGTACTTCTGCAAATTTGCTTCCAAATTGCGCCTCCGTATACGCCGTTCGCGCGCCTTGCATAGCGCGCCTCAAACAGCAACATTACAAATTGTAATACTTATCCTGCAATATACTCACTTTTGTAATGATTCACGTTGTGAAACAATGGCACGGTTGAAAAAAGGCAGGCGGAGGCGTCCGCGCGAATGAGAAGCGCAACAGCAGGCCGCAGTGGCGGCGCGGGCAATAACAACAGCCCCGCAACACACGCACAGCACCTTCGCCCAAGACGAGAAAAAAGAGAGGGAAACGTCTATGGAACGCTCGACCGTTGAGCTCATCGTGTTCGTCGTGTACTTGCTGTGCATGCTGGGCATTGGTGTGTTCTTCTTCGTGAAATCAAAAACCGGCGGCGAAAAGGAATACTTCCTGGGCGGCCGCGAAATGGGACCGTTCGTCACCGCGCTTTCGGCCGGTACCGCCGACATGAGCGCATGGGTGCTCATGGGCCTTCCGGCCAGCATTTATGCACTGGGCATGGGACAGATCTGGATTCCCGTGGGCCTGGCAATCGGCTACGCCATCAGCTGGATTTTCGAGGCTCCGCGCCTGCGCAAATTCTCGATTGTGGCCGATGACTCCATCACCATCCCGCAGTACCTTACGAACCGCTTCAAAAGCTCCAGCAAATCGCTGCAGGTCGTATGCGCTATCATCTTCCTGGTAGCCTACACCGTGTACGCGGCAAGCTCCATCAAAGCGTGCGGCACGCTGTTTAACACCGTGGCCGGCATCGATGCGAACGTTGCCATGTACGTTGCAGCGCTTATCACCATTGGATACGTGTTCATGGGCGGCTTCAAAGCCAGCTGCTGGACCGACTTCTTCCAGGGCCTGCTTATGCTGGGCGCTATGATGCTCGCTCCCATATTTGCCCTGTTCATGATGGATTCCGTGGGCGTGGGCGCAGGATATCCGGAAGGGTATTTCACCATTCTCACGTCGTGGCAAGACATCCTGAGCGGCCTGGCGTGGGGCCTGGGCTACTTCGGTATGCCGCACATCATCGTGCGCTTCATGAGCCTGCGCTCGCAAAAGGAAATGAAGAAGTCCGCCACCATTGGCATCACCTGGACCGTGCTCATCGTCATCTTTGCCGCGTTCATTGGCATCGTAGGCCGCTCGTTCTTGGGCTACGACCACTCCATTGAAGTGAACTCCCTGGTGTTTATCCTGATGGTACGCGCAATCTTCCCCGCCGTTATCTCCGGCATCTTGCTGGCAGCCATTCTGGCTGCGTCCATGTCCACCGCGTCCGCGCAAATGCTGTCCGCCGCGTCCTCCCTGGCTGCCGACGTGTACAAACCCATCGTGCGCAAGGGCGAGGCCAGCGAAAAGGAAATGTTCTGGATGAGCCGCTGCGCCGTTATCCTGATCTCCATCATTGCGGTAATCATTGCCGCCAACCCCGATTCCGGCACCATCATGAGCCTGGTTTCCAACGCGTGGGCAATCTTTGGCGCCGCATTTGGCCCAGCCATCATTTTGAGCCTGTTCTGGAAGCGATTCAACTACGCAGGCGCCATTTCAGGCATCATTGCAGGCGGCGCGGTAGATATCCTATGGCTGGCCTTCCTTACGGCTCCTACGGGCCTCTACGAGCTTCTGCCGGGCTTTGTGGTGGGCCTTATCGTGGCGATCATCGTGGCAAAAGCCACGCCGGCCCCCGGAAAGGACGTCGAAGAGCTGTTCGACAAGGCCATGGCTTACGAGGATTAGCGTGCAGAAGGGACCGGCGCGCACCCCGCTTCCAAAACGCCGGTCCCGTGCGGATGCAAGGTTTCCGTGCGTGCCCCGGACGCTCGCACACATCCGCGCGCGCCTTGCGCCCGTATCTCACGTTTTTCGCGCGCGCTTCTACCCTTCTTTTTGCACGCGCAAGAAGCCCCTTCCGCTTTACAGCAAAAGGGGCTTCTTTTTGTCGCTTCCCGGTTGTTTCCGGGCAACTCGAAAGACGTTGGCGCGTGATCCCAACATGCAAGCGCTTAGCTGCCCCTAGCGCTTCTCAACGATGTCGTTTTCGTCCTTAAAGATGCTGTTCGCGGGCACAAAACCGCGCACGCGCGACAGCGGGTAAATCATGGTGTCGGGACCCACAACCGTACCCGGATTCAAAACGCTGTTGCAGCCAACCTCAACGTGGTCACCCAGCATGGCGCCGAACTTCTTGATGTTCGTCTCAATGGCCTCGCCCGTGTTGCGATCCCTTACCGTGACCAGGGTTTTATCGCTTTTCAGGTTGCTGGTGATAGCGCCGGCGCCCGTGTGCGCGTAGTATCCCAAAATGGAATCGCCCACGTAGTTGAAGTGCGGCACCTGCACGTTATCGAACAAAATCACGTTCTTCAGCTCAGAGGAATTTCCCACCACGGCGTTTTTACCCACAATGGCCGGGCAGCGAAGAAAAGCGCATTGGCGCACTTCAGCGCCATGGTCGATAATCAGCGGACTTCCCAAATAGGCACTGTCGAACACCGTGGCATCCTTGGCAATCCACACGCCTTCTGCCGGGTGGTCGAACTCGTCTTCGGGCAGCGTGGGGCCTAATTCCAAAATGAAATCCTTGATGTGCGCCAGCGCGTCCCAGGGATAGGTAAAGCGCTCCAACAGGGGTGCTGCAATCGTATGCGTCAAGTCGTATAAATCGGAAATAGTTGCCTTCATGGTATATCCTCCCGCCAAGTTTTCCTGTGGTCTTGCCACGTGGTGTCCTGCCACGCGTGGTTGCGCCGCAGCCCAAGCACCTTGCTCGGACGCCGCGCAACGCGCACACCTTTCAGGACATGTACCTGTCCCAGGACGTCCGCCACAGTCTCAAACGCCCCGCGCTCCTAAAAGAAGCGGCGCCCGACTTTCATTCGCGCGCCGCCGATAACACTATTGCACTACATGCCCTTGAGCTGCGATAACAGTAATAATCGCATCAACTTGCTTCTCGCATTCCTCCAGGCTTTCGGCTTCCGCCATTACGCGGATCACCGGCTCGGTGCCGCTCTCGCGCACCAAAATGCGGCCCGTGGATCCCAGAGATTCCTCGGCGGCTGCAATGGCAGCCTTCACCGCTTCGTCGCCGCGCGCCGTGGCCTTATCGTGCACGCGCACGTTCTTCAGCACTTGCGGGTAAATGACCAGCGGTTCCACCAGCTGACCCAACGTTTTTCCCGAAGCCATAACGGCCTCCATGACCATAAGGCTGGTCATAATGCCGTCGCCCGTGGTCGCAAATTCGCGGAAGATGATGTGCCCGGACTGTTCGCCACCAATGTTGTGGCCGTTCGCGGACATGTTCTCGTACACGTACTTGTCGCCCACAGCCGTTTTCTCGTAAGAAACGCCCAGTTCATCAAGCTTTTTGAACAAGCCGAAGTTGCTCATGATGGTCGCAACAATGGTGTTGTTTGCCAAGCGGCCTTCGTCCTTCAAGTGCAGACCACACACGTACATGATTTGATCGCCGTCAACGCTGTTGCCGTTCTCGTCAACCGCCAAACAGCGGTCGGCATCACCATCGTAAGCAAAGCCCAGGTCAAAGTCGCCATCCTTGACCAACTGACACAGCTGGCCAATGTGGGTACTGCCGCAGTTCACGTTGATGTTCTCGCCGTTCGGCTCGGTGGAAATGGCCGTGACCTGCGCGCCCAGCGTCTCAAACACGCGCTTGCCCAGGGCATACGCGCTGCCGTTTGCGCAGTCCAGCGCCACTTTGAAGCCATCGAAGCGCTTCTTCGCCAACGAAATCAGAAACTCCGCATACGCATCGCACTTGCTGCTGGCGTCAATCACGCGGCCAATCTCGGAACGCAGCGCGTACTCAACGCTCGCGCGGTCGCCGTCCAGGTAGGCTTCGCACGCGGCCACCGTTGCATCTTCCAGCTTTTCGCCGTTGGAGTTGAGCACCTTAATGCCGTTATCCTGATACGGGTTGTGGCTTGCAGAAACCATAATGCCAAAAGCGAAGTCATTCGTGCGCGTGATGTAGGCAACACCGGGGGTGGTCACTACGCCCAAAAGGTGCGCGTCCGCACCGCTCGAAACAATGCCTGCCGCCAGCGCATGCTCAAACATGTCGCCTGACCTGCGCGTATCCTTGCCAATAACAATGCTGCCGCGCGCACCTTCACCTGCTTCTGCTGCTTTTTTCGCAGCAAGCGCGCCAAAGAAACGGCCCACTAAAAACGCATGCTCGGCGTTCAAGTTCACGTTCGCTTCGCCGCGGAAGCCATCGGTTCCGAAATACTTTCCCATTGTGCCTCTTTTCGTTGGGCGGTCCGCATCAATCGAACCGCCGGAAATAATTGTTTTACGGCTGCCGCCGCCGTCCCTCGGGCGAAAAGCAGCCATTCTCGCGGTCGCTCCTCAACCGCAAAAGCCCTTGTCGCAGACTTACAGGCAGCTCAACTTCGATGCCGCGCCTTCGTCGCAGAACACCATCGCATCGGGATGAAGCTGCAGCACGCTTGCGGGGCATTCGGCGCACACGGGGCCTTCCACCGTTGCCTTGATAGCATCGGCTTTGGACTCGCCCAGCGCAATGAGCAGGAGTTTTCGTGCGTTCATCACGGTCTTGATGCCCATGGTGGCTGCGTGCGTGGGAACCTCGTCAATGCTCTCGAAGAAGCGCGCGTTCACTTCGCGCGTGTTCTGAGTGAGCTCCACCACGTGCGTTAGGCTCTCAAGCGGCGTGCCCGGCTCGTTAAAGCCAATGTGACCGTTGCAGCCAATGCCCAACAGCTGCATGTCAACGCCGCCAGCTGCGGCAATAGCCTTGTCGTAACCCGCCAGCGCATCGTCGGACGTATCAATGCCGCTCGGAATATGCACTGCTTCTGGGTCAAGATCAATATGGTTGAACAGGTTGGTATCCATGAAATACCGATAGCTCTGGTCATGCGTGGGTTCAAGACCAACGTATTCATCCAGGTTGAACGTCGTAACGTCCTTAAAGCTGAGCTCGCCCGCCTTGTACCCTTCGATGAGCTGGGCATACAGATCAAGCGGCGTGGATCCGGTGGCAAATCCCAAAACGGCATTCGGTTTGACAGCCAAAAGTTCCTTGTAGATGGCGGCTGCCTGCTTGGCAATGCCCTCTGGGGTGTCAACGATAATCTTCATGAACGACCCTTTCTTGTTTCTTCTCACTTTTCTTGCACCCACCAGCGGCTTTCCGGCCAACGGCAAGCCTGCGCATATTGCAAAAGCCGCGCCGCAAAGGACCACAAGCCCTCTGCACGCCAGCCCTTACGTTGAACGATGGACCTTGCCCGCTCACGTTCCAAACCGCCAGTTTACAGGCTGAAAGTTTGCCGCAAGTCGCCTGTGTCCCGACCGCTCTTTGCCACAAACCCGCCGCAAGCACAAACAAGCGCAAGCGCGCAGTGATTTTCTATTTTCCTCTTTTTCGCCTTGCTAGAGCGAAATCATACGAAAAAAACGGTTTTCGAACGCTTTTGCTTTGTTCTGACCCGCCCTGTGCACCATGCACTCCGCACGGCGCACCTCTCGGCGTTTCGCCACGCGCCGACCGCACGCTTCGCATAACCCACCATCTGCGCAGGTCGCAACCGCATAATCCCTTATCAGGTGACGCGAATCACCCCTGACACCCACAAACTACAGCCAGCCATGGAACGCCGCGTATTGAATGACAAAGGCGTCGATCGCATTGATTTGGCCGTCAAGTATCACCTCGGCGCGCGCCGTCATTTCATCGTAATCAGCACGATCCTTGTAATGGTCCGTCGTGGCAAGCTCGTACGCGATCTGAGCATCAATAACATTCACAACGCCATTGCCGTTCACATCGCCAATTTCGTAAGAACTCGCCCTAGGAGCAACGAAGGTGAAATACTCCGATGAGGCCGTTTTGTTCGGGTCGTCATCGGGGCACATCTCGTTCACCGCCTCCACAAGCACTGTATAGCGATACCCCGGCCAAATTGTGTCTGCCGGAATCTCTTGCACCTCATCCGCCTTGCTCCAGATCTCCACCATGGTTTTTAAGCCCGAAGCACGGTCGCCGCTGTACTGATGATACGTGTAGCTGCGCTGGTCAACATCGGGGTTTTGGCTGGTCAAGGGCGATTCAGTCCAGAACACAACAACGCTTCCGTCTTTTAAGGGAAGCGCCATGACCATGGGGGCCTCGGGCTTTTCGTAGGCAGAATGCGATTGTTCCGACGCAAGTGAAGGCTCGTCTTCGTCAAGCGCCATTGCAATGCTTGCAGGGCTTACCAAACATGCGGAGAAAACCGCGGTAAGGGCAAACGCCGCCGCGCCAACCTTGCTAATCTTGCACGACAAGGCGGTTTTCAACCTATGCGGCATTTTTTACCCTTATCCAATCCAGTTTGGCAACATGTCGTTTTCATTGTTTCTGCCTTGCTGCAAAAATGATTCTTCATTTCTTCAAACAGTTCAATGAAGTGGGTTTTTGCCATTGCGATGCCATGCATGTCGTTCCTTCCTCGGTCGCTTTCTTCGGTGGCTTTCGCGTGTTCGTTTCCCCTTCCGCATCCGCGTTTCGCGGCGATAAGGTCGAACTTGCCCGAAGCCGCCAAAGCAGGCTCTCATAACGTAATGCGCAATTCTACCACTTCTTCTAAGCGTCCCTCCACAAGCGCTCACAACGCAGCGCGAACCTCAAAGACACCCAAGGCACAAACGGCAACACCACCTGCTGCAGCATCGCATCACCCCGAACAACTTACAATTTCCCTGCGCTCCCCTTCCCCGCTCAAAGCCCTAACCCGGCCCTTGCTGCGCATTTCCCAGCAGCTTCCCCCATGCTCGCCCCCAAATCGCCTGCACGATGCGCACAACGATTGGCCTTTCTGAATTGCCTTTCGGTTTCGCGCGCTGACCTGCCCGGTACGCGTATAATGGTCGGGTCGAAAAACCAACACGGGAGGAATACATGCAGGAAGAAACACGCCCTTACGTTTCGTGGGAGCTCATGCACGATTTCATGGTTGACGCCTTTGTGGGCTATGAAATCCCGCGTGAAGACGCCGAGATTTGCGCCGACGTTTTGCTTGAAGCAGATCGTCGCGGCATTGAAAGCCACGGTTGCAATCGCTTCAAGCCCATCTACCTGGATCGCATCCGCAAAGGCACGCTGCTGCCTAAAACGAACATCGAAATCCTGAAGGAAACACCTACCACCTTGGTGTTCGACGCGCACGACGGCATGGGCATGGTGGCCAGCCATCACATGATGACGCGCCTTATCGAGAAGGCGAAAACTTACGGCATGGCAGGCGGCGCCATCCGCAATTCCACCCATTACGGCATTGCGGGCTACTGGACCGGAATGGCCACTGACCAGGGGCTTATTGGCATCACCGGCACGAACGCGCGCCCCAGCATTGCGCCCACGTTCGGCGTGGAAAACATGATGGGCACGAACCCGCTCACGTTTGGCCTGCCCACCGACGAGCCGTTCCCCTTCTGCATTGACTGCGCTACTTCCATTGTGCAGCGCGGCAAGATCGAGTACTGGGAGCGCAGCGGAAAGCCCACTCCTCCGTCGTGCGTGATTGCGCGTGACGGTTCCACCATGACCGATAGTGCCACTATCCTGAAAGCCCTGGTCGATGGCAAAGCTGCGCTGGCGCCTTTGGGCGGCATTGGCGAAGAGACCGCCGGCTACAAAGGCTACGGCTACGCGGCCGTTGTTGAGATTTTGAGCGCGGCGCTTGCAGGCGGCAAGTTCATGAAAGCGCTTTCGGGCGTAGACGATGCCGGCAACCCGCGCATGTACAGCCTGGGCCACTTCTTCTTCGTGATTGACCCGAACGCTTTCATGGGCGAAGACGAGTTCCGCGCCATTGCTGGTCAAATTTGCCGCGACCTGCGTGCAAGCGAGAAAGCACCTGGTCAAGAGCGCATTTATACCGCTGGCGAGAAAGAGTATCTGACGTGGCTCGACCGCAAAGACAAGGGTGTCCCGGTAAGCGAATCCGTTCAGCGCGAGCTTGTTGCCGTGCGTGACGAGCTAGGCCTTGACTACCACTTCCCTTTCGAGCGTTAAAAAGAGACGGGGTCTTTTTCACTTTTGAACGTTAAAAAGGGACGGGGTCTTTTTCACTTTTTGCGGCCAATCGTCTCGAGATTGAACCGAAATCATCTCATGTTGTTGAATAACCTGCCTCAAATTCGAAGTTGAGGCAGGTTGGAAGTAGGTGAAATCGCAAAGTCAGCCGCACTTCAAGATATATCGCAATTAAGAATAGTGTTGAGCTTGGGTTTTAATGAAGCATTTTTTCATAAATTGCTTTTACGCCGAAAAACACTTCATTTCGAGCCCGCAACCTACTTCCAACCTCATACAACTTCGAATTTGATGGCAAAAATCCAACAACATAAATCGGAGCCCATAATAAACAGGGGGCCAGGGAAGGTTCGCGAAGCGGTATCCCTTCCCCGGCCCGAAACAGTTAACAACTCGTCCGTTTGCCCCTATGCGATCTGTTCACCCGCATGAGGACCGGCAGCCGATGAATACACGGCGTCCACTTTCACAATGCAGCCGCCCTTCGCCTTGATGGGCATGCCCATTTTCTCGAACGCCGCATTCACCCAAGCGGATTGAGCTGCGAAAACGTCGTTTCCCTCTGTCACGTACTCAACGGTGCCGTGCAGCTGATACGCCTCTTTGCCTTCCCAGTACACAATGGCGCACTTCGGGTTCACCATGAAATTGTCGTATGTTTTCTTGAAGAATTGGTCAGACAAATACACCGTTTCGTCGTCCAAAATCGCCTTCATGCCAACGATGCAGCTGTTCGGCTGACCCTGCTCGTTTGCGGTCGAGAAAATAACATCGGGAACTTTCTTGAACAGCTCTTGTGCTGCTTCAGGAATAATTGCCATGGTTTAATTCCTTTCTTTTTTCGGTATTTTCCCTCTCAAACGATTATAAAACCGTGCGGGTTTACGCGAAGCTTTATTTGCCGTTTTTTGCGATTTCTTTTGCCAGCTCAATAACCGCTTGCTCGCCTTCTTCTGCAAGCGTGACCAGCAGTTTTTCCAACAGAGCACGCGTTTTGGGATGCATTATCACATACCCCTTGCTGCGCTCGTAATAAGCCAGCGGGTCGGTGTCCGAATATTCCGCACCCTTGTACGTTTTGCTTGCCGCAATGCGATCGCAGAGCATTTCCAGCACAAAACGCGTGGGCATGGGCGCGGGCTTCAGGCGCATTCCCGGGTCATCCGACAAGTCGAGCCAATACTCAAAATGATGCCTGTTGCGACCCTTGTGATGCAACCACGCCTCGGTATAACCGCGAAACTCGCGCTCGGCAGCGTTTGGGCTGCGAAACCCCTGATAAAAGCGCGCTCCCATAAGAAACTCCGTAGGCGAATACTTTGATAGATCATGTGTAAGCCCCTGTTTGACCAGGCCGATCTTGAAGCACAGCTTTGCCACTTCGATCTTGTGCTTCGTGATGATGCGGAAGTGTTTGGCGGCGTTCCTCAGCGTAACGGGCGGTAATTTTTCTGCATTAGCTGACGAAGCGTTCGGCGAAGGGCCCAACGCTGCATTTGGGTCCAGATTTGCCACTTCAGTGGGGTCTTGCTCCGGCACGGCATTCGGACTCGAACCCGATTTTCCGGGCATCTCATCAGGGGAGACCCCCTTATCTGGAACCAATGCTCCTTCTAGCGCGACAGCGCTTTCGTTGTTTTCCGCTGCAGAAGAAATCTGTCCGCTCGACATTTCCGCTGATTGCGCGTTCGGACGCGCAGGGTCTTCCCTGCGCGTTTTCGCTACGTCTTCAAACGTTTCTTGTACTAAATTTTCCAACATCAGTTCTGATTTTTCGCGAACCGCTGCGAGTATATCTGCTGCTTCCGATTCATTGACAACAGCGATTCCCTGCTCGGCAAAAAGCTCTGCAGCAATCCCCCATCCTTTGGTGAGCAACCCCGAAAACGTTCCATCGTAGATTACGCCCGAACCGCACGAGGGACTTTTCGATTTCAGGATAGCGATGCTGGCATCGGCGTTCTGGGCGTCTTGGAGTGCCTTTTGAGCGCCTATTACGAACGCCTGCGTTACATCTGTGCCCTCGCAATTAATCACTCGTTTTTCGAGTGTTTTCAGCGGTTCCAAGGCGCTTTCGTATGAGTCGCTAACGCAGTGCCGAATCTCCGAGGGCGGACGCGGCGTAGTCAACCCACCCTGGACTTCAGGGCATACAGGAATGAGGTTTACCTCTTCCATTTCGGCAAGTGCCCACACGGCTGGCGATGGATTTCCTTTGCCATCATAGCGGCACGCTTCACCTAAAAGACAGGCACTCACAACGATATTTATTTTTTTCTTTTTTTGGTCAGTCACGTCATAATCACTCCGAAAGCCCAGTTCAA
This sequence comes from uncultured Eggerthellaceae bacterium, assembly GCA_934648845.1. Classification (GTDB taxonomy): domain Bacteria; phylum Actinomycetota; class Coriobacteriia; order Coriobacteriales; family Eggerthellaceae; genus CAKUOV01. Next base: position 85,809 of record CAKUFS010000004.1, read on the forward strand.
ACGCCAATAATTTATAATATGTTATAAATTATTTTATCTTTTACTCAATACCATTTGCATCGCAAAATGCTTCAAGGACAGCAATGACAGCTGCATTCTTTGATCGGAACTCCCCCTGCATTTGAATGGCTTCAATTTTGCGTGACAGAGAAGGCGTAATCAAAAGGTTAACATGCTCTGTTTTGCGCTCTCCTTCGTATGATTTCAAGACGCTTTTCACCGAGGGATGAGCCACTTTTTCCGATGGAGCCGCCTGCTCAGCTGACTCCGCAACTCTTTTCTCCTCAATGATTTCCGGCTCGAGCTCAACGGCTTTTTCCTTGGAGTGGTCGATGTTTATTTCAGCAACTTCATGCAGAGCAGGGCTCATAACAGCATTTTCAACGTTCTTCTCGCGTGCATTTGCAGCAGCGGTGCGCAGTGCGCTTGCAGATAATTTAGCCATTATTCACGACCTCCAACACCTCTTTGACCAGCGCAGCGAAGTCTTTTGCCGGCTTGCTACTCGTATCAATTTCGTTGATTGACTTCGACAAAAGGCGAGCTTGAGACACGGCAGTTCCCTGATGAAGCGCCGTTTTCAGCACTTTTCCTGGATAATCTGCGCAAATGTTCTGGAACATAATCTGATCAACAACGCGACGAAGGTCTAACTTGTTGAAAATAATGCGGAAATCAGTTCCAACTTTATTGCAGCGATTCACCACATTGGCAAGGGGAGCCTCGCTATCAGCTTCAGGCAAGAAGGGGATAAGTACCAAATCGCTTGATTCAATGATATCTTCAATACTCAGCGCCTTGCCATTAAGATCGATTGGCATATCAAGGGCACCACGCGTATCAATAATGGTATATTCCGGATTCTCGATACCTTCGTTTTGGAAGCGGCTGCCTTGCTGATCGTCCAAATCAAGCACTTCAACCGTCTTACCTTGCTCTTTCAGCGAAAAAGCAAGCTGATCGCAGATTGTCGTTTTTCCTGAACCGCCTTTTTGCATGATCAGCGCAATTGTTTTACCCATTTTCCCTCTTTCTGGATATGTTTTATAACATGTTATATTTCCAATATTTTTTACTTCATGAATTATAAAACCTAATATGTTTTTAGTCACGACTATATTTTATTACCTATTTTGTTATCTATTATATTTTATTTTATGTTTTACTTTACTCTAACATTTATGTTTTACTTTATGTTTTAGCTTATATTTTCTTAATACTGTTTTGTGTTAGTTTTTATTTTATGTTTTATATTCTTTTATATCATTCTTAAATCAAGATATTTTCGTTTTTATTTTATATTATATTTTAGTTTATATTTCTTTTTAAATATTATTTTATGATTTAGTTCATGTTTTACGTTTGTTTTAAATATATATAAAAGGTTATATTTGATATTATGATTTTGTTTATATAACTTCACCATTAGTATGTTTTAGATTATATTTCATCTTATATTTCATCATTTGTTGCCTAATCGTTGTTTTATATGCTATTACATTTCATATTATGTGTTACTTTATCTTTTATGATTTAATACCTTGTTAGTTTTTTGGGCAATAATTGCCCAAAAATTAAGTTGCATCTGCTTTAAGTACAGAAAGACATGAAATGGACGATAATTCGAAAATTAAACTAAAGCAAGGATCAACATAACAGGTTCTTATTCACACGGACAACTCTGAGAATAGATTCTATAGAGAAATGAGTAGCAGAGAATGCGGTAAGCAGCAGCTTCAACAGAAATCAATCAACGAGCATGGATATAGATAGATAGAACCAGCAGAGCTCTTCATGTAAAAAAACAATCGCGTCCAAAAAAAGAAAACACCGGATGATCTAGCGACAAAAGAAGGGTAGGGGAGTACCCGTATAGATTTTTGGGCAATAATTGCCCAAAACTAAACATACAGGCATCAAGGATAAACTAACGATAAACCTTTGTCAGCAAAGAACAGAAGTATATGGGTACGCATAAATCAAAAATCATAGAGCGAAAAGGGTGGGGAAGTCTGAATGTTCGCATATCTAAACAAAAACAAAAGAACACCTTCAGTGCATCGAAATATAAAAACAACAGCAACTAGGTCATAACAATCAATAAAGCATACGAATAAAGCTCCAACTGGGAATATGGTATAATTACATAAGAAAATATTAGGTAAAACTCAATTAGTAATAGAAATAGATACAACATTTTATAATATATTTTATAAAACATAACAGAGAAGAAGTTACAAGGAGCATAGAATGGCTGTTAAGAAAATAAAAAAGAACACAGCAGCGTTTTATCTGACCGATGAAGTAACAGAAGCGCTGGAAGAAAAAGCGAAAAAAACCGGCATTTCCAAATCAGAAATCGTCGAGCAATATCTTACGCAAGCGATCATAGATAAAGATCAGGAAAAGAAGCCTATGATTATCACGATCATGAGCTTCAAAGGCGGCGTCGCAAAAACAACATCAGCCGCTTCCCTTGCAATCTGCCTGGCGCAAGACAACAACAAAGTACTAATCATCGACCTCGATGGTCAAGGATCAATTTCTCAGTACCTGGGCGTCTATGACCAAACGGCAGAGGCAGACTGCATTGCCGACATCATGCTCACCAACACCAAGGGCCAGCGCAAGACAATTCTTGAAATTGCTCAGCCAACAGAATATGAAAACGTGGACATCGTTCCCTCGAACTTCCGCTTTTCAGATGCGGACGCACGCATGAGAAACGAAAGCTCCCAATCAAGCATCGACTCCCGTTTGCGATTCGCCATTGAAGACGCAATCGAAGAAACACATTACGATTATGTCATTATCGACTGCCCGCCGTCGCTGGGCCTTGTGGTAACAAACGCAATCACGGCACTCGAAGCCGGAAACGATGCATCAATGATCATCATCCCAGTTCGTTGTGATGGTTTCGCAATCGCTGGTCTTTCTAATACCATATCTACCATCGAACAAGTTGCACGCGAACGCCGCACGCGCATGCGCAAATGGAAATTGCTTTCGACTATCGCCGAGAAAAACACCGTTGCATACCGCGAAGGTAAAAAAATCATTGAACGCAGTTTCAAAAACGCTGAATTCTTCAATACAGTAATCCCGAAAAACACGAGCGTCATCGAAAGCACGCTGGCAATGCAACCGGCGGTCATCTACGATCCAAAATCTAAAGCCTCAGAAGAGTACCACCGCCTGGCAGAGGAAATCGAGGAAATCAATGGCTAAATCCAAACTGCAGGCAGCCCTCGAAAAGAATGGGGGAGGGGTGAACCGCTACATCACTGAATCAGAAACATACGAAACCGATGAAGAGTTAATGCAGGCGGCGCTCGAAAACAAAACCGAAGAAGCAGAAGACGGCGCAAGCCAACTGGCGCGTGCGAATAAACGAACATCACTGCTGAAAAAGGCTGGATTCGATTACTTCGACGTACGCGATTTAGTCCCGAACGAAAACAACACGTACACCATTGACCAGGGAAGTATCGAGAGCTTGGCCTCCCTGATTTACGAAACAAAAAACACTACACCGCTGATTGTCCGGGCAACAAAAACAGGTTACGAAATTATCGACGGTGAGCGTCGCTATCGCGCGCATCTTCTGCTGGGGGAGCGCTACGGCGAACACTGGTACATGGTTCCTGCTCGTTGTTTCGAGATAGGAAAACTATCAGACGAAGAAGCGAATTTCATCCTCCATGCTGAAAACATAGGCCAGCGAAACATGACGCCATCAGAACGCGCAGCTGGAATGGCAGCAGTTCAAGAGCGCATTTTGAAAGCGCGTAAAAACGATGCAGCATTCAAGGGGCGCGCTACCAAAGAGATTCTTGCAGAGCAATTCGGAGTAAGCCCCCGTACCGCAACAATGGAAGTCACCATTGGAAAATCGCTATGCGAAGAGGGAAAAGAACTCTACGACAACGATTGCATCACGAAAACTGCAGCTCACGCAATTGCACTACTTGATCCAAAAAGTCAAAAAGAGATCTGCGAACAAATCAAAAGGGGAGTGGTTACGAAAAAAGATGCTGAAAAGACCGCCCAAGAACGCAGATTGAAAAATACACAAAAAGGCAAGCAAACAAAAGCAACAAATGGATACCTTAAACTCGTAAAGAAAAACCTCCAGGCTGCACTCAATTCAAAGGAAGCGCCCGACAAAGACCTGCTAGCCGAAGTGCACAACCTGCTGCAAGAAATTGAACAGCTCTAAGCATCACAAAACAGCTACCGCACAAAGTTATGCTGAAGAAGGACTCCGCAAGGGGTCCTTCTCTATAGAAAGGGAAGAGGAGAAGCTAAGACAAGAACCAGCGGGGCAAGTAGTGGCAGGGGGGGCACCCACACACACAAAATCGTCTGCCAAAAAATTGCACTCATTTTTCGCCAAAGCATCAAGCGCGCGACGTGCGGCCGTCTTGAGGTCGATGCTGATCGTTCCAGCGGTATTCAAGCTGGTCAGTGCAGCACGTGCTTGCTTCAGAACCGCTGCAACGGTACGCTTGCATACGCCCACCATTGCAGCAACGGATTCCATTGTTGCCCCAGGGAGTGCATACAGCGCAAGAATCTTTGCGTTACGAGCTGCACGCTTCTCAGCAGTTGCCTGTTTTGCCTTTTGACGTTCAATCATACGACGGGACTCAAAGAATGCAGTTGCTTCAATTTCTTCGGAAGTCATCTTCAATTTAGCAACAATGGTAGCAGCCGACATCTTATAGAAGCCGACCTTACCAACAGAGCGAACAATCTGCCGAAGGACCGCAGTATCAAGCGGCTCAATAAAGCGCGCGTTGAACTCTTCAAGGCGCTGAAATGCGTCATCCTTACTGGAATATACCTGAACAGCAGCGTTATAAAGGCAAAAGCACATCAGCTCGCGATTGCCTTTGCAGTCAAAACCGCGAATTTCCTGCAGTTTAAAGATCTTGCCAACGCGCGACAGCGACAGCTTATCGAAGACAACGAAGCGCGTCTTCGCATTTTGCTGAGCGGAGGGAATCTCTGAAGACGTTTCAACGGAAGATCCATTTGCCTGAGGGCGCTGCGAAAAACAGAGCGTGCACGCAGCTGAGAGCTGAGCTAAGCCATAGAATTGATCGGAGCATTGGACCAACTGCGCAAAACGACCCGCCGATACGTTGAATGTGCCCGGAATGCGACCCACACGCGAGAAATCAAAAACCGCGGTGTCAACCTCAAGCGCGGGAACACCCGACAGAGCATTTTTGAGTGCAGTAAGAAGTTTCGCTTCAACATCGCGAAAGAATGAAATCCCCTTTTCGTTATGCGCGCTACCACGCAGACGATAAGAAAGGGAGTGATCCAAAACGTAATAGAGATGCAGACCGCGTCCGGTGTCAACCGTCATGGTAGGCTCGGGCAAAAGACCATGCTGAACTGCAACTTCAAGCGAATGCAAGCCTGTAGCAACCGCAGCACGTGCATCGCCCTGATGGCAATCAAGGTCAAACATGAAAGCATTGATCTGACGCAGACGCTCGTTTTTACGCGAGCGTTGCGTAAAGCCGTTGCGCGTTACATACCAATCGGAAGAATCGTCAAACAAGCAGTAACCAGACAGTTGTTGGGAAGTCGCAAACGATTCGTTCCATGATCCGTTTTTGTCACGACGCGCAATGCAATAGAGCGAAGAGCGATCATCGTGGGTCAAAGTGCGAAAGAAAAATTGCGAAGGAGTCTCGTCCAGACGCAAAGCGCTGGTTCCAAAGGAGGAAAAATATGTCATTAAAACGGGGCAAAGAGTGAGGATATGAGCGTTTTTAAGAAAAAAGACAACACTCATATAAGGGATGGTATAATTCCCTTTATCAAGTAGCATTGATATGAGCTTGTCTCAAACAAAATCCTGAGTTGCCGCTCGGGATTTTTGTTTTTCTGGCGGTCTATCCTTACGGCTAGCCCAACCCTCCTTTCCAGCGTTGTGTGTTTAGAGTGCGTTTACTGGAGTATGAGGATCAATGCAGATAGAATCGTCTGCAATCATCGTTGTCATCATATATTGGAAAATGGAATTTGTAAATACAAAATCTTATAGAAAAAATTTCTTTAGACACATTTCATCTTACAGAACTATTTTCCATAGAACACTTCGAACGACATATGCTCATAGAAAATGGCGTGCGCGAATCAATGGAAAACTCATAACGAATAATCACACAACAATGTACCGATTACAAAGCTTACGCACAAGGTTCAGTCAACAACTCTCTCGCTCGAGATGCAAGGTCTGGATCAATACCAAGGATATCCTCGATGAAAGCATCCATGCTACCGTACCGCTCAATAACAGAATCCCTATAGGCTTCAAGATTTTCAGGGCGCGCAGCGTGGCTGTTTGTAACTTCCCAGGCAATACGCTCATCGCCGCCGGAAAGACGCAAGAAACGTTGGAACATCTCATCGATATGCTTATCGCGAGAAATGTTCGTAAGCAAATAATCGTCAAGAATCGCCTGTTCAGAAGCACCAAGAACCGTCAAAAGACACAGCGTGGCAATGCCAGCGCGATCTTTGCCACCGCTGCAATGGACATACGTTGCCTTACCCTCTAAAGCACGCTCGAGCATAAGCCGCACAACTTTTCCCGTTTGCGCAGCCGTAAGCTCGTTGGGCATATGGCGATAGAAATGATCAGGATCACAAGCAACATCCTTGCCCACCAACTGCGTACCCTGGGCTTTTTCGGTATAATCGATGCCCACTTTATCCTTGTCGTAAAAAGGAACGTGAACGTACTCAACGCCAGGAATGGGCACATCGGGCTTTTCTTCAGTTTCCCACCCAACGCGAAGGTCTATAACAAGAGAGACGCCCAGGTCATGCGAAAGGAAATGTGCGCCGCTTTTCGTGATGCCAGAAAGATTAGCACCACGAAAAAAAAGACCGCTTTTCACTTTGCGGTCGCCAAGAACCGATATTCCACCTAAATCGCGAACGTTCTCAGCGCCATCGACAGAAATGATTGCCACAATTCCCCTTTTATAACCACTATTTGCAGAATGCGATTATAGGCGATTGCAACGAAATTCGATCAAAAATGCATCTGTTTCTTCGCATTATTCCGGCAACGGAGAAGGGAAGGAGGCGCGAACAGTTTTTTGTCGTTGAACCAATTCGGTCCAGATGTTCTTAGTGCAGCGGTTTTACTTAAACGCACAATGCAGCAGATCATCCGGAATCGTTACCAGCCGCGCCTAACGATGATCGGTAGTGCTGCTCCACCACGCAACGGCAATTTGCGTGCGGTTCTTCAGATCCATCTTGGACAAAATGCTGCTGATGTTGTTACGCACCGTGCCTTCGCTCAAAAAGGCAGTCGCAGCAATTTCCCGATTATCCAGCCCTTTTGCCACCAGACGTGCCACCTCGTATTCGCGTTCAGTCAAACAAGCGAAGGGCGCCGGACGCTGTTGTGCCACAGCGGCGCCGTCGTGGGACTCGACTGCATCAGCTTGCGCTTGCAGCTTCTCAAGCGATTCGGCAAGGGAGTGATTCCTATCGCGAAGCGTGATTGCCTGCGAGGCCAGAGCATCGCGCGTGTGCCAGGCAAGGCGCTGGCGGGCAAGCACCGTGCTCGTGCGAATAGAAAGCGCCGCAGCAACAAGTGCAGCACAAAGGAGAGACGCCGAAGAAAGCGGAGGAAGGACACCTGTCCCAAAACAAACGACGAGCGCCACCATGCCAAACACACCGGAAAACCTAAGCGCATCACTGCGGTGAATGCTGCGCGCAAAATCGTAAATCGCAAGGGGAACGAAGGGAAGAGCAGACGCAAAAAAACACGCAGCAAGACAATAAACAGCAGAGGCAATTACCCCAGCACGCAACGGAAACGCCTCGACCATAGCCGAGCACGCAATAGCGGCAAGCATGGCAACCGCATAAGCGAACAGCTGCGTGTAGGGAGGCATCGATGCGACGGTTACCCCCGTTTCCGCCAAAAAACAAGCAACCGCGAGCAAGCAGCTCGCGAAAACAATCGTCTTGTCTAAAAGTCTATCCATAGTTTCATAATAGCAAAACATACCGTCACGAATGAGCGCCAGATAAAACACGCATAAACCGCACGGCGTGTCGTATCTCGTAAAAGATACCATCTACCTGCGAAAATGCAAATCCATGACAAAAGTCACTAGTCTGTCGGGCGCGCTTATTCCATTATGGAGCCATAGAAAACAACAACGGCAAGGTTGCAGCGCGCAGCCAGCATCGCGACAAGACTCGAGTCGCGCACTCGGGCGCGAACTCAGTTGCATGGCACTAACGGATGGCGTGTTCATGCTGCGTTAGAAGCTGCAACGCCTTCGCCTTCTCATATTGCATGCTTAAGAAGAAAGGAAGCGTAATGGCTGAATCGAACAATCCTACAAGCGTAGTGCGCGTGAGCAATCTAGTGAAGCGCTATGGCGATGTTCTTGCTTTGGATCATTTCAACCTCGAAATTGGCAAGGGCGAGATTTTCGGGCTGTTGGGCCCCAATGGCTGCGGTAAGACCACGGCCATTAATTGCATGCTGCAGCTGCTTACCTACGACAAAGGCAGCATAGAGCTGTTCGGTGAGCCCATGAAACCCACGCGCTATGATCTTAAGCAGCGCATTGGCGTGGTGCCTCAGCAGGTGGCGGTGTTCGATGAGCTGAGTGTTGCGGAAAACGTTGACTGCTTTTGCGCGCTGTACGTGAAAGAAAAGGCGCGCCGACGGGAGCTTGTCAATGAAGCAATCGAGTTCGTGGGGCTTGAGGATTATCGCAAAATGCGACCGAAAAAGCTGTCGGGCGGCCTGCAGCGTCGCCTGAACATTGCCTGCGGCATTGCGCACCGGCCCGAGCTCATCTTCTTCGACGAACCTACCGTGGCCGTTGATCCGCAAAGCCGCAATTCCATTCTTGACGGCATCATGCGCCTGCGCGACGAGGGCGCAACCGTGGTTTACACGAGCCATTACATGGAAGAGGTCGAGCATATTTGCAGTCGCATCATGATCATGGATGGCGGCAAAATTCTGGCGCTGGGCACGGCTGACGAGCTTAAACGCAGCATTGCGGTAGGGGAGAAGATTGCGGTGGAACTCCCTGGAGCACCTGAAGCGCGGGGACACGCTGCAGCTCAGGCTATCCAGTCGCTTCCACATGTATTGACCTGCACTTTTACTGATGGAGCGTTGCATGCATCATGCGAAACAAGCGATCACAACTTACTTGATGTGCTGGATTCCGTGAAGACATCGCGCCTTGCAGTGGGGCGCGTGTATGCCGAGCCGCCCACGTTAAATGACGTGTTTTTGGAAATTACCGGCCGCGAGCTGCGCGATTAGCGATTGGGGGCATCATGCGAGCTTTGTTCGTGCATACTGTGCGCATGCTTCTGCGGCGACGCGATGTACTTATTTGGGTCGTGCTTTTCCCGTTAGCGCTTGCCACGCTGTTCCAGATAATGTTCTCGAACTTCGACGAGTATTATCGCGTTGAGCCCGCGAGCTGCGTGGTGGTCGATGACGAAAATTATCGTTCCCCGCAAGCAATGTTCTTCCGCGAAATGCTTGATGCCGTATCTGAACCCGGCGATGACCAGGTGCTATCGGTTTCGATGGTCGCAACACCCGACGAGGGGCGTGCAGCAGTACTCGCAGGCGATGCCGCAGCGTGCATAACCGTAGACAGCGAAGGATTGCCCAGCATGCAGGTTTCGCCGTTGTCGGTAAGCTCCACCACTGGCTCGCTTGACCAGAACATCGTGCGCGCCGTGCTTGATCAATATCGGCAGACATACGCAGAAATGAAGCAAACATTCATGGCGCAACCGCTTGCGCAAGGCATGCAAGTGGCTCCATCGCAAGAGAGTTTCGAATCTCTTGCCGCCACACCAGGCATGCAAGAAGCCGCTTCGGCGTTTATGTCTGATGCGGTAAAAACTCAGCAAGTCGATGTGTTGCGCGTGAAGCCAAGTAGCACGGTTCGCTATTTCTATGCGCTTATGGGCTTCGCATCGCTCATGTCCATAACGGTTGCCATCTGCGCGGTTTCCGCAACGCGCGCGAATACATCGGCAGTAGGCGCGCGCAGGCAAGTCGCCGACGTTTCCCCCGCAAAGCAAATGGCGGTCACTATGACGGCGAGTTTCGTTGCTGTGTACGGCTGCTTGCTTTTGGCATTTGCGTACATGCGCATTGTGCTGGGCGTCGAGTTCGGAGGACGCGACGGCCTGGCTGTAGTGGCAATTGCGGCGTGCGCGCTTATGTCGACGGCGCTCGGTGCCGCAATCGGCGCCATCCCAAGCATGCCAACTCCTGGCAAAGAGGGGTTGGCAACAGGCATTACGTGTTTGTGCGCGCTGTTCGCGGGCTTATACGGCGAGCCGTCCATGCAACTTGCCGATCAAATTGCGCAGAATGCTCCCTGGGCGGCGTTCATCAACCCGGCTGCACAGGCGGCGAATGCGTTTTATGACCTTACGTACTACGATTCACTTGCGCCTTTTTCCTTGACAATGTGCGTGTTGCTGATAATGGCTGCGGCGTTTTTCGCGATGGCAGCCATTCTAATGAGGAGGCAGAATTATGAACGTCTTTAAGCTTGCTGCAAAAATCATCACGCGTCATTGGAACTACCTGCTCATTTACACGGTTGCCCTGGGCGCCATGGCTATTTTAGGATCGGGAGCCATTCAGACGGCGCCGGCAAACGAGTTTGCAAACGACGCACCTAAGGTTGCTATCATCGACCGCGACAACAGCGCTCTATCAACCGCCCTTAAGGACTTCGCGCTCAAAGATGCCGTGGAAGTGCCGATTGAAGACTCGACGTTTGCCCTGCAAGATGCAGCAGCAAAAGACCTTGCGAGCTACGTTCTTATCATCCCCGAAGGATTCCAGCAGGATTTCCTGGAGGCAGCGCGCGAAGGCAACAATGCCCCTGCGCTTGAAACGGTCGTAAGCTACCAAGGAGCACGCGGAGCGCTTATGGATCAGCGCGTGAAGGCGTTCGTGCAATCGATGTATGGTTTCGCAGCGATTGATTCAGACGCAACCGCGACGGAGGTAGCAGGCAGTGCGACTGAAGTTTGCGGAAACGAAACGCCCGTGGAGCTTTTGCCAGTTGAATCGGAAGGTCTTTCGGCGAAATACGTCAACTTTGCGTCGTTCTCGTCTTACGCGCTGTTCACGTCGTCGGCCATCTTCATTGCCGTTGGCCTGGCTTCGCTGCGCCGTCCTGAAATGCGGCGAAGGCTCACCGTAGGCCCCGTGCGCAGTAGCAGCTATGGCGCCCAGGTTGGGCTGGCGTGCGTGCTTACCTCGATTGCGATTTGGGCGCTTATATCCGTTGCAGGGTTGGTGGTGTTCGACCCTCTGGGGGCGGGAGCGACGCTTGCTTCAGTTGCAGTGGTTGTGGTGGGACAGCTCGGGATTGCACTAATCGGCGCCGCCGTTGGCTTCCTGCTGTGGCAGCTCAGCGCAAGCGATAGCGTTGCGAACGGCGCCGGCAACATTATAGGCCTTGCGTGCAGCTTCTTCAGCGGCGCGTGGATTCCCCTTTCCGTTGCAGGCGAAGGAGTGCGCATTGCTGCTGCGTTCACGCCGTTTTATTGGGCAACGCAAGCGATGGTTTCAGTTTCGCAGGCTGCACAAGTAACGTCTGATCTGCTGATTCAAGCGGCTGGTGAAGTTGGCGTTACGTTTCTGTGGGCTGCTGCGATAGCGCTTGTTGCCATCGCCCTTGGCCGCGCCCGCCTGCGCGAAGCTGGGGTGTAGAGGGAAGGCGTTATGTTGTTGAAAAAACGATGTCAAATTCGAAGTTGATGCAGGTTAGAAGTAGGTTGCGACGCTTGTTCTTTCTCTATCCTGGTGAGACGATTTTTCTTCAACACTCTGACCTGGTATTTTATACGCATGGCTTCAGAGACATCACTGAAAACAGCACCTTCGCGACCCTTGAGCTACTTCCAACCTATCGCAACTTCGAATTTGGAGCCCGAAATCCAACAACATGAACGCTGCACGCCCTCAACCTGCGCCATTTGTCACAAATTGCACGCCTTTTGGGCCCTGTTTCCTCGGATTTTGTAGCGAAACCTAAAATCTCTCTGTAAAGTAGACGCATCTCTACGGGTCGCAAACAAGGCAAACTCGCAGCCTTGATGAGAGAGGGACCCGTTCCGCAAATCGCAGAAGGGGAGGGCCATGGACGCTATCAACCTTTCGGAAACCACCGCCGCTGACAAGCTTATTTGCGCGCGCATTGGCGAAGCAGCGGGGGTCGATTTCAAAGACTGCCATCAGTGCGGCAAATGCACGGCTGGGTGCCCCCTGGCCGAGAGCGTGGATCTCATGCCTCGCGAGGTTATCCGATGCCTGCAGCTTGGCGCCAACGCATCGTTTGCCAGCTACTTCACGCTGGTGAGTTTTCCCTGATAACCGCACAGGACGTTTGCGTTACCATCCGCCATGGCCAACCCCTTCTCAAGTCCTGCGCGCGGTAGGCTGTAATCGTTGTTGTTCTGCGAAATATGCATGGCAACTACGGTTTCAGGCGTGCGCAGGCCCGCTTCGCGCGATTCGGTAATGAGCGCAGCAAGTTCACTGGTGGCTTGTGGGTTGGAAAGATGGCCGAATTCCGATGCGATGCGCCGCTTGATAACGTAGGGGTAGTCGCCGTTTTTCAGCATGGCTTCGTCATGGTTGCTCTCAAGCGCCAGAATGCGCACATCGTGTAGAGCTGCGTGAGCGGCACCTGTTACCACGCCTGAATCGGTCAAGTAGCCCAAGGCATCGCCATCGGGCGCATCAACGCGAAAACCGAACGATGCAGCAGCATCGTGGCTGGTAGCAAAGGGAAGAATACGCAGATCGGCAGCATTGATGATGTTTCTTTCTGACCCCGCGGGTGCAGTGCCAAGCGGAAGGATATCACGAGTCTCAGCGAGTTTACGCAGTTCAGAGCTATTTGCCACACAAGCATTGTTCGCATAAATAAGGGGAGCGCAGCCGAGCTTCTCCAGCCCACGCAGAACAACTCCTAAACCTTTCGTGTGATCACCATGCTCATGCGTGATCAGCACGGCTTGGATGCGCGCAGGGTCAAAGCCCGCTTCGTCACAGCGTGTCAAAAAGTCGCGCTTGCATATGCCGCAGTCGATGAGCACGCCTTCGCCTGTTTCAGCGTTTTCGACAATAGCGGCGTTACCTTTGCTACCGCTTGCCAGCACGTGTAATTTCAGCATCAGGGCATCCTCTTTCTGCGCTCAGGCGCGCTATCGTTTCGCCGGGCGGCCTGCTTTGCCTCGAGCAGCTCGCGCGCGTGGGCAATAGCGTCGTCGATGTTGGGGCGAAAGTGCTCTTCGCCAACCAAATCCACGAAGCCCGCGCGGCGCATGGTTCTCATAGGCTGCTCGTTTGCATGACTGAAAATAAGATGCACGCCGTTCTCGTTGCAATACTCATAAAGGTTCTCAAGCGCGTTCATGCCGGTTGCGTCAAGTGACGGCACTCACGCATTCGAATGATAAGGTATTTCGTGAAGTCTTTCACCGAGATGTCCGAAATACGGTCGGCCATTCCGAAAAACATGGGGCCGTTGATTTCGTTCACGCGCATGCTTTTCGGCAACTCGCGCAAGTGCGTAACCTTGGAGTCTTTGTCGCAGTAATACGTCCAGCCTTTGACTTCGGTTTCCTCGCTGACCATTTTCATGAACAGCACCACGGTGATAAGCATGCCCACAGCTATTGCGGTGACCAGGTCAAACACAATTGTCAACGTAAATGTGAGCAGCAACGTTGCCACCGCACCGCGCGAGGCGGTGGCGCACAAATGCGCGAAATTGCGCCAGCCGGACATGTTGTAAGTAACTTGCAGCAGGATAGCCGCAATGGTTGGCATGGGGATGAGCGCGGCAACAAGCAATGCTTGCGCGTTGAACGAGGCAATATTCGCGCCAACGGCCGAAAGCTTATCAACGGTGCTCACCGCAGTTGTACCGGCGGGGTTAGTAAGGCCAAGCAGGTCTTTGATCTGACCAATGACGATGGTAACGGCAATGCTGGCAGTAAAGCCCGTCGTAATGGTGTAGGGAACGAAACGAATGAGCGTGCCCAGTTTGAGCAGGCCCATGAGTATGAGCAAGATACCGGCAATAATGGTTGCCACTACTAGACCGTCCAGACCGTCGGTTGCAACAATGCCCGCCACAATAGTCGCGAAGGCGGCAGTGGGGCCGGATATCTGCACGCGGCTTCCACCAAAACGCATTTGCATATGAGGTGCCGCAAAGACAACAAAGACAACAAGGCTCCGCCCAGGGAGCTTCTCTAGGTGGAGTACGTTATTCAGTCGGATTGCACAGCAAGTCTTGCCGTAAGAGGGTGTCCATAGTAAACGCTTTTAAGGCAACCACCTTCGCAGTCCATAAAATCTCCAGCGAGAGGAGCGGATATGCGCGTTAAGCGGCATTAACGCGGAACGGGGGACGGAGACTTGTTCCATTTTATCCGCGCATCAACGCTAGGGCGTGTTAATGGCAGAGCCTGCCAAAACGCGCTGCTTTACCCCCACAACCCCCTGTTACTTATCGCATACAAAGGAACATTGCGCATCCAATCCTGTTCGCGATAGGGCGATAAACTGAAACGAACCGCCAACACCCAGGGATTTTTCTCTTTGAACGCACGCAGGCTTTTAGATTTAAGGTTCTCTTCCGCTTTAACCTCAATTGCCGCAATACGATCCGAATCTTGGACAAGAAAGTCAATTTCGCCAATCGAGTTTTCTGCCGACCAGTAAAAAGGAACTTTATCGCAATCCGAAATAAGCTGTTGACAGACATATTGCTCGGTAAGCGCACCCTTGAATTCCGTGAAAACCGCGTTGCCGTTCACAATAGCAGCGGGCTCAAGCTCCGACATGGCGCCCAAAAGACCAACGTCAAGAAGGAACACTTTGAAAGATTTGTTATCGTTGTACGAAGCAAGCGGAAGCTCCGGTTTCGAAACACGTGGCACGCGAATAATAAGTCCCGCTTGCACAAGCCAAGTAAGCGCTTCCTCGTAATCTTTGGCACGCGCACCTTTACGAATATGCCCGAAGATGAATTTACGATTCTCCTGAGATAGGTGCGATGGAATAGATTCCCAAGCCTCCATCATGCGGGGGAGCGTTCTGCAAGGAGCGTGTTTTGCGAAGTCTCGCTGGTATCCTTCAAGAATGTCACTTTGTATTTTCCTGACCTCTGAAAACTCCGCACCCTGCGCAAATGCATCCACCGCTGCAGGCATGCCACCTACCACATAGTATTGGCGCAGAAACATTGTGATCTTAGGAGCAAATGACTTCATGCTGCAAGTGTCGCTTGAGTCCAGCAGTTTTCGAAACATGATATTGCCGGTAGCATCAAGGAACTCGCGAAAGCTCAAAGGGAACAAATCAAGCGTGTTAACTTTACCGACAGGGTAGCCCGTACCTTCATGGGCAGAAAGGCCCAAAAGAGATCCCGCTGCTGCCACCGCGTATTCAGGCGCGTTTTCGCAGAAGTACTTGAGAGAAGTAATAGCGGTTGGACACTCTTGTATTTCGTCAATAACAATAAGGGTATCATCAGGAGTAATGTCAACATTTGTATACAGCGAAAGACTGCCAATCAAACGCGTTGTGTCGAAATCTTGCTCAAAGAATGAGCGCGCAATCATATCGTTATCCAGGCTAACGTAAGCGACTTTTTTAAAATAGAGTCTGCCAAACTCTTTCAGGAGCCACGTCTTTCCAACCTGCCTGGCACCATTGAGGATAAGCGGCTTACGCCGAGGGCTTTCCTTCCATGCGACAAGTTTCTCCATAAGGAATCTGTCCATGTTATTTCCTATTCGCTTATGATGATTGCATTCTTATTGTAGCTTGATTATACATAATTTAGAACGAAAATATGTGAATTTTAACATAAATAAGGACGTAAAAGTGTTTGTTCTAACATAAATAAGGATGAACAACGCTTATTCTTGTTCCTTGTTGCTTATCGTATATAGAAGAGCATGGTGTATCCAATCCTGTTCGCGATAGGATAATAAAATATAGGGTTATACAGTAGAATTGCAATTTGTTCCAATTCAAAGAATGTCCTGTTATTGCGTAAAACAATTTGCAACTTTACATTGCAAGGATACTTGGAATGGCTGAACGCAAAACTCGAAAAGGATGATGACATGATACAAGAAGGCAACAGGATCATTTTTACCCAGGCGGACAAAGAAAATACGTCAATCAAAACATATACCGATGAGGAATTAGCGGCTCAGCTGGACCAATACGAGAAAAAGGCTCGTCCACGAAGGATCGCTTTTCTGATTGCTTTCGCTGGGTGTTTGATTGCTGCCGCGGCATGCGATTTTGAACCGTATCATTTCATTTCCTGCATTGCCTCGGTTTTCTTCGCTGCATGTTGCTTGATTTCGGAATTGCTATACCGGCTCAACCGAAAGCCAACAGCACTAAAAACCTACGTTGAAATTCGCGTTGACCAGATAAACGACGTTGAAACGCATTACTCGACCTCCGCCACAACGGGTCCGGAGTCTATTCAGCTTTATCCCATTGAAGGACAAGACACCACAACGAACTATCAAAGCATCTGGTATCTGGACAAAGAAACCTACCGGAACACCAACGTAGGGGACATTGTTCAAATAAAAGTTCCGAATGCGTAAAGCGCAGCTATACCCAAGCGGCGTTCACCTAGAGGTAGCCTTTGAACTATTGCGTACTAGCTGCTGAGAAGGATTTTTCCTGCAGCTTTTCCTGCACGCACGCAGACCTGGCTTCTTTCGCAGACGCCAGATTTCCCGCCTGGGAAATTACCACACCGGCAAGAATAGCAGCAACTCCTGCCCACTGCACAGGACCTATCGCCTCGCCCAGAGTAATCATGGAAATCAGCAGACCAGCGGGCAGTTCAGAGGCAGCCATAACGGTAGATACGCCCGCCGGCAGGTGAGGGGACCCCAACCCGAACAGAATAACGGGGAGCATCATGCCGAAGAATCCTGTTACCAACCCGAACGGGGCGATCCCCTGTATCGTTGCCGCACCTGAAAGCAGAAACCCGGGGCAAATTGTCATCGACATCGCGCAGGCACCCAGGCTTATCAAAAGCCCTCTTTGCGTGGTGTGACACGGAGCTGACACTTTGCCCGACAAGGCAAGAAACAACGCGCAACTCACGGCAGACAGAAGAGCGCAGACAAGGCCAATGGGATCGTATCCCGCAATGCCCGTTCGATACACGCTGCTTGCGAGCACCGTACCCGCAAGAATCACCAGTGCAGCGGCAACTTCGCCCAAACGCGGTGGCCTACGCGTGGTAATCACCTGAATCACAAGGCCAATCCAAGTGAATTGGAAAAGCAAGGTGATAGCTACGGCAACAGGCAGGCGCGACATAGCAAAGCAGTAAAGGATGCTCGTGGTGCAGGTGAGACACCCAAGCCCTGCAAGTTTAAGTAGCGTTTTTGTCCCGAGTTTCTCCCAACGGTTTCCTTGGGTTCTGCGAACAACAACAGCGAGCGCAAACAATGCCACCGCAAACCACATCTGACACGCAACTACCTGGGGCCAGGTGAAACCCTGGGCGAATGCCGTTTTGAACATAGTTGCATTGGCGCCGTAGCAGGCACCGCCAACAAACACCTGTGCGGCGGCAATCCTCTGAGTTTGTTTCTCTTGTTTCATGAGCGTGCTCCTTTTGTCTGCTGTCTGGCAACGTCACAACGGGGCACTTTGCGCAGATGGCGCAAAAAATGAAAAAACCACAGCCCCGCTGATGGGGCCGTGGCAAAAAGATGACTTCCGTCCGGAAAAGTCCACGGCAATTTTTATGCGAAAGAGAGTATAGGGAATGCTGGCGAAGCCGTCAACAGAGAAGTTTGCAGAAATGCGGCGTTCGGTATTGTCTATGACCCTTGCGGGATTCTCCAGAAGCAAAAGAGGAGTATAGGGGGTATCGGAATAAGACCTTGCTTGATAGCGGAGGCTGTTTTCCCGAGAAAACCGGGAGATCCGCCTGTTGATTGGAGGCACTCGCCGTCCACGGATCCATCCCGGTTCGAGATGCTAAAATATTGTAACAAGTAACATGGCGAGAAGAAGCGAAAAACGTTTGGAGGGTGTTATGGGATTGTTCTTCGACATGTTGTTCGGTTCTGAAACAGGGGCCGATGAGAAGAAGCGGCAAAACAGCTGGGAAGGTATGTCGAGCATGTTCGCCGACACGAAATTCAAAGATTACCGCGACAAGTGGGGATCCAACAACGACCATAATTGGGAAGCAGATGGCGATACGCGCTGGGATTCTTACGACGACTAGCGCCCGAGCATGCAAAGCCCCTATTTGCATGCGCGCCACCAATGATGTCCCCCAATATTCTACGATCTGCAGCAAAGCCATCAGAAGACCGCAGTAGGGAAGGATGATATCGAGCCGCGCAGGACGCTTCCCAAGGGAAGAGTGGGTTTTAATGCGGCGGCCTGTGCCGATATGACGCACTACATGAACCAGGGGGATAGCTACCGCCGCATATCAATCGGCTGGTCATCCCGATTGATATGGCGCGCGCTTCGCTCCTGCCGGCCTGGTGGATGGCCTAGGCGTGGAGAGGGCGAGGCCGAGCAGCGTCAACCTGTCGTCATCGCCGGCTCCACGTGTAGTGGTCGGATAGGAAGGCATGCCGAAAGAAAAGGAGTGGCGAGACGCTGCATACCAGCCGATTTGTGCGGCTCCCCGATTACACTGCACTCTGGGAATGCGGGGATAAGTGTTTGAGTACGTGCGTTTGGGAACGGTGCTCTATTGCGCATCGGTTTGGGAATCTATGAAGATTCATCTATTCCCAAAGTGCATAGTAACGTTCGGGAACTGCGAGCAGCGGATTCCCGGAGTTGAACGCAATCGCTCCGCTCACGCCACAATCACTACGTTGTCGGATGGAAGTTAACCAGGTGTTTATAGCCTTGCTGAGCCTATATTGTTGAAAAAACGCTTTCAAATTCGAAGTTGATGCGGGTTGGAAGTAGGTCATCGGAACAAATCGGATTGTTTTTCAGTATAGACGTCGTTGCTAGAAAACTCGCCTTAATAAATCACCAGTTCAAGGTTATTCTCGATTGAGACATGTCATAACAACAAGCTAATCCAGAAATTCAACCTACTTCCAACCTATCGCAACTTCGAATTTTGGACCCAAAATCCAACAACATGAATGCGGAACAGGAGACAGAGGTTTGTTCCATTTACGGAATGTAGGCTGAATTGGCAGCAGGTCCACTGAAAGCTCAAAGAATGAAACGAGGAATCGAGAACAATAAAGCCCTAGTCGTCGTACTCCACCGAGATGCTGTTGCCAATCCTTTTCGCGCGATACATTTCGGCATCAGCAATAAGAACACCATCGCGGGTGATGGATTCGCTGAAGTAGCCACCGATGCTCACCGCAAGCTTGATAGTCGGGAATTCGGGAACAACCAGGTCATTAACTGCTTGACGAATCTTTTCCAAGCAGCTCGCAAATGACTCGCGCTTCATGCCCACAAACGCAATCAACCCCTCGTCGCCGCCGAGGCGGATAAAGAAGTCGGTCTCACGTATGCTTTTCTTGGTAGCCTCAACCACCGCGCGCAATATGACATCGCCTGCATAATGACCCATAGTGTCGTTGACTTCCTTAAAGCCATCGATGTCAATCATAGCAATGGCCGTTACGTTCTCAAGAGAGTCAAAACGCTCTTCGAAAAAACGGCGATTATAAATACCCAGTTGAACGTCGCGGTACAACTCGCTATATAAAGCAGCATTTGCCGATCGAATTGCATCAAGCAAGGAAGTGTCCGTGCGAACTTTTTCGAGTTCTTCCTCGTCAATCGTGTCAAGCATCTCAATAACGCAATGCCGGCCCGCGTTTTCAAAACGCTTGGCAATAATCAAGTAGAACTTATTATCACGCGGCTCAATCTTCTGAACCGTATTTGGCACCTCAAGCGCCTTATTGCAGATACAGTTAGGGCATGGCTCAACGCGCCCCCAAAACTCAAAGCACAGTCCTTTGCTTTGAGAAAGATTACCCAGCTCATCAACAGTATAGGCTGTATTACAATCATGATCGACAAGGCGAACCTGAGGGAAAATCATACGGCACGCCTTAAGGCAATCGCGCACTTCGCTCGAAAGCAAGAGCGCGAGCGATCCTTCGTTATCGTTTTTCTTGGCGTCGATTTCCACCGGCAAGTCCCTTTTGATTCGATTCACAAGTGATATGCATTCTACCTTTTTACGAGACAAAACCGCAAGACATTTATACGAACGGAGCAGTTTTGCCGATTCGCCGTCTCCGGATCATTTCCACTGCGGCGAAAACGAAGGGTCGGAACGCTAAACCAACGCCCGACCCTTCGCGAACAACCTTCAGAGCACAACGCTTAAAGCGCGGCATGGCAAAATAAACATGCATCGCCCTTCAATCAGCATCAGTCTCCTTCGCGTTCATGCAACGCAGCTTCATCAGAGCGGCAGTTGTTTTCACCCAGGTCAATAACGACTTCGGCTGTAAGATCACCTTGTTCGATACGCGCATCAATCTCCGCACGAATCAACGGGCTTTCAATCGAATCCAGAAGTTCGCGCGATTTCGCAGCAGCCTCAATATCGGCTGTCTGCAAGTTATCCTGATGGCCAGCAACAGCAAGATACGCAACGCCCGCAGATTTTGCGCGCTTCGCTTCGGCCATAAGGAACGCAAACCCAATGACACCAGCGCACGCAGAAGCAAGTAGAATACCCAGTTTCGCGGCGGTTACCAGCACCTCGTCGGCAAATGCCAAATTCGCCACAAAAATCGCCATAGTAAAGCCCACGCCGCCCAGAATGCTGGCACCCAACATATGCAGCCACGTAACGTTCTCTGGCAAGGAAGCAAGCTTCGTTTTGACCACAATGAAGCTCATGAGCATGATGCCAATGGGCTTGCCCAGAAGCAGACCAAAGAAGATACCCAAGAACACGGGGCTCGTAATGGTCTGCACGATGTTAGCGCCCTGCAGGCATACATCGGCATTCGTCAAGGCAAACAGCGGCAGAATCATGAAATACACCCACGGGAACAGGCGTTTTTCCAAACGCGTTGCAGGCGGGATCACTTCGCGCGCCACCGTGCTCAGGCTGCCAACCGTGCTCAGGTACTCTTTTTGACCCAGGACCGGTTCGTTCTCGTCAAACTGCTCGCGCGCCTTCGCCACATGATCACCTGACCACTGCGCGAAGTTCTTCAAGTTCACACGCGAACCAGAAGGAATAGTGAACGCCAGCAAAACACCCGCAATGGTGGCATGGACACCCGACTGGAACACGCAGAACCACAGCACAACGCCTAACAGCAGATAGGGAAGAAGCGAGTACACATGCCTGCGGTTCAGCGCAATGAGCATCAGCAGCACCAGCGCCGCCATGCCCAGCCAGAAAAACGAAGGCGTGTGTCCGTAGAACACCGCAATGACAATAATGGCAATAATGTCATCGGCAACTGCGAGCGTGCTCAGGAAAACGCGCACGCCGTTAGGTACGCGATTACCCAGAAGCGCCATAATACCCAGCGCAAAGCCGATGTCGGTTGCGGTAGGAACACCCCAACCGTGTGCGGTGTCGGGGTTCGTGATGTTGAAGATGCTGTAAATAGCAATAGGAGCTAAAACACCGCCGCAAGCAGCCAAAATAGGAAGCAGCGCTTGACGAATGTTCGTGAGCTCGCCCACGGTCATCTCATATTTGATCTCCAAGCCAACAAGCAAGAAGAAGATGGCCATGAATACATCGTTGATGATTTCGGCGAACGACAGAGAAGCGTGTCCGCTGCCTAAAACGAAACCGAACTCCGTTTCCCAGAACTCAAGGAACGGAGCATAGGCACCTGAGTTCGCAACGGCAACAGAAACAATGGCGCACAGCAGCATGATAGCGGCAGCCTTCGTTGTTGAACTGGTGAAATGCAGAATCTTGCGATAACGCGCCAGGTTGCCTTGCACTTCTTTACGGAAAATATTAGCGCCGCGGGTGTCCACGGCTGCATCAGCGGCGGTGTCCGCGGCTGCATCAGCGGAAACGGACTTCAACTTCTCTTTACCCATGAGCTATCCAATCGTAGAAAATGCCTCCACATAACATACCATAGCCCCCGAATACGAAATTAACCTTTAGGTGACAGTTGAGTATAAAAGCGAGCACAATTTCGAATCGAGCGCAGATTGCGCCTGGTGGGAATAAGCGTTACCTATTCAAAGAACGCACGGTAACTCTATGATTTCCCTCGCGCAATATCGAATTTGCACCATTCTGTCCGCAATGTCAACTCCCCGTTAATTCTAAGAAACAATACGCGAAAAAAGTAGGAGCTCAGTAGGAACAATAGAATATCAATCAAGAGGTTAGTGCTACAATCTCCCCGATTAACGACGCAATATGATACAAAATCTATCATCTTGCGCGACTTTTTACAGTCTAATCTGTTCGATGGGAGATTCAACCAACATGAGACGAATTGTTCTACGCAAGGCAGCATGTATAGCGCTGTCTGCGGTGCTTGCATGCGGGCTCTTGCCGGTAACTGCATTCGCGGATTCCGCCCAAGATGCGGATTCCGGCTACAGCAGCAGCCCCGCAATAGGCCAAGCGGCAACGACGGATTCTGGCGATACCGCAACGGCAGAAGGGGAGGGCAGCGCCTCCGACAGCAGCGCCGCCGAGACGGATGGCACCGCAACAGGCCCCGATAAGCTGCTTGAGCCCAACAGGGAAGCTCCTGCGAACAGCGATAACGTCGCAACTGCAGCATCACCCGCAAGCGAAGCGCCCGTCGAAAACGGTGCAAGCACGTTTGTCCTTACGAGCACCTTAAGCGACGGTACGCAGGCAGACAGCGGCTACTGCGGCACCACGGATAACGGCGCTGATGGCACGAACATCTCCTGGACCTACGATGGTGCCGGTACTTTGAAGCTTTCCGGTTCGGGCTCTACGGGTTTCTACGGGGAAACCGACTCGTTTTGGGGTTTCTCGCAACCCGTTCCCGGTTGGTATTCGTATCGTTCGTCAATCACGAACATCGAAGTAGGCCAGGGCATTGAGACGCTGGACTCTGCTGTTTTCGCCGGCACGTCCATCACGTCCATCACGCTGCCTTCTTCCGTGAAACATATCGGCCAACTTGTTTTTGCAGGCTGCGGTAAGCTGAGAACTGTCAACCTGAACGAAGAACTTGAGTCGATTGGCAATCAAGCTTTCAAAAACACCTGGGTGCTGCCTTCGCTCTATATTCCCTCTACGGTAAGCAGCATTGACGCCACCGTGTTTCGCGACATCGATCTTGCCTATGTAACGTTCTCACCAAGCAATCCGTATTTCACGAAGATCGATAACGCACTGTACAATGGAGATTTGACGCGCCTTATTCGCGTATCCGACCAGTTCACAGGCACGCTCATGCTTCCTTCCACGGTAACCGCAATCGATGATTGCGCATGCGAAGCTATGACCGGCATCACGCAAGTCGTGCTCCCTTACGGCCTGAAGAGCATCGGCGCAGGCGCGTTCAACCTGTCTGGCTTGACCTCTGTCGATATCCCCGATAGCGTGACCGAAATCGGACGCAGCGCGTTTCAGGCTTGCAAATCCATGACGCACGCAAAACTGGGAAGCGGCTACAAGGGCTCGACCGACTCTCTCTGCAACAACATGTTCGCGTACAACCCTAATCTGACCTCCGTTGAACTGTCGGAAGGCCTTGAGATCATCGAAAACGGAATGTTCGCTAACTGCGCATCTCTTACCGCAATAACCATTCCGCAATCAGTGAAAAACATAGTGGACACTGCGTTCTACGGTTCGGGTCTCACTTCCGTCACATTGCCCAATGGTCTTACAAAAATTGGCGATGGCGCGTTTTACGGCACTAAAATTTCAAGTGTGAGCATTCCCGAATCGGTGGAAACTATTGGCAAGAACGCTTTCCCCAATGATGTTACCGTGAACGGGGATTACACGAAAATGCCTGATGGCGGCTACAAGAAAAGCGCCGATCTTGTTACCATCGAATATGACGTGACCTACTACGAGCAAGATTCTCGCTCTATGCTTTCCATGATCAACGACTTCCGCACGGGAAGCGATGCCTGGTACAAAGATCGCAGCGGCGGCAGAGTGGACGTTCCGGGGCTTTCTACGCTTGCCTACGACAAGAACTTGGAGAAGATTGCCCAGATGCGCGCAGCCGAAATCGCTGTGAACTTTGCGCACACGCGCCCCGATGGATCGGATTGCTTCTCCGCTACATACAACGGCATCAGCTCTTCGGGTGAAAACATTGCTGCGGGCTATGGTAGTGCCCGGGATGCATTCGTTGGTTGGCGCGAAGACAACGAAAACTATTATGGCCAAGGGCATCGCCGCAACATGCTTAACAGCAACTTCACGTCGGTAGGCATCGGACACGTATCGTTTAACGGCATTGACTTTTGGGTACAGGAATTCGGCACGGACGCGCAGACAACTTCGGTATCCGGTTCTGGCAGCACTTACACTGAACCGTATCGCATCTCGGCCGAGCGTTCACGGTTTAAGAGCCTTCCCGAGTCTTTTGAATTCCCCGACAACCTGGGGCTGGAAACAGCTGGAGCAAGCACCGAGTTCCCGTACGTGAATGCCGACAAAGTGTCGTTCCAAGATACCTGGCCGCGCGCATTCAGCGCTCGCATTTACCCGTACTTGAAGAACACCGACCCTTCGCAGGTCCAAATTTCAGGAAACACGATAACCGCTCTTGTTGATGGGCCAACATCGCGCGTGATTGCATGCATCGGTGGAGACACGTACCCGGTTGCTGTAAGCTCATATGTGCTGACGTATACGGTGGGCGATGAAGAATATGCAAACGGGAAAGTGCTGGTCAGATACTTGTCTGCCGTGAAAAACGGAACAGTACCCACCTTGTTCGGACAGCCCCTTGTCATGACGGATTGGTGCTACGAGACGCTTGTTGACGCAAGTGACGCCAAACAGATAACGGAATCATCGTTCTCAAGCACACCCGCAACGCGAAACGATCCCGTTATGCCAAGGCGCGGCGACGTGAACGGAAACGGTCGCGTTAACGTGGTGGATGCGCAGCTTGCCTACGACATTGCTTGCAACCGATTCACTGATTACTCGAGCATCTCAATGGGTGGCTGGCTCGCCGCAAACTTCAATAACGACTTTGTACTTGACGCAAGCGATGCCTTCGCTATTCAAAGAAGCGTCCTTCGCTCATAGCACAGCGGAAAATGAAGCACGCATCAGAAGCGCTAAGGGAAAAGCGAGTGCCAGTGCATTCGCTTTTCTTTTTTTGGTGGGGAGAGCGCGCGGTGGGAAAAGCTGGAAGGGAAGGGTCCGTTGTCGAGAGGCATTTAACGACCAGCTCGTGTCAGCGAGCCGCTTAGCACGAGCGGCTTGGACAGACAGCTCTGCAATGGCGCAAGAACACGTTGCATTTGCCTGCAAAGTGGTCAATTTGCCCATCGAAGAGCGTATGATCTGCGGTAAGCCCTGGTAGGAACACGAGCCATGGCACATTCTGCATCGGAGCCGAGCTACAGCGGCTCGTCCAATAATGAACGATTCCTTTTCCCGTGTTGAACTCGTGCTCAACAAGCTCGGTCATGCGTTTCTCCTTGAGGTTCTCCTTGAGGTTCTCCTTGAGGTCATTACATTATTGTTACGCTGCAAAGTATATTATCAATTATGTTATAGCGGAAACGCCAAGCGGACTATTCCTTTCCACTATAATTATCTAATCACACGAAACGCGTTTTATGTTGCAAATATGCAATCATGAGCAAGTGTGCATACCAGCAGAGAACAGATGCGCACAGAAGACCCGCGCCAGCAGAAGGGAAAGCCATGAAAAACAGCAGTTGGTTGCCGCGCGACGCTCGCATCACCGAAGCCCTGGCGTGGATATGCGCAGTTGCATCGCTTGCGATTACCGTTGTGCGCATTCCGCAGTTGCCCGACACTATCCCCACGCATTTCGACATTAACGGCATTCCCAATGGGTGGGGTTCACCCACCAGCCTTCTTGCACTGCCCATCATCATTCTGATAGTAAACGCCGCTGTGAGCCTGATAGTTCGCAAAGTTGACCCAAAATACTGGAATCGCCCCGGAACGTTGCAGCCGGGCGATGAACAAGCGTGGTACAAGGCCAGTGCTCGTGGCTGCACATGGACCGAGCTCGAATGTGCAGCATTTATGCTACTAATGCAGCTCGAATTGCTCGAAGGCCGTTCAAGTGCGGTAATTCCCCTGGCAGTCGCGCTGCTTATAGCGCTTGGCGTCACGTTTTACGTACTCATGAAGCCATTTTATACGCGAAAGCAGAAAGATCAGGCAAAGGACGAACCGGGCGAATAGCGTCCGTCCGCGTATAATATGTGTTCATAATCCCTTGATTCTTGCACTATCATGAACAAAAGCTTAAAGTAACCTGAAAATAAGCTTAAAGAATTTCAGGAGACGGGGGGGGTTTGGAACTCAATAAGCATGAATTCAGCGTCCTTGTGTCTTGTTACAAGAACAAGAACGTAGCTATAAACACGTTAGCAGACAAGCTCGATTGTTCCGCGTCCGATATAGAGGGCGCCTATCAGCGTTTAAAGGAGCGAGGCCTTGTTGACGACGGCCGCATTACTTCCCACGGCAGGGAGGCCCTTGCGCCGCATCGCGTAGAAAACGCCATTATTATGGCTGCCGGATTCTCGTCACGTTTTGCACCGCTTTCCTACGAAACACCGAAGGGTCTGCTGAATGTTCGCGGCGAAATCCTTATCGAACGACAGATTCGTCAGCTTCAAGAAGCAGGTATCAACGAAATTATTGTTGTCGTTGGCTACAAAAAGGAGCTCTTCTTCTATCTGGAGGAAAAATTCGGCGTGAAAGTCGTGGTCAATCACGAGTACGCGTCGCGTAACAACAACTCCACGCTCATGGTGGTGCGCAAATCGCTTGGCAACAGCTACATTTGCTCTTCCGACAATTATTTCACCACGAATCCGTTTTCGCCGTACGAATGGAAAGCATGCTACTCTGCCGAGTTGTCCTGCGGCTCCACGAAAGAATGGTGCATTCAGACCAATGACAACGACCTGATCACTTCGGTTGAAATCGGCGGAAGCGACGCCTGGTACATGATTGGCCATGCGTATTTCGATCGCGCGTTTTCCCGGCGTTTCGTGGAAATCCTCGAAGCAGAATACGATTATCCAGCCACGGCATACAAGCTTTGGGAGACCATCTATCTTGACCATATTGACGAGCTGGAAATGGTAATCAACCGCTACGAAACGGGCACCATTTTTGAGTTCGATTCCCTGGATGAGCTGCGCGCATTCGACCCGCTGTTCCTTGAGAACATTGAGTCTGCCATCTTCGACAACATTGTTTCTGTACTGGGGTGCACGAAAACCGAGATTCACGACGTTTATCCGCTTACGCAGGGCCTTACGAATCTGAGCTGCCACTTTGCCACGAATTCGGGCGAGTACGTTTACCGCCACCCAGGCATTGGCACCGAGAAAATGATCGATCGCCAGGCCGAAGTTGCCGCGCAACAGCTGGCGAAACGCATTGGCATTGACAACACGTTCATTTTTGAGAACCCCAACGAAGGCTGGAAGATTTCGCATTTCATCCCTAATGCGGCGCTGCTTGATCCTCACGACCCTGACCAGGTAAAAGAGGCCGCGCACATGGCACGTGCCCTTCATACGGAAGATGTTACGCTCGATCGCAAATTCGATTATCTGGCGGAAGGCAAGAAATACGAAGCGCTTCTTCTGGAAAAAGGGCCCATCGAGATCGATGATTATGAAGCAATGGCACGTGACGCTGAACGACTCAAAGCGTTCGCCGAAGCCGATGGCGCTGAAAAATGCCTGACGCACAATGACTTTTTCAACTTGAACCTTCTGCGCGATAGCAATGGCAAGCTCAATCTTATCGATTGGGAATATGCTGGCATGTCCGATTACGCAAGCGATTACGGTACGTTTGTGGTGACATGCATGCTCGATGAAGACGAGGCCGACAACGCGCTGACATATTACTTCGGTCGCACGCCTTCCGTTGAGGAGCTGCGACACAATTACGCTTACGTTGCGCTGGCGGGTTGGTGCTGGTACGTGTGGGCACTGCAGAAGGAATCCGAAGGCGACTGCGTGGGCGAATGGCTTGAGATCTACTACCAGTACGCAAAGCAGTACTCTGCAAAAGCGCTTGCGCTTTATGAGCAGGGAAAATAGGACATATCGAGCACTGTTGAGGGCAAAACGGCACGAACTTTATGCCTGAAAGAGGCAAGAGCACGAAGCGAAGGGCGCGCAGGCGCATAAACCGCACAGAAAGGGATTCACCGGTGGATAAACACATCGCTGAACTGCGTGAAGAGCGACGTCGCAAGTATTTTGCGCGCGGAATTGCGTTTGCTGTGGCATCGGGCATTTGCTACGGCTTGTATACGGGCTTTTTGACCCTCGCCGAAACACAAGGCGTGTGGGGCGAGTGGTTTGCCGGGGGAGAGTGGGGAAACGACAACGCCGCACTGTCCGCTTTCACCATCACGTTTGTTCTGGCGGCACTTGCCGCCGGTCTCAATGACACCGTAAGCGGGATATGGTCGCTTGCCGTATGCGCGAAAAACCACCAGCTGGGCGACTTCGCCAAGACGCTTCGCAGCAAGCCGGGCATTGTCATGATGATTTGCGCTGCGATTGGCGGGCCTTTTGCGACGATTGCGTATATCATTGGCCTGAACTCCGCAACAGCAAGCGGAAATCCGGGCGTAATCGTACCCATTGCTGCACTGAACTGCGCGATTGGCGCCATATTGGGTCGTATCTTCTTTAAGCAGAAGCTTTCGGCGCACATGGTGGCTGGTATCATCGTATGTCTGTTTGCGGCGGCGGCCATTGGCGGCGCAAGCTTGAGTGCGATCGGCCCTGAGGCGCTGGTGAGCTGCTTCTTTGCGTTCCTTGCGGCGTTCGGATGGGGTTTCGAAGGCTGTGTTGCGGGATTTGGCACCGTTCTGATTGATTACCGCATTGGCATCGCCATTCGTCAAGTGGCAGCTGGTGTTTTGGAGCTGTTCATCGTATTTCCGATTTTAGCCATTGTTGGCGGCGGCGTTGAAATGCTTGCCTCAATCGCAAGCGCGGCTCTGACCAGCCCGGCAATGCTCGTGTTCCTTATTTCGGGATTTTTCGCCATGCCGGCTTTCAGCTTTTGGTACAAAGGCAACTCAATGTGCGGCGCTGCGCTGGGCATGGCCTGCAACGGCATGTATGCATTCTGGGGTCCGTTCTTTATCTGGGTGATTCTGGGCGCGTTGAACATCGGAGGAATGGCGGCAGATTATCCGCCGTTGTCTGCGATTCAGTGGACAGGCGCGCTGATTATGATAGTTGGCATCTTCCTGATTGCTGTTAACCCGCGTAAACTTTTCTGCGGCAGGAGAGGGGAGTAGGGCATGTCGAACAAACTTGAACCGCTGTACTACGCTATCATCAGGCATTTCACAAACGGAAGCGAGAGCTGTGCGGCAGATGTTGTTGAAGCGCTGACGCCCAAGTACGCGAGCTATAAGCTGCTAACGTTACACGATGTTGACGATGCACTTACAGTCGCTAAAGAAAACGGCATTTTGGAAGAAACGCGCTGCGATCTTGACGATGCCGGAAACCTGCGCATTTTCTACCGCATCACCGACTTCGGCACTGACATGATATCCCGCTATCTGGGTTAATTGTTGACAAATTACCCCACCTTTTGTCAACAAATTATGCGAATAGTCTGTTGACAGCACGTATCTGAACAGGCGATATTTAATTATTTTTGAATTTTATGACTGATAATGCAGATTATGTAAATTTGGTCCAATACAACAACTTGATGCGCTCTGTCTCGGAGAGCCCCTCACTCAGCTTGATGGCCTTCCCCACTCGTTGGGCGCTTCCACGACGTTGAAGCGCGCCGCGCCGCGCGAGTTGCCGATTTTCCAAAGCTCAACCTCGACCAGGAAGAATCCGAAATCGCTATCGGTGTGCTGGTTGAGCCATTCGATGGCCTGGCGATGCTCGTCACGCGCTTGTTCCACCACCCAAATGACCACCTCGGCACCCTTGCCGGCCGCATAGGTGATGGCTTTGCCCAAATGGTCGTGGTCGGTAGGCGCGAGCTGGTTTTCAATGACGACCTTGCGCCCGGTTCAGGTTTCCTGCGCATAGATGTCGACGCTGAACGCTCCAACGGACGACTCGGTCTCGATGAGCTCGAGTTCGATGCCAACGGCGGCACTCAACAGCTTCAGGTTGGGTTCTTCGGCAAGCCATTTCGTGAAGTCGAACGCCTCGTGGTGCCAGATATCCCGAAACTGCAAACGGAATGTCCGAAAAGGAGGTATCGTGGAATGGATGGCAATTAACCTTCCCGCTCTTCCCACTCGCGCCATTCAAGGCGGCAACGGACATAGCCCGTAACGCCGTCAGTGAAGCCGTCGAGGTCGTCGAGGGCAATCGCGCCGTCAAGGACCAGGCGGGCGATCTCATCGCGCATCGTGCTGCGGCGGACGTTGCGTACCACCACACCCGGCCGCCTCTTGTCCTCGCGAATGCGCTCCTCCAGCGCCCAGAACCTCTCGGATGCGAGGCCTTCGCCGCCCAAGATTTCCATGTACTCGCCGATAAGCCTCTCCATATAGCGTTCCTGCCAGCCGGGAAGCCTCTTTCGGAACAGCTTCCAGTCGCTTTCCGCTACATCGCCCATGTTCTCCCCTTCTCCGCTTCGCATTATCCCGATGCGTACATCATACCGAACGCGGGGGTCGCCAACAAGCGCCGCACTTGCGCCCGGGGCGGGCTTCGGTACGCTTCCCGCACTTGCCCGAGTGCCGAACGCGGTCGCGCGAAAACAGCTGCGCAAGAAGCCTACGGCATTGTCGCCAGAGTCTGTTCCGAAAGGGCCGATGCCGCCTATATAACAAACAAGGCCAATACCATCATCGAGGAAAGGCGGCACCCATGGAAGAGAATTCTCAGGAACAGCAAAGCCAAGAGCGGCAGAAATGCAGCTACGCGAACTAGCCGTGGATCAACGTTTACGACTGGCAGGTCACGCGCCAGGAGTTCTGGGACGTCAAGCTCGTCAAGGGCACGTTCATCGAGGTCGGAGGTGAGCGGGTCGATGTGTCGAGCTATCACTTCCACACGGGCTACGAGCCATCAACGTCATTCGGCAAGCGCGGGATACACTTCCCCGACGGCTGGGAGATCACGCTGCGGCGCTTCGAGAACACCGCGCCCGCGGGCGAGCCGCCCGCATTCGTTGAGACGGGGCGCATCGAGAGCGTGACGGCGCAGCAAATCGCCGATGGGCTGAAGGACCGAAGCGTGCGGTGGAGGGATGCCCGGGAGCTCGCCGGACCCAAGCAATCGCGCGACGGCGTCCGCGAGGGCGACGCGCCTGGCATCGGGAAAGCAAGCGATGTGACCTGTGTCAAGATTTCGGACACGGAAGCTCGAGGATTTACGCGGCCACGGGAAGCTCCCCTGCGGTCGGCCTGGTCCGCTCGAAGAAGGCTTCCATGGCCTTCGCGGGTATCTGGTAGCCGATGGTCGAGTGCGGCCGCCTGCGGTTGTAGTCGGCCTCTATGAACCCGATCACCGCGTGCTTGGCGGCATCGCGGGTCGGGAAACTCCTGCGGTAGTACATCTCGTTCTTCAGGGTCGCGAAGAACGACTCGGCCACGGCGTTGTCGTGGCAGCTGCCGGTGCGGCCGCACGACAGGCGCACGTCGTTGTCGCGCGCCCACTCCGCGAGGAGCCGGCTGGTGTACTGGGCCCCTCTGTCGCTATGGAATATGGCGTTTCCCGCCACGTAGCCGCGCGACTTGGCCGACTCCAGCGCCGCCACGGCGATGTCGGCGGTCATGCGCTCGGACAGCGACCAGCCCACCACCATGCGCGTGCACAGGTCGATCACGGTGGCCAGGTACAGCCACCCCTGCCCGGTGCGCAGGTAGGTGATGTCGCCCACCAGCTTGTAGGTGGGAACGGGGCTCGTGAAGTCGCGGCGCACCAGGTCGGGGCGCGGGCGGGCCTTGGGGTCGGGGATCGTGGTGCGCTTCCTGGCGTTGGGCGTGCAGCCGCGTATGCCCAGCTCGCGCATGAGCCTGAGCACGCGGTAGCGCGTCAGGTGCGAGAGCTCCGGCGGCAGCATCGCGTGCACGAACCTGAACCCGAAGCGGCGGTCGGATTCGAGCCACACGCGCATCACGGCGTCGCGCTCGGCCGCCCAGGCGTCTTCCGGGCGCCCGGCGGCCAGCCACGAGTAGAAGCCCGAGCGGCTCACCCCCAGCACGCGGGCCATCAGCTTCACGGGGAAGGAGGCCCTCTCCGCCAGCATGAGCCGGTAGCGCGCGGCTACCCCTGCTCCCTGGCGAAGAAGGCCGCGGCTTTTTTTAGGAACGCGTTCTCCATCTCGAGCTCGCGTATGCGCTTTTTGGCCTCGCGCAGCTCGCGCGCGCCGGCTTCGGGGTCGGGCTCGCCGGATATCTCGCGGCGCCGCTTGGCGACCCACTTGTCCACGGTCTTGGGGCTGAGCCCCAGCTCCCTGCAGCAGGCCGCGGTGGGCCTGCCCGTCGAGATGATGTAGTCGGCGGTCTCCCGTCTGAACTCGTCGGTGTACTTGGCGGTCGGGTTCGGCATGGCATCGTCCTTTCTCGTCGTCTCGTTGCATTCTAAGGGATTCGGGTTCCTCTAGGGAAGCGCTGATTAACTGAGGTTTCTATCTCCCCGATGCGCCTTCCCGCCGTTTTTTCGCGATTCCCGGCCG